>DATKKD010000058.1:0-7478 GCA_035543435.1 Thermoplasmatota archaeon
GCTGTCACGGCGTCGGTTCTTGAGATCGTCAAGAACAACTTCAGACCGATAAAACAATATAGGATAGGCCAGATTGATTGGTCCGAGGAGATCCTCAACCGACAGCCGTCGTGGGAGACCGACCATGGTTCTTGACCGTTCACGGAAGCAGGCGGATCCTCTGCTGAACTGGTTTGCGAAGCGGCTCTCGTTCCTAAGCCCTGACACGCTCACCTGGCTTGCCCTTGTTTTTGCGATTATCGCAGGGCTGCTGTTTTTCCTTTCAAGCCCTGCGAACGAGCTTCAGTATTATTATTTACTCTTCGCCGCCTTCTTCGTGCTGCTGAACGGGTTGTTCGACGCAATCGACGGCAAGGTGGCGAAACTCACGAACAGGGCCACAGCGAAGGGTGATTTCCTTGATCATGCCCTCGACCGGTACGCTGATGTGTTCATCATCGGGGGCCTTGCAATGAGCGCGTGGTGTCGGCCAGGTATCGGACTTCTCGCGATCGTCGGGGTGCTGCTGACCAGTTACATGGGGACCCAGGCGCAGGCGGTCGGCCATGTGCGGGATTACTCGGGCCTTCTTGGGCGGGCCGATCGCCTCGCCCTTCTCATGGTGTTTCCCGTTATTCAGCATGCGGCGCTTCCTCTCTCGTTTCAATTGCCGTGGGGAACGACGATCCTGGAATGGGTGCTAATCTATTTTGCGGTCGTCGGGAACATCACCGCGTTGCAACGATTCTATAGTACACTAAGGAGTTTTCACAAAAAGTAGTCGCCGAAATCGCAAAAAAATGATCCCGGATTGGAAGAATATTTATAGCATTCTTTTCTGTTCACCTGGCAAAGGAAAAAAATGAACACACCGCAGAAAAACGCAATCCTCCTTTCTCTGGAGGATTCCGTCTCAGAAATCATTCAGCTCGCGCAGACACTTGGGTACACCGTACAAAAGGACTTCATCCAACACCGGGACCAACCTGACGTGAACTACTACCTGGGAATCGGGAAGGTTGAGGAGATCAAGGACTACCTCGACCAGACGGATGAGACGATCGAGCTTGTCATCGTCAACGGTGAGCTCAAGCCGTCCCAGTGGTTCTCCCTTGAGAAAAAACTAGGCTGTACGGTGTACGACCGCATCAGGCTCATCCTAGAAATCTTCGAGCAGCATGCGGAGCGACGGGAGGCACGGCTGCAGGTGAAGCTAGCCCAGCTGCAGTACGAACGCCCGTACGTCCGTGAGCTTATCCATCGTGCGAAGGCGGGGGAGCACCCAGGGCTTATGGCCGGCGGTGAATACCAGGTGGATGACTATTACGAGATGATCAAACGACAATCCAAGAAAATCAGGGAGGACCTTGAGAAGATCAGGGAGAACCGGGAGCTCCAGCGGCAGACTCGGTACAAAAGCGGTTTTTACACGGTCTCGCTCGCGGGGTACACCAATGCAGGTAAAAGTAGCTTGATGAACCTCCTCGCTGAGGAGCAGGTGAAGGTGGAAGAGCAGCTCTTCTCGACGCTGTCGACCACCACAAGGAGCGTCACCCAGAAACAGAAAGATAAAAGGATCCCGATCCTGCTCACCGACACAGTCGGGTTCATCGAACAGCTCCCCGCGGTCATCGTAGAAGCGTTCCACTCGACGCTCGAGGAGCTCGAGCTTGCTGATGTCATCGTGCTCGTGGTGGACAGCTCTGAATCCAAAGAGACCGTGGAGAAAAAACTGCAGGTTTCCTTCAGCGAGCTGCGAACCATCGGCAGCAGCGCACCGATCGTCATCGCGTTCAATAAGATTGATCTGTCCAACCAAGAACACCTGGACGACCTCATCCTTCATCTCACCAGGACCGGGAGTCTGACGGATCGTCTCTATGTGATGATTTCTGCGAAGGAAAGCAAAAACATCGACCTGCTGCTGAAGACCATCTACGAATGCCTCCCGCATCTTGTGAGAATCACGTTCCAGCTGCCCCTCGGCGAAAAAACCCATGCGTTCATCTCCCAGCTCTATGAGAAGACCCACGTGATCAGCATCACCTACCATGAGGTGATTACCGCGACCGTGGAGTGCAACGAAAAGATACGAGAGAAGCTCATCGCTGCGAGTCGGGCGATCCAAGGCACTACCCTGTAGGAAAACGAAATCTTTATACCTCTTGATGATTATGCCGTCTGTCAAAACGGAGAGGTTTATTATGAACATGAAGAACCAATCGAATCTGCAGCAACTGATACTCTTGATAGGGCTGATACTGTTCGGAACGATCGGACGCTACGTGCTGTTCGGCATGGGGGTGCAGCCGTTCCCGAACTTCGAAGTCATCATGGTGGCGACATTCCTCGGGGTACTCCTCCTACGGCCAACCGTCGCGTTCATCGTCCCGCTGGCAAGCATGATTTGTAGCGACATCCTCATCGGCAATCCAATCTTCATCGGCAGCCAGATGAACCGCATCGTGCTGTTCACGTACTCAGGGTTCGCGATCATCGCGCTCATCAACATTTTCAATAAAGGACGCCTGCAGAAGGCGTTCGGGACCATCCGAGCTAGGACGGTGGGGCTTGCAGCGGGCCTCGGCATCGGGTTCGTGCTCCTCTATGACGTCTGGACGAACCTCGGCTGGTGGTACCTGATGTATCCGCATGATGCCGCCTCGCTTGCCGTGGTGTTCACCGCGGGTCTGCCGTTCATGGTCTACCATATGATCTCTGGCGTAGTCACGTTTGTCGCCATCGCGATACCTGTCCTCCTCATCGTCCAACGAAAGACAACGCAGGTTCAGCCGATAAAGGTGACATCCGTCCATAAAATACCGGTGGCACTCGTCGTGCTCGGGCTTGTCGCACTCTCGTTCACAGGCACCGCGATGCAAGTCCCAACGAAAAGCGAAATATGGCTAGGGAAAACACAGCAAACCAGCGTCACCCTGGTCATCACCGCAAACGGTTGGACGTTGCACGACCAGCTCGTCGCATACCCCGGCGAAACGGTTTTCTCCCTGCTAAAACGATCGTCCTCAAATCAGGGGTACAGTCTGAAATACACCTATTACCCGACCTATGCCGCGACCTTAGTCGATTCCATCAATAATCTCGCCAGTGGTACGGACGGGAAGTACTGGCAATACTACGTAAACGGCGTCTGCCCGATGGTCGGGGCTGACAAATACCTGGTGAGCAACGGCGACTCGGTAACCTGGAGCTTCGAGACCGTCTCCTCTTAAAAAAAAGGTCGTCAAACGTGAGGTCACCACCTCACTCCCATTATTTTTTTTAAAGCTTGTAGTAGTATTCCCCGCTCTCCTTCTGCTGCCGGTCCATGTACGATTCTGGTTTGTTCACCCGTGGTCGTTTCGTCTCCTCATCTCGTCGGAACGTGATGTCCACATCCTTCAGGAACCGGTTCATCCCCTCATGGAGGCTGTACGGTCCTTGCGCCCGTCCGTGTTTCCCTGAGACGCCGTTAAAGACGATCAACGCGTCGCTCACCATGTCGATGAAGTAGACGTCATGGTCGACAATCATCGCTGATTTCCCTGATTTTTCGATGATGTGGCGAATCATCCGCGAGACAATCATGCGCTGCGAGCTGTCCAGGTATGCGGACGGCTCATCGATGAGAAAGACATCCGCGTCCCTTACAATGGTGGCCGCGATCGCGACCCGCTGGAGCTCACCGCCTGAAAGGGTGGGCAGCTCCCGGTCGAGGAGATATTTCAGGTGAAGTGCGTCGTGGACCTCTCCTTGATAGTACGAGGAGCTGAACAGGTGGGGGGCATATTTTTCGAAGTACTCCCGGACCGTCCCGTCGAACTCCGGGGTGATGTACTGGGGTTTGTAGCTGATCTTCAAATCATACTCGATGGAGCCCGTCGTGGGTTTCGTGACGCCCGCAAGCATCTTGACGAAGGTGGTTTTACCGATTGCGTTCGGTCCAACGATGCCAATGATTTCCCCCTGCCTGATGATTCCTTGTTCCACGTGCAAGCTGAAGTCCTCGAATTTCTTTGTGAGCGCGTTGTACGATACCAGGACCTTCAAGCCCTGCTGCTGTTTCGGCGGGTGGGCGAAGAACTCGATTTTCTCACCGAAACGGATGTTCTCCTCCTTGAGATACCCTGAGAGATAGGTGTTGATAGCATGACGTACGGTTCGCGGGAAGGTCGTCACTCCGTATGCGCCCTCAGTCCCGTACATGATATGGACGTTGTCACAGAGGAAGTCGAGGACCGCGAGGTCATGCTCCACGACCATGACTTTCTTCTCTTTTGCGAGCCCCTGGATGATGCGGGCGACCTTGAGCCGCTGGTAGATGTCAAGGTAGGAGGTCGGCTCGTCGAAGAAGTAGAGGTCGACGTCTTTGACGAGTGCTGCGGCGATCGCGACAAGCTGCAGTTCTCCGCCGGAGAGGGTGCCTTTTTCGATCTCCTTTTCGAGAAGGTTCTGGATCCCGAGCTGATCCACCACTGTCTTGAATTTCCCGGCAGCATCTGATGACTTAAGGACCTCCTTGATGGTTCCTTTCACGATTTTCGGGAGCTGGTCGACATATTGGGGTTTGAGGACACAGGTGAGCCGCTTGTCTGCGATCGCCTTAAAGTGGTCATGCAGCTCGGTACCCGCGTAATAGTCAAGGACCGGCTCCCAGGCAGGTTTCCTCTTCTTATAATCACCGAGGTTCGGGGTGATCTGCCCGGCAAGGATCTTAATCGCTGTTGATTTACCGATGCCGTTTTGCCCGAGGATACCGATGCAGCTTCCCTTTTTAGGGATGGGGAGACGGTATAAACGGAACCCGTTTTTTCCGAACTGATGGATCAGGTCTTCAGTGAGTTCCTCGGCTAGTCCGATGATCTTGATTGCCTCGTATGGGCATTTGTTGACGCAGATGCCGCAACCGACGCAGAGGTCCTCGGAGATGACCGGTTTGCCGTCCTCTCCCATAACGACGGTCTCATCGCCAGCGCGTACTCTGGGACAGAACTTGATGCATTCCCGGGCGCATCGCTTTGGTGTGCACCGGTCTTTGAGAAGGACTGCGATTCTCATGGTCGTGTTGGCAGTGGAGATGATGCGGGTTATTAAAACGTTTTGTCAACCTCTGGTATTCTCGTCAAACCATATCAGGATACAAAAAACCAACCCCGGTTTTTAGTGGGGCTGATCTATTGGGAGTTATATTTATAAATGATATGAATATTATAAAAATGTAAGAATGGTCTTGAGCATATGGGAAGGAAGGCCGTAGAGACTTTTATTTGCCTGTTGATGGCCGTTTCGATCATGCTATCGCCTTTATTACAAAATATCAGGGGCGTAAGCACCGGAGGCGATGATTTGGTCCAACACGACCTGAGGGCGCATGCGAGTCGCACCGCGTCTCTCACACAGAAAACACAATTGAGTTTCGCAGCCTTTACGGACACCCATATCGGCATCAGGTATCAAAATCCCTACTATGGAACAGCGGACCATCTCGACCGCTTGGGGGACGATCTCACCAACGGCACGAATCTCCTTGATTTCGCGGTACACCTCGGGGACATCGTGAATCTCGACACCGCGCAGGTCAACGGGGCGGGTCTGCCCTGGGTCGTGAATCAGTACAAGAATGACTTGAAGGCCTATCTGATCTCCCACGTGAACCTCCCTTTCTTCGCCGTGCTAGGCAATCACGACCTCGATGATTATCTGATGAATTATGCAAACCCGCATTATCTCACCACCGCTCTTATCAATGAGCTGTCCATGAACAATCCCGTCTATGCGATGATGCGCAGCGGAATCCTCTTTCTCGTCGTCCCTGAGTTGGGGTACATCACCTGGACGCATCCGGTGGAATACGAATGGATCCGCTACATGACCCGGCAGTATCCGACAACGACCACGATTATCCTAAGCCATCAGGCGATCGAAGACACGACCAAAGCAGATAGCACCGAGCCGTACTGGGGGAAGCAGGACATGGACTTCTGGGCTACGCTGTTCCAACAGAACCCACAGATCAAACTGTGGGTCCACGGCCACACCCATGAGCCTGATTGGTTCGAGGGCAGCCACAGCACAGGGGAGACGCACCCTATCAGGGACTTTGGACACACGATGGTGTTCTCTTCCCCGTACCCGCAGATGAGCTGGAACAATGACTCTGACGAAGACCGAATCGTCATCTACAATCTCTCCGCTGATGGTGTCACCACAGGAGCCTGGGAGGACACTGGAACGGGCGGGCATTGGACGCCCGGGTACACGCATAGTTGGAACATCTCGACGACCTTTGACCCCACTGCGACCAATTGGTACTCCTACCCGATGTTTCTTCAGGACAACGAGACGCAGCTGACGGATATGAAGGTGCTCTCACCAGCTGTCACGCTTCAACTGGTCGGCACCGAGCCCATGGAACTCTTCTTTGACCCCCGGATGGAATCACCAAGCAGCAAGGAGGCGATACACGAGGTGATCCTCGGGTTCGGGAACGACCGGTCAGGGAACGTCAATTGGACGAACCCTGGGATGCGGGTCCACGGCCCAACCTTCCTCACGTTCCCAGAGAAACTGCCTCATCACAGGCTGCAGGAGGACGGACGCAGCGGTCAGCCGTACCATTCGTTCCCCATGGGGACGATCGGTGCCGCAGTCCCAGGACAGACCTACAATGTAACGATAACAGCTCGGTGTTCCTCCGGCAACGGAACCATGCGTCTCACCATGGAGTGCAGCGACTGGGCCAAACAAAACCAGTACAGCATCCTCATGAACAGCAGCCATCAGGTGATCACACACACCTTTGGACCCATCTATGAGACGATCACAGGATCGTATACCGTCCCGAAGAATCCGAATGCCTGGTTCCTCCAAGGAAGACTCGATTTCCTTAACTCCACCGATTATGATGTCGCACTGTTTAGTGTGAAACGACAGCGCACAACTGATACCACCGACATGTTCCGCCTCAATCTCAACGGTCACTGGTACAACGCGTCAGGGCCGCTGGTTGACGATGAGGCCATGAATTTCACGGTCGACCCGGTCAACCTCAGCGATGACCAGGGGGTGATGAACTTCACCGCGTTCATCCAGGGGAATCGCTACGGGATGGTGAACCTTGTCTACCATGAGCCGGTGCTCCTCGGCATGAACGCCCGCTTCCGGGTGGACGGCTACCAAGACGGAGTGTTTCACCTCAGCCTCACCAAAACAATCACGGGGACGTCTCCGGTGGCGATGAGGTTGTGGAATTCCACCTTCTTCACGACGCACCCGATACTCGCCAATCTCCTCGTCTATTTCCTTTCGAGCACGCTACTGGATTGGCTGATGCCTTCAACATTCAAGCTGTATCCCTTCAGCACTGATCCGATGTACTCCCAGGTGACGGTCACCGCGGATGACGAGTCTGGCGTCACGCACATCACCAACAACGGGAATCTCTGGTTTTCGTGCAACGGTCCGTTGCTAGCGGAACGCAAGGTTCAGGTGACGCTCCC
>DATKKD010000059.1:0-3367 GCA_035543435.1 Thermoplasmatota archaeon
TTTCTCCAAGAAAAAAATTGAAAAGAGAGGACCCTGGAGAAGAGACGATGAATTGTACTACTGTGGCATAATGACAAGGAAGAGAAAGATGAAACCCTTCGAGGTCGTTTCTACGGTGTTTGCTCTTGCTGTGACCGTGAACGGACCCATCCCAAAGAAGAGTCCGCTTGAGACCCATCGTGACTCATGGTTGTGGATCGCGATCGCACCACTTCCATTTTTCAGTGGAAAGCCAAAGAAACTGCCTTTCACTTGGAGCGACCAGTCCACATTGAGGAACTCATCGGTCCCGTCATAATGTATGTCTGCATTCACTCCAAACTGCGTGCCTCCCCAGAAGAAAATCTCGATCTTTGGTGGATTGGTCGCGCTCGTCAATCGCGGAGGTACCTCCCTTTTCTGCACCCATCGATTCGTTACAGCTCTCATAGACGGAACAGTAGATACGACAAGCAAGACGCACACAAATAGGCTGAATATTACTCGTCTCATTTCCTTCCTATAAATCTTAGAGATACTCTCCAATAATAAACCTATCGGCAGAACCTATTCGCTATATCATCACTGCTTTTGCGTAATATAAACACCATAGACGATGAGGGCGGCCCCGAGGAAGAAGAACCAAGTCAGCTGTTGTCCTAGAAGAATCGACATAAGGATGGTGAACAGCGGGATGAAATTCAGAAACACGGCTGCCTTGCTTGCGTCAATACGCTGCAGCGCGTAGTACCAACCGAGGTACCCGAAGATCGAGCAGGTGAGCGCAAGGTACAAGACCGCGAGCCACCCGTTCATTGAGATGCGCGAAAGCACCGGCGTGATGTCGACGACGAACGGGAGGTACAAGACCGTCCCGAACACAAACGCGTACGCGGTGATCACGAACGGGTCATAGGCCTCCAGGAGCCTTTTACCGACCAGCGTGTACAACGCCCAACACAGCGCGGAGCACAGGACCAGGAGGCACCCGATGAAAAAGACGCTGGTGAAGCTCAGGTGCTGCACCGTAAGATCGGACAGCATGATCACGATGACGCCGACAAAGGAAAGAACGATCCCCGTGACCCTGCGTCTCGAAAGCGTCTCATGGAGGAACACCCCTGACAGGATCGCGATGAAGATCACGTTCATGTTAATCAGCACCGAGGCGGTCGGCGCGTTCGTCTCGGCGATGCCGATGAACTGGAACAGGTACAGAAACGTTACGCCCGTGAGCCCCAAGACGATGAGCCATGGTACTTCCTTTCGCGGGAGCAGCAACGGCTTTCTGCGAAGAACCACGATGAGGACCATCAGCGGTGTCGCGACCAGGAACCGGAGGAATCCGAGATGAATCGGACTTATCTCCTGTGTAGCATACGACACGACGAGGAACGAGCCTGCCCAGACAAAGGAGACCAGGACCAGGAGAAACGGGAGAAACAGCTGCCGACGCATGCGCATCTGTAAATAAAGAGACGCTACTTAAACGATAGCATGTAATACTAACAAAAAGAAAGGTTTTGTTATTCTGATAACGACCGTCCACAACCAGGGTACGGCATGTACAACAAGACCTTTTAAAGCAGACAGCCAAACAGGTACCCGAGGAGTGAGACCCTATGATGATTGTCGGCCAAGTAACAACCCCTGAGGAAGCAAAAGAGATTGAATTCATCACGAAATCCTTTGTCGTCGGGAACCGCGCCCGAGCACTCGCGCAACGACTCCAGGAACAGTGATCAGATGAACGTCAAGAAAAAGAACAAGAGACCCACACCAGCGGAGATCCCGATCGTGTGGGTGAACATCGTGGATACGAACCCTGAGGGCTCTGCTATTCTATGAGTTCTGAGGCAGGGTCCGATTTTTTAGAATTTTTTTTTGCTGTCTTCCCACTGTTTTTCTCATTGTCATCGCTGATCTTTTTGCCGCTCTCCAGCGTTCCGTCGGTGAGCCCCTCGTCGAGGACCAGGTCGTACTCGACCTTGTACTCACCGGGGTCGCCGTCGGAGAACCGGAAGCCCTTCTCACGGCACAGCGCAATCATCGGGTAGTTGTCCTTGAGGACCACACCGTTGATCTCGGAGAGATTCTTGTCTTTGGCGATTTCAATGAGATACTCGAGGAACTCTGAGCCGAGGCCCTGCCGCTGCCATTCGTCGGTCACGACGAGCGCGAACTCCGCCTCATCCTTGTGCGCCGGGTCCTGGATGAGCCGCGCGACCCCGAGAAGCCGCCGTTTCCCATGCTCGTTGATCTCGGCGACGATGCCGATTTCCCGATCGTAGTCGATGTTACAGTACCTGGTACGGACCTCATGGGGCGTGTCCTTGATGATCCGGAAGAACCGGAACCGTACGGTCTCTTCGGAGAATGTTTTGAACATGTCCAGCCACATGTTCTCATCTTCGGGTTTTATGGGTCTCAACAGGATCTTCGTGCCGTCCTTGAGTGTTGCCTCCTTCATGTACTTCGTTGGATACGGGGTGATGATGAGATGCGGGTGCTTTTCTGGCTCTGTGTCAAGGATGATGCGGGCGTCCACCGCGATGAGGTCGTTGCCCTGAGGGATGAGCGGGTTGATGTCGACTTCCTTGATCTCAGGGTGGTCGATGATCATCTGGGAGAACGCGATCATGGTCTCCTCGACGCGTTTCATGTCCACGGGTGGGATGTTGCGGAAGCCTTTGAGAAGATCGTACGCCTTGGTTTTCTCGATGATGCGTTCCGCGAGCGTTTGGTTGAGCGGTGGGAACCCGATTGCCCGGTCCTTGAAGAGCTCCGTGAAGATGCCGCCGAGTCCGAAGAGGATGACGGAGCCGAATACCGCGTCCTTCTTGGAGCCCAGGATGAGCTCGTACCCGTTGTTTTTGATCATCTTCTGGATCGTGACACCGATGATCTCTGCATCGGGGACTTTCTCCTTCGCACGTTTCGTCATCTCCTGGAAATTCGTCCGAACGTCGTCGCCGCAGCGTAGGTCGAGGACGACGCCGCCGACGTCGCTTTTATGGCTGATCTGCGGCGACAGGATCTTCATCACGATCGGGTAGCCGAGCTTCTCGGCCGCCTTCATCGCCTCCTCGCTGGTTTTCGCGATGATCGGCTGTGTGGTGCTGATCCCATACAACTCCAGGAACGTCTTGGATTCGCTCTCATTGAGGAGCGTGCGCCCTTCGCTTTTCGCGGTATCGAGGATCCGTTGGACGATCTCCTTATGCTCTGGGGTCTTCACCTCGAGCTCCACTGGGGTCTCATACAGCTGTGCGAGGTGCCGCTCATAGTGATAGAGGTACATGTAGGATTCCACGGCCTCATCAGGCTCCTGGTAGGTTGGGATGTTGTTCCGGTTGAGGATCTCCCGGGCGTTGAACACGCTCGACTC
>DATKKD010000060.1:0-10275 GCA_035543435.1 Thermoplasmatota archaeon
ATGGAAGGAAAAACTATTAATGACTCTTCTTATTCTGGAAGAGAAAAAAAATCATTACTTCATCGGGCTCGTGGTCTAGTTGGTTATGACGTCTCCCTGACACGGAGGAGGTCTTGAGTTCGAATCTCAACGAGCCCACTCTTACTCTTTCGTGTTATTAATGGACTGCTTTAACGAGAAAACAACTATGGCTTATCTCACTTCTAAAACAAGTAATTTCTCTTTTTATGTCAACTTGTTTGGTGCCCCTCATCGACGTCCTTACTGATAGTTCCGCGGGGTGTTGAAATAGGAAAGATCGATGCGTGACCAGTCGTCGAAATCGTTTTTGTCCCGGTGACCATCCGAGTAATCCACAAACGTGAACATCCACCCGTAGTTCATCACGCTACGGTAATGCCGCCAGACCCACCATCCATCCTCCCAGGGAAATGCATCTGATTGATTGTCGCACCCCGGGGTGTTCCCGTGATCTATCCCAAGCACATGACCGGTCTCATGCATCATGGCTGAGCCAAAGACTATCGCCTGGTTCCACGTCTTGTTAATGCGCCCTCGACAGATGATCCGTAGGATCGGATACTTGTTCCCGTTCACCGATAGCTCCCTCGTCGCAATCTGGAAGCAGTCCACATAGGTCGGCCGGTTCTTCAGCTTGGACTCGAAGGTGAATCCCTGGTAGACATTGCAATGGTAGGTGATGAACCCGCAGTGGAACACGCCCCGTTTCCAGTTGCCCGGGTCCTTCTGTAAAAAATAGGTCAGGTAATAGTTTTGAAGATCATAATCCGTCACATTCGTCTTAAAGGGGATGCGCTGCGTCCCGTTTTCGACATCAAGCCTGATATCGTGCCTCGCGAACGCATCAACCATCAGATCCCTGGCAAGCTCAGGGACAATCACGCCTTGCCCCTGTGGCCCGAGCTCCATCTGCTCGATTTCGAGGAAGATGTCTTTCCGGAACGGATTCGAACCAAAGGTAGCGGCACGGAACTCTTGGAGGTTCGTGAGCCCGTCATGGTCAGGGTCGAGCAGGGAATGATTGTCGGTGGCGAAGGGGTTGTACTCCCATCTCCAATCCCAGGTGATCGGGATGCTGTCGTTGTTCGGGTCGTACCCGAGGTAGCTTTTCGTCGGATCGAGACCGTATTGATATTCCTTCACCCAGTATGGGATACCGTCACCTGTCGGGTCGGTCTGGTTGATGTCAAACCGAACCAGGCAGTTCCGCTCATGCCTATACTCGCTATTGTCATCACAGCCGTTCAAGCACCCGTAGCCGCTCGGGTCACCGATCCAATCATCGCCGGTCCAATGCCCTGTTTTGAGGCTGTAGACGAGAGTCGCCTCGTCCTCCAGGGGATAGCCGTGATGATTCGCACTCAGTTTGCATAGAACGCGCCTTCCGAATAGACCACCATCAAAGAGCTGTATCCTGATGCTGACATTTTCGACATTCTTCGGGACGTCGCACGACACAGACCAATTCGGGTTTTTTACGTACATGGTGTGATACCACACCGGGCTGGTCGTATCGTTCCCGTTGATGGAGATCACGAGGAAGAAATCCGGGGTGGTCCATGGATTGAGGAAGTCAATCGGTCGTATGTTTCTGTCCAACGCCCGTATTTCTTTGATGGTCACGGTCACGTAGATTTGATCCACCAACGGGTCGTAGTCTAACCCAGGCGAGGCCTTGGCGAGGAGAGCGACCTGGAAGGAGGAAAGGATGAAGAGCGCGATGATACCTACACTGAGCCCTGTCAAAGAGGTGTTATTCATAACGTTGCAGCAACCAGTCCGATAATATTCGGCCTATTCTATTTATATCTTTCCTTTTCAAAGTCGCCTCTCTTCGCCAACATCAGGACATAGTAAACATTAAGAAGATTCCAGACGATGCTTGAGGCGACGAGGTGGATGCGACTATCGAGAAGCGTGTTCGGTGCCCTACTTGTAAGACCATCATGACGGTTGCTGGGAATCCTGGCGAGACCGTTACGAGCACCTGCCCGACCTGTGGGTTCCGTGGAATCATCAGATTCGAGGAAATGCGGCGCACAACAGCACCGCTCGTACACCTCGAACAACTGACAAAAACTTTCGGAAGCTTCACCGCGGTCGATCACATCACCCTCACTATTCATAAGGGGGAGATCTTCGGGCTGCTGGGCCCGAATGGTTCCGGGAAGACCACGACCATCAAGATGCTGTGCGGCCTGCAAAGACCTACCTCAGGTTCGGCATCGGTCCTTGGAAAACCAATCCACACCAAGGCGGTCATGCAGCAGATCGGGTACATGCCACAGGAGACTGCGCTATATTCTGATAACACCGTCCATGAGAACCTCGAGTTTTTCGCAGGCATCTACGGGTTATCTAAGGAGAGATTCAGAACACAGGAGGAGCGGCTGCTCGGGTTCGTCAACCTCGAGCAATGGCGTGATTCCCTCGTCTCAACACTGTCCGGGGGGATGCGGCATCGTCTGAGTCTTGCCTGTGCGCTCCTGCATGAGCCACAGGTCGTGTTCCTCGACGAACCAACGGTCGGTGTTGACCCTGAACTTCGGGTCAGATTCTGGGAGTTCTTCAATACGCTCTCCCAGCAGGGGGTGACCGTGGTCATCACGACGCATTACATGGACGAGGCCGATCGTTGCACGCGCGTCGGCCTGCTTCGTCAAGGCGTTCTCATTGCGGAGGGAAACCCTCATGATCTCAGGCGCACGACGGGGACGGCCTCCCTCGAGGAGGCGTACCTTCGGCTCGCTGGGAGGCAGTCTGCATGACGCTGCGAAGGACCCTCGCGTTCACCAAACGATCGCTGCTGCAGTTCCGTCATGACCGGCGTACCTTCGCGTTCATCATCGTAATGCCGCTCCTTATGATCCTCATTTTCGGGTACACATTCGGCGGCGACGTTCAAGGCGTAAAAGTGGCACTGATAAACCAAGACAAAGGTATCCAATCGATCCTGCTCCCAGGGAATCCCATGCCTCCGGGTCTCTTCCTAGCCGAGAACATCACAGCCTCCCTTGATCCGATAACACTATCATTGCACAACTTCACCGATCCAGCCGAGGCGCGTCATCAGGTCGATGATGGAACCCTCTGGGCCGCGATCATCTTTCCTGATAATTTCTCTGAAAACTTTTTTACCAGTCTGAGCCACCCAGAGTACGCGATTCACCCTAGCATCGAAGTCTATCTCGATGGATCGAATCCGACAATCGCAAGCACGGTACTACGGACCCTCTCAGAAGCGATACAAGAGACTATGAAGACAGTTGCCCGCTGGTTAAATATCTCCCAGACCAATGCGTCCCTCGTGGTAGAGCCGGTGTATGCCTATGGTGGTGGGAGCACGCGGTTCATCGATTATTTTGCGCCAGGGGTGATCTCGTTTGCGATTATGATGGTGACGACGATGATCACCATCATCCTGTTTGTTAATGAGCGTCGCACGGGGACGCTGCAGAGGCTCTTGGTTTCCCCGGCTAAGGAACACGAGATTGTCCTCGGATACTCCCTTGCGTTCGCGACGATCGGGCTGCTCCAAAGCATCGTGGTCCTCAGCGCAGCGCTCCTCATCTTCAACATCTCGATTGTCGGCAGCCTCCCCCTTGCGTTGCTCGTCGTGATGCTCATCGGCGTTGGCCATCAGGGCCTTGGCATTCTGCTCTCCGCGGGAGCGAGAAATGAGATGCAGGCGATCCAGTTCGTCCCTCTCATCCTGTTCCCTTCAATCCTCCTCGCAGGTCTCTTCTGGCCAATCGAGTCAATCCCCAGCTACCTCCAGCCGCTGTGCTACATCATCCCGCTGCGCTATGGGATCGACGCGGAGCGCTCCATCATGCTGCGGGGCTGGGGTGTAGGCCAGGTGTGGATGGATATCGTGGTCCTTCTTGTCTTCGCGATGCTGACGATTACCGGCAGCATTTTCCTTCTGAAAAGAAAAAAGTAAAAAAATTTGGGAGAAGGACGCGGTCTTTCTTACTTCGAATCCTTTTTAAGGAATGGCCAGACGTCTTCGATGGTTTTGGCGTTGTTCACCTGGGTCTGCTTCTCCTTCCACCAGTCCGCGCCTTGGATGTCCTCACGTGCCTTCTTGAGTTTCTCCTCGGCATGGTTCAGCTCGACGATTTTATTCATCGAATGAAGTGTGTACTCCATGTACACTATCACATCGCTGAGAACCTCCATGTCCTGGGCGAGCTCGGGGTTGATCATGCTGCGGATCTCCTCACCAACGAACTCAAGGGAAAACGCGGGAAACTTTCTGCTTAGGATACTCATACCTTGGAACCTCCAACCTCTACGACCATGTCATTCACGAGTTCATAACAATTAATTCTATATAAGTTCTCTCTTTTGGCTCGTGCATCTAAGAGGATGTACCTATGGACTCGCTGCTGCTCGCTGGTTTCTTCTCTATCGGAAGTACCCCGGTAAGCCCGTCTGCAATCACCGTGGTGATGTCGGTGTGTGGGTCGATCACGTACTTTGTCCCGCTCTGCAACGCATTCTGCACGGTCTCGAGTTTCTTGTAGAGCTGCGCCTCGTTCCTGAAGTATTTTTGTATGGCGGTGTTGATCATCTCGATGCGTGCCGCCTCTGCTGCCGCGACACGCTTGATCGCCTCCGCCTGACCGTCCGCTTCTAGGATGGTGGCCTGCTTCTTCCCTTCCGCCATCTTGATCTCGGCGCGCCGCTGCCCATCAGCCTGCGTCTCGGTCGCGGTCGCGAAATCGATCGCTGCCTGCTTCTCGTTCTCCGCCTTCACGACCTTGTTCATCGTCTCCTGGACGTCCTTGGGCGGGTCGATTTCTTTGAGCTCTGTGCGGACGACCTCGATGCCCCAGGTCCGGGTCTCAAGGGTGAGCGTTTTCATGAGATCACCATTGATCCTATCTCGTTCGCTGTTCGCCTCATTTAGCGACAGCGTCCCGATAATGTTTCTCAGCGTGGTTCTGGCGAGGTTCACGATCTGCACCTCATAGTTGAACACGTTGTACTGTGATGACTTCACGGACTCCTCGTCCTGCTTCACCTTGAAGTAGACTTGGGCGTCAACCCGGGCGTTCAGCTTGTCTTTGGTGATGATCTCCTGCGGCTCCGCGTTCACCATCTTCTCAGTGATATTGATCTTAATCATATGATCAATGATGGGGATAATCCATTGGAACCCTGGGGTGCCAAAGCGATGATATTTCCCAAAGCGCTCCACCAGCGCCCGCTGGGTCGGTCGAACGATGCGAATCCCCAGTGAAAAAATCCACACGATGACGATGATCAGGATTATCAACAATATCCATGTGAGAAGCTCCATTCCTTACACCTCATGATAGTCGTAATAAATAGACGTTTATAAGGTCTGTCGTATGGCACCAGATGCACAGGAAACACCATATCGCTCCATGATAACTCTTAAATGATTCCTCGCACATTCTTTTTTGTGATGAACGAACCTTTCCTGAGCCACACCGGCGATGATGAAGATCTTGAGTACTGAAAAAAATCTCATCTCAGATATGCTTGCTGAGCATATCTGCCACTTTTTCTAGGAACGCTGCGTCCTTTCCGCTAAACGCGGCAGGCTCATCGGCATCTATATCGATCTCTCCGATCACCCTGGCCCCTCTTTTGATTGGGACGACGATCTCTGATCGGGTGGAAAGGAAACAGGAGAGATACCGGGTATCCTTGGACACGTCATCGACGATCTCGGTGCGACCACTCTGCGCAGCAGACCCACAAATCCCTTTCCCCAGAGGTATTCTCGTATGTTCCGTCGCTTCCTTCCCTCTCCACGGCCCAAGGACCAGCAGGTCGCCTTGGACAAGATACAGACCGACCCACGAGTAATTGGGGAAACTGCTTTGGAGCAGGTCTACGACCTGTTGGAGCGGATTTGTGGCATCTTTTTTGAAAAGAATCGCTTGGATCTTACTGATTGCGTCTGCGTACTCCACCCTCTGTCACCTCAATAATCGAGAAGGCTTGCCTGCATGTTCTTCGGCCCGAGGTAGAACGCCCGAGGCTTCCCCTCGGTAGGCAGTTCGATTCTCCCGTACTGCCCTCCGCCACCTGGGATGATGACGACCCTGTGCTCGCGGAACGCCTGGATCGCGTCCGTGATGGCCGGGATCGTCACCTTCGCAACCTCTCTGATGTCCGCATCGATCAGGACGTTGATCTCGCAGCCGAACGCGGCGACCAGCTCCTCCCAGTGCTTCGTCACTGATTGCGTAAACGGGGTGTGCTGGCCGAGCGCTTTCGCGATGATCTCCGCGAGGGGGATGAGGTGGAGGTAGGGTGGCCGATGGTCCGGATGATGCGGCTCCGCATAGGTCGCGATCTCCTCGATACGGTCCCGCACCCCTTTCTTGATGCGTTTCCCGCAGCTGCATTTCCATTTGCGTCGCACCGCGTCTTGCAGCGTGTAATGGGTGAAGCAGGCGATGCACGCGGTCTCATTGTATTTTCCCTCCTGGGGTGGCAGTCCGACGTTCAGCACTGGTTTTCGTCCCTCGGTCCGCAGGATGGCTTTCTTGATCTCCTCGAAGGTCGCATCCTTCACCTCAAAGCGGGTGAACTCACGCGCGAGCCGCACGGGGTGTGGGCTATGGCTGTCGGAGTTCGTAAGGAACGTAAGACGGGAGAGTTCTTCGATCCTATCCGCGTAATCCGTGTCAGCGCTGAGACCTAGTTCTACGAACGAGATGTATGAGGCAAGATCGCCATAGCACGCTGCGAGAGAAGGATGGTACGCGTAGATTGCGGTCCACGGTGTGAACGCGTGGGAAGGGCCGATGAGCGCATCGACGTCCCGTGCACACGTTGCAAGCTCGATGCCATCCATATGCAGGTTCGGCCTGCCGTCGGTGTCGAGGTTCTTCGATTTCTCCTTGATCGTGTCCTTGAAGCTGTCCACCGCGGAGAAACTCGGGAAATACATCAGGTGATGCACGCGGAAGCTGTCCTCGACCTCGGTGGAGAGGATGAACCGTGTTCCGTTCAACTCGTACGTCCCGTCATCGATCTTCGTGCAGGTCTTGATCTCTTTCTGCCAGGCCTCATGGAGGCAGTCACCGGTAGCGAGTACCGAGATCCCTTTGCGGGGTGCCTCTTGGGAGAGCGCGACAATCGTCATCCTGTCGCTCGTGGCTCCTGAGTATCGGGAATGGATATGCAAATCAGCGTTCACCAACATGAATGTCCCTTGGTTATTTTGGGTTTCTTGGTTCGCCTATCCCTTCGGGGGTGGTGAGACAGGTGGCTTGATGACTTTTTTTAACGACGGTATCGGTTCCTTCCTCTCGAAAAACGTCGCTTGCGCGGTAATCTCGATGATGCCTGCCATAATCATGAGAATTCCTGCGATGAGGAGGAGGTACGTGCCGAACCCGAACCCCCATGTCAGCGTCACGGTCCCGCCTCCTGTCACTTGGAGGAGGTACTGGCCATTGAAGGGAGCTTGAGACACCGTCTGCATCGCGGTCATGACGTCGGTGTTGCTTTTGATGCTTGCCGGTGCGATCTGCGGAAGGAACCATGCGAGTAAAAGGACCATGATCAAAATAAGGAGGAACGGGATGAAGAAGCGGACCGCATAGAAGGTATAATTCTTCCCGAGTTTCCTGCTGGTCGCGACCCCGACCGTCGAAAGCACGGTGAAGACGAGTCCGATTCCGAAGAGGAGGGAGAACGGAAGGATGAGGGTGCCGAGTGGTACCGGGCCGCTACGATCGGGGAGCTGGATCTGCACCCCATGCAGTCCGTCCATGTACAACACGTTGAACGTGCCGGTCTCCTGGTAGGAGGGGACGGAGACGTTCGCGGAGACGATGTACCAAGGATAGACGAGACCAAGAATGCCGATGATCATGGCGACAATACAGAGCACATTACCAATGCTTTTCATGTTGCCACCGTCGATGTAAAGGATTGAGAAGATGCGCGGTCCAAGCCCGTATTTTTTATGGCGCCGGTAGATGAAGAACGCAAGGACAAGCAGGCAAACGACGGTGATGATGACCAGCAGCAGGAGGAAGTTATACGCCAGCCATTCGATGATGAAGAACGGGTCGCTCGCGGCCTGAAGGTTCGATCCCCAGCTGAGCGGCTGCCACATCGCGCCGCTTTCCCGTAACCTCGGTCCCTGCGGCCCTACCTCGCCAAGAACCGCCGCCTCTGCCGCCTGAGAGTCGTTCGTCCCTGCCCAGCCCCAGTGCCCGGCGAAGGAGAGCCAGGGTTGTGATTCAAGGAGTTCGATCGTGTATCCATTTGAATCCAGGCTGACCGGTTGTAAAATCCGCCCATTATTCCCTACATCGTCGCTCGCTAGCCCAATCTTCCCTGAGTACGGCTTGATGTAGTTAGCATGACTACCGCGTGCCACGTAGACCTTGACATGGGTACCATCCTTATCCACCTGCTCCCAGCGTGCGGACTGCCCTGACTCATGCTGGCTGTACATCACCTGGGAAGGCTGGCCACCGGAGAGCATCACCTGGACCATCTCCCAATCACCCTCATGACGGTTCAGGTTCCCCCCGTTGAACGCGTAAAAGAACCAGTATTGGATCGCATTGCTCGCGGTATCGACATGGGCGTACACCTTGTACCCGAGCTGCGCCATCTCGCTTTGGTAATTGTTCTCGATACCGTCATCGTTGACCGCGACTGTCCCCCGCTGATTGTCAAGATAGTACTTATCGGACGTGTAATTCACAAGCATCTCCTTTGTGGGTGAGGTGGAGATTGGCTCAGGGTTTCCGGTCTCGAACAAGAACGAGTTGTTCAGTGCATACGAGACGTCGACGGGATAGCATTTCTCGTAGCCCTCAAAACACAGGATTGGTGCGTACTGATTGGCCAGCTGTTGATCCTGTGTATGCTCCTGCGCAGACACGAGGACGATAGAACTTGTTCCCAGGATACTCAAGCCTATGATGATACTTACAAAAGCAACCCTCTTAACCATACGCCCCACGGTAGAGGGATAGTGTACAGGCTATATAATTCTTGTTTAAAAATCACTGAAAAACCGTCGTTTTTCATGGCCGAGTATAAAAAGGCATCACCGAAAGTCATTAGTTAAGTATCAAGATTAATATGGTTAATAATTAATTTATAATAAGATAATGTATAACCTAAAATTATTAAGGTTCGCTCGATAGTAACCTTTATTAGCATTCACTCCATATGAGACCCCTGTCAAACTACTCTAGGAGAATGGGACAAAAAACTCTAACATAAGACAACCAGAACTAGTGTAGACCATGTAACGAGGCAACGAACATGAACAACAAAAAAACCTTCCTAGAAAGCTCATACGATTCCGACAAAATCCAGGTACTCGAAGGACTCGAATCGGTCCGTAAAAACCCGGGAATGTACATCGGCAGCACCGACACCCGCGGACTGCACCATCTCGTCTACGAGGTCGTCGACAACTCCATCGACGAGGCTCTTGCAGGCTACTGTACCACGGTCCAGGTCATCATCATGAAGAACGGCGCGATCTGCGACGCAGACAACGGACGAGGCATCCCGGTCGACATCCACGAGAAATACAAGAAACCAGGCGTCGAGCTCGTGCTCACCACCCTGTACTCAGGCGGGAAGTTCGACGGGCAGGCGTACAAGGTCTCCGGGGGATTGCACGGCGTCGGCGTCTCCGTGGTGAACGCTCTCTCCAAATGGCTCGAGGTCCGCGTCCGCAGGAACGGTAAGGAGTACTACCAGAAATACGAGCGCGGCGTCACCGCAAGCCCCCTCAAGATCATCGGCAAGGCGAAGGACACCGGCACCACGGTGACGTTCCTCCCTGACAAGGACATCTTCGAAACCACCGAGTTCGACTATGACACCATCGCCACACGCCTGCGCGAGATGGCGTTCCTCAACGCAGGGCTCCAGATCGAAATCACAGACGAGCGCACCAAGAAACACGAGGTGTTCCGCTACGACGGCGGCGTGAGCGAGTTCGTGGTTCACATCAACAAGAACAAGACGCCTCTACATCCGAAACCGATCTACCTGCAGGGCGAGAAGGACTCGGTGCAGGTCGAGGTCGCCCTCCAGTACACGGACGGGTATACCGAGAACATCTTCAGCTTCGCGAACAACATCAACACTATTGAGGGCGGCACCCACCTCGTCGGGTTCAAGGGCGCGCTCACCCGCGTCCTCAACGACTACGGTCACGAGAACAAGCTCATCGAGGATGAGTACAGCCTCACCGGGGAGGACACCCGGGAGGGACTCACC
>DATKKD010000061.1:0-16371 GCA_035543435.1 Thermoplasmatota archaeon
GGCATTGTTTACAATTCTTGGCATCCTGCTTGTACATGTTCTTGATGCGATAGATACTCTTGTGCTCATCGACCGCCTGCATCATCAGGTTGTAGATATGGTTATCCAACATTATTTTCACCGGTTACATCTATTGTGGTGTTGTTTAAAATTATGACGAAAGAACGTACGTAAAACACATGAAAAATACCTCATTTCCTCATGGATAATTCAAAGGAAAACAAAGAAAAAAAAGAGGAAGAGCGTCATCCAGTCTTACGAGTGGATGAACTCTTTCAATAGGGGAAACATATGCGCCATTGTGTCAAAAAACCAGAGACCTAGCATAGACCGTTCAGAAAAAGAATATGAGAGGTCTGCTGGAACACTGACAGGTAGGGTCGCGACAGGGCTTTCCGCGAGCGAAGGATCGCGTGCCTTGACCGATATTGTGTAGGTTCCCTTTGTTGTCCAACTGTGGCTCTGATGCTCGATGATTCCAGAGTTCACAAAGGCAAGCCACCCGGTGTTCGTCCCATCACCCCAGTCGAAATAATACGAAACGTTATCTCCTTCTGGGTCGCTCGTCACCGCGGTATAATTGAGAATAACTCCAGCTTTCCCTGAGGTAGGGCCGTCAATGGTTGGTTTGTTTGGTGGCAGATTCTGCCCCCCGCCTGTAACGATGACGACGCCGTGCATCATTGGGTGGATTGCACAATGGTAAGGGTAGGTACCGACAACGGTGAACGTGTAGTTCCATTGATGCCCTACAGCAATCGTGCCTGAATTGAAGATGTTCGTGTCACTCGTGACGGTATGTTCACTGGGGCCGTTGTTCGTCCAAATCACTTTGGTGCCGAGCGGCACGGTGACATTATCAGGATTGTACGAAAAATCGGCAATCGTGATGTTCTGATCCGCCGGGTTTGAGAGAATCATGGTTGTTGTTTCGTTGTGCTGCGCAGTGACGGAAATCACCGAGACCGTCATCAATAAACAAATTCCTATTACGATTATTTTTTTCCTCATAGAATCACCACTTTTTCAAAGGACGGTTCTTATATAATCATGTCCAAAAAATACCTTAATAATGATTCAAAAACGATTCAAAAAATAAAAAAAGAGAGGTCTTTCGCCCCTCTCTATTCTGAGTTCGAATCACACGTGGAACGCTAGCAACGTGGGGGTCAACCCGACACCAGCAGGCCATATGATCATGTTTCCTGCAACCGCTGGCCACGAATTGATTCCGACAGGGGCTTGAAACGAGAAAAGTTGTGCACCTGACGTTGCTTGAAACGCATAAATCTTCCCATCGAAGGTCGCGGTGAGGACGACGTCATTCACCACTGTTGCGGCACCAACATTGATAGAATTGAAGGTCTTGATCCATAGGATCTTCCCTAGGTTGACGTCGATTGCCACCAATTCTCCTTTTCCTCCGGCAAAATTAATGCTAGAGAAGTTTAATCCTGTCGGTGTGTAGTTTGTGGACATATCGACGACGGGGACATAGACAATCCCGTTTGCGTATGCCATGCAGGTCTCTACACCACCGAGCACTCCCGGATATACTAGCGTCTCCCCAGTAAGATTATCTAATTTATCATTTTCGTGTACTCCGACTGGAACATCCCACAGGATGGCTCCCGTGTCACGGTTGAACGCAAGGACGTCCCCAAGCTTCCCGGCACCAATCACAATTTTCTGTTCTATACCACTCACATTGGCCGAAGCGAGGATCGGAGAGATTTGGAAATCATGGTCGAAGATGTCATGCGCGATTGCCTGGGTGTACCATTTCATTTTTCCAGTCTGGTAGTCAAGTGCCATCATGCAGTCCGTAAACAAGGCTGCACCAGCGAAGCTTGTTCCACTCGGCCAACCTGGGACGCCGGCAAACGGGGCAGGATTCGCGATTCCCCAAAAGATAGTGTTTGTTTCCCGGTTGATTGCAGGTGGGTACCAACAGCCGCCACCACTGTTTACTTCAGGGTGGCCCCAGAGATTGGAGTCGACGGTGCTAAAATTCCAACGAATCGCTCCCGTCTGCGCATTAAGCGCATAGATCTCCCCAATACCACCAGGGGCGTAGAACACATCTCCTGTGCCCGGGACTGTTGAGATAAACACCATGTCGTCATAGACTATTGGTTGGATGTCGATCCCAGTTGTCGGTACATACGAAATCCTTGTTGACCACACCTCCGCACCCGTACTCAAGTTGAGAGCAGTAATATTATAGAGATCCTTGGCGAGATAGATATTCCCGTACCCAATCGCAGGGCCGTTTGGCCCTTCGATGGCGGTATTGTTGTACCATTTCGTCCACAGGACAGCTCCGGTCTGACGGTCGAGTACCACCACGTTCGCCTCCAAATCCTGGAACACCACCCTGTTTCCGATGATGAGCGGGGTGCTTGCTGCCCCGCCAAACGGACCAATCCCTTGGATAGCATAGGACCAGGCGACAGAAAGACCTGCGACATTGGTCGCAGTAATAGTCGAATCCGTTGTCGCTCTGGTGTTCTCGTAATTCTTGTTCGCCATGGGCCAATCACCCTGGTACTGTGAAACATCAGGGGGCACCTGGCCCTCCGATGAAGGGTCGAAGTTATGAACAAACCCAAAGACCCTCACCTCTGACCCCTGCGGAGTCAAAAAGAAATGCCGCAGAAATGGATCTGATTGGAAACTTACCTGAGCGTCTTTGACCGAACCGACACCCCCAATACCACTATAATGGAGATTCACGGCATGAGCGTACACCTGTCCTCCGATCGTTTCCATTTGCGAAATCGTTCCATGAAGAAACGCTATTTTCATATCCTTGGATTGCACTGGTTGTGCCACATTGGTTGATGCAGCGAATGACCCTGGAATGATTACCAGCAGCATTAGGCAAAAAACCGCCTCAAAAAATAATTTCATGGTTCGCTTCATACATTCATCCTCTATCTCATACAATTTCATTGATTATAAAACAATGACGTAAAAACAGATAAAAAACGACTTAAGGATAGATGACACTATGAGAGATTGTTCACAATCACTTCTTTGCTTTGTTTGTAGAGGGTGTAAGCCAAGAAGTATGTGAGTAAGAGCACGATAGGGCCGCCGATGTACCAAAACGCACCGAGCAGTGCAAAGAAATTATTGGCGAAGTGCAGCATCACCGCGATGAGATAATACCCCAATGGTTTACGCACGGTGATCCCGTACGCCACAATTGTGGTGCTAGCCGCATGGAATAGCAAACCCGGAATCCGAAGCAGAATTGGTGCATGATAGACAAAGACGTAGAGTAAAAATTCGGTGAGGCCAAACCCTAATCCGACAAGGAACCCGAGGTTGAGAAGGGTTCGTTGGGTCTCCCCGTGACGATAGAACAGAACGTACGCCTTTGCGAACTCCTCAATGAACGGGGCAAAGAGAACCGTCGAACATAATTGGGCCGCTAAGAACGGCAACAAAAAACAGAACTGATTTGCATAGGTTTCATAAAACACGGTGAACGGGATACTGATGATGACCCCGGAGAGAAAGTAGAAGAGATACTCATTGGTGTTGGGTTTATGAAGATGAATAATCGCATGCTGTACGGGCCCATTTGTTTGCTCCTCGTCCATCACATCATCTCATCCGAAGAAGGAGGAGAACATCCCGTTTCTCTTCTTCCTCGAGGTCCTCGAATAATTGAGTTTCGTAAATCTGCGTGACTTGATAAATCTGGTCTTTGAATTCGCGCGGGATGAGATGGACATGCAGGTGGTCCACCTTCACTCGACTTTGTCGTTGGAACGGCCGATAGTTCTGGCGAACGTCGCAACCTGTAGAAAAGGACGTAAGAATTTTCTCTTGAAATTCAACGACTGTATCCCACAGAACGGTTAGTTCTTCTTGGGTCAGCTCAGCAAGTTTTTCCACATGTCTCCGAGGGATCACAAGCAGATGGCCACGTACAAGTCGGGGATTGCTCAGGGCCACATACACTGCCTCTCGTTTTTCAACTATGGCGGTTTTTTGTTCATCGATGGAACAAAAAGGGCAATCCTGAACCATGGGACTTGTTTTCGCCTTTCTGCTTAATTCCGCTGGTATCATGGTTCCACAAGCATGGATTTGCAGGGTCGCAATCTTAGAGTCCACTCACGGAGTGCCTCTAATAGCTGCTGTATGTATTTGCGGGTTGACTCATCAGTTAATCGACCTCCGTCATCAATTTTTTCATCGACGTGTGGTACAGCCACTTGCGGGTCGCTCACCGGCAACATGTTCGCGTACATCAGAGTTTGTCGCAACACCATCTGACCCCTCGTCGTCCCATAGTTCCCAGTGCTGCCACCCATGATGGCGACAGGCTTACCGTCCAGAACCGAGGAGTCCACAGGCCGAGACGCCCAATCCAGGGCATTTTTCAGCACACCAGAAACGGAATAACAGTACTCAGGCGATGAAATCAGAATCGCGTCCGCCTGCTGAATCGCATCCTTCAACGCTTTCACAGGACCGGGATCACCCCGGGCTTCTACATCCTCATTAAACAAGGGAATCTCCGTGAGATCGAAGATGGTGATGGTCATGCCAACCGGTGATAGCTCCTGGGCAGCACGAAGCAGGGATCGATGATACGAGCCCTTTCGAAGACTTCCCACAACCCCAAGGACATGCACCTCTGGTTGTTGTGATGACATCTGCAGGTGATCACCTTCCGAAGATTTTTTTCATGATGACGGGTTGATTGTTTTCTATGTGTTTAACCATGGACTCGTATTTTTCCCGATCAATCGTTTGTTCATAGGCATAGAAATCCTGTATCATCTGCTCCTGTTCCTCCTCACTGAAATAATCCATCGCTGGATAAAAAAAACGTTTCTCCTCTGTCTCGATATGTTTCGTGTACAACAACCTGATTTTTTCGATTGTCTCGATGATTTCTCGTGCCGCAGTTGAGGTATTGAGGAGAGAACGTTCGCGTCCTCCATCGAGCATCCGGATGTACGATCGCGCGATATTATGCTCGTCAATCAAAAGAGACATGATTCGCCGGTGCTCGATGCTGAGTGGCTTTTCGGAGAGCCTTCGAAAGAGGATGTCCTCCTCTTTCCCATGATGGTTCTTATCGCCATAAACACGGAAAAAATCAACGGCAGTAGCTAAAAAGTCGCTACGGATCTTCCCCGATGCTTCGATTGTTTCCTTTTCCTTCTCCAGCGACGCGATCATCAGCTCGATGAAGCGATGCTCTCTCATCAGAATCCCGATTGGTTTCATCTTCGCCTTCCACCTCTCTGTTGTAATACTTCTTCTAATACGACTGCGTTGTTATGTTGTTCATCTTTTGCTGCAAACACTAGGGTCACTGTCTTTTTTTCTCGAGCGAGTCTGTCGATTTCATTGACCATGTCCTCCTTCTCTTTTAATTCCTTAAGGTATTTCCTGCGAAACTCGTTCCATTTCACGGGATCGTGAGAGAACCATTGACGCAAGGCCGTGCTTGGTGCAATCTCTTTCAACCAACAATCGATCGCGGCTTTCTCTTTTGTAAGACCGCGTGGCCAGAGTTGATCAATAAGGATTCGAAACCCGTCGTCTTTTGACGGTTTATTATACGCTCTTTTTATCTTTATCATTCGATGATCCCTCCATGGATACCTTAGGTGTTTTTACTCGGTTAAGGCATACTTTGCACTATTTCAAATATTTCAACAGTTGGAGCAACTCCAACGTTTTCGAAGAGTTCCGATGCCGTGGGCCTTGGCACACTACAGATCATGGCATCGAAGCTCTCTTGATCCTCCCAGACAGTCTCAATACGATAGACCCCAGACTTTTTACTGTTTTTTAACAGAGATGAGCGCATCCAACCAGCAGGCTTTGGTCGATGGCGTAGAACCTCGTATGAGGTTTCAAACGATTCGATTTTGCGGTGTGGTATCTTTCCTTCGACAATAGAGATGATCCTCATGGCCTTCACATTCCATTACAAAATTCAACCAGTAAAACTACTAAAAGATGATGTAAAAATACTTTCAAAACAATTACAAAATGATTCACATAAAACGGCGATGAAGACATCATGGCGATGAGGTAGAACAGTTCATATATCTGATAATCTTAGAGGTGTTGTTGAAGCATGTTGTACCTGTTTCTTGATAATTTAT
Organism: Thermoplasmatota archaeon; assembly: GCA_035543435.1. Taxonomy (GTDB): domain Archaea; phylum Thermoplasmatota; class E2; order DHVEG-1; family DHVEG-1; genus SM1-50. Next base: position 6,147 of record DATKKD010000061.1, read on the forward strand.
TAATAGAATGACCTATTGTGATTATTTGGTAGGAACAAGTCTTCGGAAAGGAAAACGTGAAGTTGTGACGAAGGATCAAGAACCAAGCATCGTGCAAATGGTGCGTGCTCAATTCCTCATCGGCATTATCATCCCGTTAGTCATTGGAACCCTCGCTGCTGTCATCGAATTTGGAACGATTCATCTCGCTGGTTTCCTTCTCGTTCTCGTCGTCGGCCTTGGCCTTCACATCTCGACTGACGTTTACAATGATATCTATGACACAAAACAAGGAGCCGACGCGAACATACATGAAACCCGGAATTATTTTAGCGGCGGTTCTGGGATCCTCATAGCAAAACCCCACCTAATAAAACGCATGTTCCTCCTTGCTCGGCTTGGTCTCATCATTTCATTCCTTGGTATGGTTGGGTTGTTCTTTTACATCAGTGAAACACTCTGGGTGTATGCCTTTGCTATCTACCTGCTCTCAGCATTTTTAAGCAAATACTACACCGCAGCGCCTGTGAAACTCGGATACCGCGGAGTTGGCGAAATCTTCATCTGGCTCAGTTTCGGTCCACTTGCACTCGCCCTCGCCGCTCTCAGCCAGAACATGACACCAACCGTGTTGTTTTACTCGATCATGCCAATCACAGGATGGACAACAATCACCGTCCAATGGTCTGGACAGCTCGTGGATCTCCCCAGCGATATCGTCGCAGGCAAACGAGGGATGGTCGCGCGCATCGGTTCAAGGAACGCAACCTACGGCTATATGATCATACAATCCCTTCTGATATTGAACACCGTTATCGTCGCCCTGTTCATGGTCCGACACGGATGGCTGGTCCTATTTTCTCTCATTCCTTTTCTGATTCTTCTGCCAAAAATCTGGCGCCTCCTTCGATGTTACCATGCAGAAACAGAAAAGCTCGTCTCACTCACCAAGTTGAACTCGACCCTCTACGGCTCGTTTTCGTTGCTCTTCATCCTTGGGCTTGGACTGACCCTGGTATAATGTTCATAAGCGATGCAACGCGATCTTCTCAACAAGCAGTTTCACGAACCCAGGGATTCCGCCGGGAATCATGAACGGGGGATAGGTGATGATCCCATCGAACACGCTGAGGCTGATGTCCATGGGCAGCTGGATGGGTGCATACCCATGCAATGACTTTCCTGACACCATGCGAGCAAGGTTTTCAGCGATGAAGATCGCCTGACGATCCGCAGCAGCCGCGGTCTTCTCTTCATCAACGTTGTTGATGTCACCGCCCACGAAGATGCGCGGGAATCCCTCAAGCTGCAGGAAAGCATTGACTTTCAATGCTTTTTTTTCTGAAAATATTGACGACGGGAAGTCCTTCATGAACCACGGGTTCCATCGGATACCGGCGCACCAGATGCCGAGGTCTACCTTGAGCTGTCGACCCTTTCCTGTGACGAACACGTTCTTTTCATGACCAACGATTTTCTCCCCGAAAACAATCTGCACACCTCGCGCCTCAAGGAATCTCTTTGCATATTCAGATACCCAGGGCGTGTTACGTTCCAGGAGCCGGTCGAACGGATGGACGACGGTAATTTGTTTCCCCCGAGTGCGGATGGAAAGCTCAGCTGCGACCTCGGTCCCGATCACTCCACCGCCGATGATCAGGATAGATTTCGCCTTGGCGACCTTCTGATGAAACTTCAGTACCTCGGTGCCGGACTTTACCGTGAAGACGTTTGTGGCATTGTCAAGAAAGATAGGGTAGTCAATCCCGGTGGATATCACAAGGTAATCAAAGCGTATGGTTTCCTTTTTTGTTTCGATAGTGGTCGGTGTGACCCTTACGAGGGAATCGGTACTCACCCGGCCTCTTCGAATAAAGCGTTTATAGGGTACAACAATCCTATTATGATACGACGCATCGGTGAGAAGCTTCCAAATACTCGGGGTGTATTCGAAATACTCTTTGGTGTCAATCAGCGCGACCTCAAGGTGCGGGTTTGCATCAAGTTTTTTCGCGACCCACGCGCCGCAAAATCCCCCACCGAGGATGACAACCTTCATCGCCCAACGCATAAGCACTGGTGCTATAAGAAGATGTTGGGACTAAGGGGCTGGAGCGCATTGTTATGGATACAAATATTTTTATTCTAGCCACCTATATATTTATCTGTTATCGATCATCATCGTGGATTGTCCATGAAAAAACTAATCGTGATTATCCTCATTGCATTGTTTGTCATTAATGTCATCGGTGCCGCATTTTTGTTCCTTGACATCCAGATTCTCAAAGCCCCCATAATCTCCGTCGAGATTGATCCGACGACAATCACACCGGACGAACTCAACATCCAAGCAACGATATACATCATGAATCCAAACCCCTTTGACGTCTCCATAGAAAATTTCAGAGTGACAAGCACAGCCCGAGATGGCTACGAAATCGGTCAGTTCACGATCCCAGGCGGGACTATATCCGGGAAACGTAATCAGACGTTCATCGCACAGGATCGGCTGGCCTTCAACGGCCACGATTACACACGAATACAAAACACCATCAGAGCTGAAATCTCAATCACAGTGCTCAACATCATAAAGAAAACGATTCCGTTTGAGATGACAGTGAACGCGTCACTTGACAACATCACCGAAACACTCGCAGTACCGACCGTCCACTTCCAAGTGACCCCGGACGATCTCACCCCTGACGGGGTGCATTTTTCCGGTTCACTCGAGATGTACAATCCGAATCTGTTCGAAATCACAGCTCATGACCTGTCTGTGAGCATCAGCGACGAAAACGAGGAGAGTCTCGGGACAGTACAGCTCCAAGGCGGGATTCTTGAGCCTGCCGGATCCCTTACCAGAAACCTCACTATAACCGTCTTGTACAAGACACTGGATGCAAAAACCATCAACGCGACTTTTCAAGGAAAAGTAAGTGTCATTGCTGCCGGTATCAACAAGACACTCCCCCTCATCGTGGACGCACACGTCAAGGTTCCGGATATCCTCACCCTGCTCTCCTTGAACGGCACGTTCGATTTCAATCTGACAGGCAACTTCAAACTACGAGTACGCGGCGTCATGTGCTACGTAGATTTCTCGATCTACAATCCCAGCAAAATCCCACTCGACGCCCGCGATCTCGTCTGTAGCATTTACCGTCTGGACAAGAACACATCACGTCTCCTCGGACACCAGAACATGACGCCCTGCAGCATCGAACCAAAACAAGAGGAATGCGTTCGTTCGATCATCGTCCTCCACTACTACCAATTCTTCTTCTCGGGTGCACATCGCCTCCTGCCTGATTGGTTCGTATTGACCATCAGAGGAAACATTTCCATCACTGGTGTGCACCAGGCACTCCCGATCGCGATAACGGGGTACCTCGAACCGCATTTCCTTTTCAACTCCACCGCCACCCCCAGGCTTCACGTATAAATCAATAAAAAAATTTATCATCTCCTTTCAAGGCAGTCATGGAGATCAAGTCCTCTTCACAATCGAAAGTACCTCCTTATCTGACACGTCATACCAATGTTTATACACCTGGGCGACCGCCTGGAAGAATTCAGGCGTCTCAAGCGCCACGACCTCGTCTACGAGTTTCTGTAACTCCTCCACCACGGAAGCTCCTGCGACTGGTACTGCGACAATGATTTTCCCTGCGCGTTGATGCTTGCATAGTGTGATTGCTGCGCGCATCGTTGAGCCCATCGCGATACCATCATCGACAAGAATCACGGTCCTGTCAGCCAACGACGGCAATGGTCTGCCCTGTCGCAGGGTCTCGATCCGCCGCATGACCTCCCGTTTCTGCTCCTCAATAATTCCTTCCTTTTCAGATTCTGAGATCCATACCATAGCATCCTCATTCAGGTACATGCTACCGTCCTCGGCGATCGCACCGAACCCAGCTTCAGGGTTCCCCGGGAACGGCAGTTTCCTCGCTATGAGAATAGAGAACTCGGCTTTCAGAGCCAGGGAGACTTGGTATCCCACCTCCACGCCTCCACGCGGAATCGCAAGGACGAGTGGATGATCCACCTCATATTTCCGTAACGCGTCACCGAGGCGTTTCCCTGCGTCACGTCGGTCTTCGAACATAAGGCACGACCCTGAAGATCAGCGGACGTACTCCCAGACGTCAACGTCGCCACCGGATCTTGTTCCCAGAGTTTCTTCTGCCGCCCGGACAATGACGTCAGCCACCTTTCGGGGGTCCATTCCAGTGAATCCTGTCATGGGAGTCGCGGTTGTTCCTGGGTTGATACAGTACGTTCGGAGACCTGAAGGGAGCTCCTGTGCTAGTGCCTGCGTGAATCCGCGAACACCAAACTTTGTCGCACAGTAGACTGAGAGCTCTGCGAACCCTTGCTTTCCAGCTCCGCTTGCGATGTTCAGGATGATGCCATCTCGCTGCTTCAACAGTTCAGGAAGGGCAACCCGTGTCATACGAATCACCCCAAGAAGATTCACTCTCACCTGCTTTTCGATATCGTCCATGCTTTGCTCATGCAATGGACGTTGGCATAGCACGCCTGCGTTGTTCACAAGGACATCAATCCTGCCGAACCTGGTGACGACGTCACGGACGACCTGTTCCATGGAGGAAATCCTTCGCACATCAAGATGAAACAACGCTGCTTCGCTGTTTCGTTGGCACTCTCGAAGAACCTCCTCTCCGTCTTTCTTATGTGTCGAATAGGTGATCGCCACCACAGCACCTTTTGTAGAGAACGCAAGCGCGGTCGCCCTCCCGATCCCTGAGCTCGAGCCCGTGATAAGGACGTTTTTGCCTTTGAGCTTAGAGACAGACCCTACTGGTTTCATCGGGTTCTCTTCCGTGGTCGTTCTTCCATGAACGGTCGTTCCCACGTCTCAGAAAGGATCGTGTTTTCCTTGATGGCTCGTGGAGAAAGCCATCGGATGAGGCTCAACCAGAACCCAGTTTTGTCGTTCGTACCAGAGTGCCTCGACCCACCAAACGGCTGATGACCGACAAGCGAGCCCGTGGGCTTGTCATTCACATAAAAATTACCGGCACTGTACCGCAGGATGCGCGTCGCCTCACGAATCGCATCCCGGTCTGAACCGAAAAACGACCCTGTGAGCCCGTACGGGGAGGTCGCATTGCACAGCCGCAGCGTCTCTTCAAACAACTCATCATTGTAGACGTATATGGTGACCACGGGGCCGAAGATTTCTTCGTTCATCAGTTTTCCCTCGGGGTTCTTTGTTATAATCACGGTCGGGGCGATAAACCATCCTTTCGTTGCATCGTGGTTCCCGCCGCAGACGATCTCATAATCAGGGTACGAGTTCGCATAGTCTATGTACGCAACTATCTTATTGAACGCTTCTTGGTCAATCACAGCACCCATGAAGGTATTCAGATCCTCGACAGGTCCGTATGAGAGGTTCTTGAGTTCCTGTTGCAACAACGCTTTGAGTGGACCCCAGAGGCTCTTAGGGATGTACGCACGCGATGCGGCCGAGCATTTCTGCCCTCCGCTTTCAAAGCCACCGCGGATGAGGTTCATCGCGACGCTGCAGATATCAGCGGAACTGTGTACAAAAACGAAGCCTTTCCCGCCGGTTTCACCGACTATCCGCGGGATATTCTTGTATTGTTTCAGCGATCCCCCGATCTCACTCCAGAGGTTTACCAAAGTGTCGTAACTCCCGGTAAAATGCAGACCCGCGAACTCAGGATGTTTCAGAAGGACATGCACATCTTTCCTGCGGAATGGTACAAAGTTAATGACGCCTTGAGGCAAACCCGCTTTGACAAGCAGCTTCATGACCTCGTAGTTGAGGACCGCGACTGAGGTCGCTGGTTTCCAGATGACAACATTCCCCAGTAGCGCTGACATGGTCGCCAGGTTCCCACCTAGGGAATAGAAGTTGAACGGCGAAATCGCGAGGACAAAGCCTTCCAACGGGCGCCAGTCAAGGCGATTCATCTCCTGCTCTCCTTGCTCAAGGGTTTGAGAGTACAACAGCTGCGCGTAGTACGAGTTGAATCGAAGAAAATCAACGAACTCAGCAACATCATACTCGGACTCATAGGGGTTCTTGGACAACGTCATCATGGTCATTGCAACATGCCGCAAACGTTCCTCGTCAGCGAGTATATCGGCTGCTTTCCTGAAGATCTCCAGACGCTCTCTTGGTTCAAAAGACGCCCAGCGAAGTTTTGTTTCGAGAGCCGCCGTTATCGCATCACACAGCTCCTCTGCCCCGGCGAAATGGACGCGGCCGAGTACCAGTTGTTTGTTATGAGGGCATCGTATCTCTTCGACATCATCGGTCGTGATTGATTTCCCACCGATAATGAGAGGAATCTCCTGCGCACCCTCGTTTTTAATCTTCTCTATCTCTAGGAGAAGTCGCTCTCGTTCTGTTGTTCCCGGTGCGTACGAAAAAATCTTTTCGTTGCGGGGTTTCTCAGCTCTCTCGAGCATAGACGGTTTCTTCTTTGGATTCTTTCAAGGCTTTCAAGGACATCTTGATGAACGCGGGAATATCTCGAGGACCACGGCTGGTGATGAGATTTCGGTCTTCCACAACCTCCGCATCAATGTAGGTAGCTCCTGCATTTTTGATGTCCTGAACGATGGATTTCCACCCAGTCACCGTCCGACCTCTGAGGACCTGGGCGGTGATGAGCAGTTGAGGCGCATGACAAATAGCAAAAATTGGTTTTCCGCTCGCAACGAATTCCTTCACAAACTTGACGATGAATGGGTCAACACGCAACCGGTCGGGAGAATATCCTCCTGGGATGAAGAGTGCATCGAAATCTTCCACCGTGACATCGCGGATCGATTTGTCGATGCACACTTGTGTCTCCGCTTTTTTTCCGGTGACGGTCTTTCCTTTCTCGAATCCGACATGCACAAGTTTATGGCCTGCCTTGATAAACGCTGCGGCAGGTTTAGCGTATTCGACATCCTCAAAGATGTCATCAATGAGAACAGCTATTTTCTTCATAGGTACGATCCTCCAATGGCTTCACTTTTTTTACACGAGCCCATGAATATGAGTAGCGCATTCCTCGCAGATTTTCCGTGTTTTTCCTTTTACAACGAATTGTTTTAACTGCTCGGCGGGATAGTAGGTCCCACAGACACAACAACGTTCTTGTTGATCCATTTCACCACCTTCCATTTTCCTTTATGATAGTTTCTTGAATTGGTCCTTTGGCGCCCCGCAGACAGGACACACCCAGTCTTCGGGGAGGTCCTCGAACGCAGTACCTGGGTTCACCCCGGAATCGGGGTCCCCGTTTTGTGGATCGTAGATGTACCCGCAGACGAGACATTCCCATTTTTCCATGGCCATGTTTTTTTCTGCTCCCGTGTCAACGAACGACCATCACCTGCGCATCCGCATGGCGCACCACATTTTCACACACACTGCCCATGAGCAATCGGTCAATCGCCGTCATGCCTTTGCACCCCATGATGATTAAGTCGTCCTTTCTAGCCTCCTTCATGATGACCTCGGCGGGGATTCCTTCTACAAGTTTTGTTTTGACGGAGACCTTCATCTTAGCTGCTGATTTTTGAACATCATGGAGAACTTTCTGTCCTTGTGCTCTGAGCATATCAAACCAGACTCTTGAAATTTCATCTGGAGGAATGGTATTTGTCAGGCGAGGTGTATCGACAACATACAGTAAAAGGATCTCGGTGCCGGTCTGTTTCGCAAGAAATAGTGCTTTCTTCGCAGCCTTATTTGCATAGGCAGAACCATCAACCGGTGCGATGATTCTTTTAAACTCGTTAGGTTGTGTTTTTTTCACCATATCTTCCACATTCCATTTCATAGTAAGGTTCACTATTTTTTACGATTCACGTTTACCTTACTTAGAGTGGATTATTCGAGTCATCATCGGATATTGGGGAGGAAATTTCTATGAATGAAAAGAAGATCTATCCTCAAACTCGACAAACCCGCTCATTTTTACGTGTATTGAGTAGTATCGTACTTTAAAATTATGACGTAAAAACGAATTAAAAATAATTCAAGAATGATTCATATCATCTTGTTCGTCTGTCATTATCTAGTAAATACATCGGTTTCATCGCTTATCGATTATGGATGCTGTGTACCTCCTTAAAAAATCGGTCTCCCCATAGTATTCCATCTTGACATACATTATCTATAATTTAGATGCGTAAGGTGATTCGCCTCATAAAGACAACGGTGGAACTACGTATATCTTTAAAATTTTCTGGCGGGATTTTGCATCGTCAGTATCCAATTTCATAAATATGAAAACGATGAACAAAACTATTTTGTCATCATTTTTTAATCGTTTTTACATAATCATTTTAATACAATGAGAATTGAATATTAATTAGTTTGAATTTATTAACAAAAAGTATATACCTCTTAGGGGTAGGAGACCAGGACTATGATTATGAAATTATCGACAGAACAACTACGCAAGGGATGCGATCCGAGTGTTTTAAGTTGCAAATCAACCAAGGAACTTGCACCTCTTGAAGAAATCGTCGGACAAGAGCGGGCGGTCCGTGCGCTGAAATTCGGGTTGGGAATCAAAGAAAAAGGATTCAACATTTATGTTGCAGGATATCCAGGGACTGGAAGGACAACGGCTGTAAAAAATTTTCTCGATGAGGTCGCTCGCACAAAACCAGTTCCAGCTGACTGGTGCTATGTAAATAATTTTTCTAATCAATACGTTCCGAAAGTCATACAATTATCTCCTGGAAAAGGAAAAGAATTTCAAAAAGATATGAAAGAGTTTATAGAAAACGTGAAAAGAGCTCTTCCAAAGGCATTTGAAAGCGATGATTACACCATAAAGCGAGAGTCAACTATTAAAAGTATGGAGGCTCAGCGAAAAAAACTGCTCGAACAGCTCAACATGGAAGCAAGAAAAGAAGGTTTTGTCATTCAAATCAACCCCATAGGACTCTTCCTTATTCCGGTCATAAAAGGAAAACCTGCCTCGGATGAAGACATCATCGCCCTACCGGCAAAACTACGTGAAGAGATTCGCCAGAAAAAAGAACACCTCGAAACGGAGATGAGAAGTGTCACCAGACAGTTCATGGACATGGAAAGAAAAATCGAAGAAGAAATAAACAAACTAAATCGCGACGTCGCGTTGTATTCCATTGGGCATTTGATGATCGACCTTAAGGAAAAATACAAAGACTTTCCTGATGTCCTATCCTACCTTGAAGACGCACAAAAAGATATTCTAGACAACGTGGCACAGTTCATCCGAGAACCTGAAGCTGAACCACAGGCACAACTCCCGTTTGCGGCATCATGGTTGGCAGAGGCACCATTCAAGAAATATGAGGTAAATTGTGCGATTGACAACTCCCAGAACAAGGGCGCCCCTGTGATAATGGAATTTAACCCGACATTCCAAAACCTTTTCGGCAAGATTGAAAAAGAAGCACAATTCGGTGCCTTAATCACTGATTTTACTATGATTCGCCCAGGATCCTTGCATAAGGCAAACGGCGGGTACCTCGTCATCCCTGTTGAAGCGTTGCTCATCAACCCGTTCTCGTATGACGGACTAAAACGAGCATTAAAAAACGGTCAAATAGTGATAGAGGAAATCGAGGAGCGGCTAGGATTTATGACAACGAAAAGTCTGAAACCCTTACCAATTCCTCTTGATGTGAAAGTCATTCTCATCGGAGACCCGTACCTCTATCAGCAACTCTACATCCTCGATATGGAATTCAATGAATTGTTCAAAGTGAAAGCGGATTTCGACACAAGCATGGAACGCAATGATGACAACATGACGCAATACGCAGCTTTCGTTTGCACCATCTGCCAGAAGGAGAACCTTCGACATCTCAACGGGACAGGTTTAGCAAAACTCATCGAACACAGTTCACGGTTAGCTGGAGACCAATTGAAGCTTTCCACCCGGTTCGCGGAGATTGCTGACATTATCCGTGAGGCGAACTTCTATGCCATACAGGACAAATCAGAAGTGATCACCGGGGATCACGTGAAAAAAGCAATCGAGGAAAAAAGCTATCGATCACGGCTCATCCAGGAGAAGATCCAGGAGATGATACATCGCGGGTTTCTTTTAATTGACACAGAATCTGAAACGATAGGACAAGTGAATGGCCTTTCCGTCATGAGCCTCGGCGATTTCTCCTTTGGAAGCCCCTCTAGAGTGACAGCGAGCCTTGGTGTAGGACGAGAAGGAGTCATGGATATCGAACGGGA
>DATKKD010000062.1:0-6530 GCA_035543435.1 Thermoplasmatota archaeon
GCGATGTTCTGGCTGACCTCGACGCACCCGAGATACTGGTGCTTCTGATCCCGTAGCGCGTAATATTCGATGAGCACTTTTTGTCTTTCCTTGTGCGGTCCCAGCGGAAGATCGATGTAAAAGCGCGCTTTGTCCCGCTTCCCGTCTTTCATTTCTTTAAGGATCTGTTCGACCTTCGCAAGGCTTTGCTTCGGATGACAGTTCCGCACGTCCCTGCCGACCACCGCCTCGGGTCGTTTGAAGATTCGTGTCGTATGCCTGTTCCACGCCAGCACCTTGTCGTTCGCGTCAATCACGGAAAATTCAATGGGGACCGTTTCGAGCAGCGTCTGTAATACATTTTCAGGTAATTTTCCTATCATACAATAACACCCTGATTTTGGGGACGTGGAAGAAATTTTCTTTTATAAGGCTTTCTTTCATGAGCCGCAACATCGACATGTTAATAGGGTGAAACTGAATTTCAGGGTCCGATGGAACCAGACAAAACCATCGCAGAGTTGTCACAGAACGAGATACGAGTTCTGCTTACCCTTAAAAAACTCCATGGGCAAGGATCACCAGAGGAAATCTGCACCAATGGAGGATTCAGTCAGGAGGTCGAGGTCGCAAGCGCTGCAGCCTGGCTGCAGTCAAAAAAACTCGTGACCATCGATAATCACCTCAAAACAGTGTACTCTCTGGGGCCAGAAGGAAAACGCTTCATCGACACTGGGCTACCCGAGAAACGAGCACTGCGACTTTTATCGGAACAACAAGGAACCGGTACCCTCAAGGACCTCTCCAAGGTCCTCGCTCAGGACGAAGTCCCCATCGCGATTGGATGGCTGAAAACGAACCATTGGGCGACCATACGCAAAGAGAAAGAGACGATTCTGGAGATCACTGACACGGGGAGAAAAGCGATGGCCGAGGTCACCGAGGCGGAACGCATCCTTCACCTCTTGCATGATCATCCAGAACAAACGATCGAGAAAAATGTGATCAAACCGCTGGCGTCCCGCAAGAACGTCATCAAAGAGAAAGACCTGATTTCGAGCACCATCTCGCTCACAGACCAGGGAAAACAGATCCTGGAAAAAGGACTCATACTCCAGGAGGAGATCACCCAGGTAACGAGCGCCGTCATCAAGAACAATGAATGGAAACAAAAGACGATTCGCCCCTACGACATCCACGCGTTCGCCCCTGCACGTTACGGGGGGAAACCGCATCCGCTCGTCCATCTCATCAACGATATCAGACAGATTTTCGTCGAAATGGGGTTTCAGGAGATCGAGGGCGACTACGTCGAATCCTGCTTCTGGAACATGGACGTCCTATTCATCCCCCAGGATCATCCTGCCCGGGAGATGCAAGACACCTTCTACTGTAAGGCACCAAAGAGAATCCCGATTGTCGAAACCAAGCTTCTTGAGAAGGTCGCACAGGTACATGAGAACGGTGGATCCACCGGCTCCACGGGATGGGGGTACGCGTTCTCCAAAGCAGAGGGTGAACGGGCGCTGCTGCGGACCCATACCACGGTCAACACGATCCGCTACTTGTACCATCACCCTGAACCGCCCTGTAAGGTGTTTTCGCTGGAGCGTGTGTTCCGCAAGGAGGCGATCGATACCACGCACCTCCCGGAGTTCTACCAAATCGAAGGCATCATCCATGAGGAGGGCACACACTTCCGGCAGCTTATCGGCGTCTTGAAAGAGTTCTACAAACGCATGGGATTCGAAAAGATCAGGTTCCGACCAGGGTACTTCCCGTACACCGAGCCGAGCATGGAGGTCGAGGTGTTCTGGAACGGGAAGTGGATGGAGCTAGGCGGTAGTGGCATCTTCAGGCCGGAGGTCACAGCCCCTATGGGCGTCACTAACCCGGTGCTTGCCTGGGGACTCGGGCTTGAGCGGCTCGCGATGTTACGGTATGGTCTCACCGACATCCGCAGTCTTTATATCAGCGACCTGGAATGGCTCCAAAAAACACCGCTTAAATAAAGAATCCATAACGTTGTTCTCCTGTGAATTTTTGGGAGAAGAACCACCCACAATATTATTAAATTAGAGAGATATTATATTTTTAAGAAAATGGTACCTACTGTCAACAAAGATTTATATAAGATTAAAAAAGATAGTAAACATCGAGGTTGTGAAGTAATGCTTGCGCACCAAGCGCTCCGGGCACTGGTACTCGTCATCATTCTCACGATAGGGTCTGTCCTTCCCGCCCTCATGATCCCTCCGGTCGCTGCGCAGGAATCACAGCAAAACACCACCTTGTATTTCAGTAATTACCTTGGGTCGTTCACCGGTGACAACCTATTGAATGCATCATTTATCCCTCTCTCGGTGAATCCACCAACGAATCAATTTGATTCGCAGTATCCACCGAACTTCCTCCCGAAAAACTCCTCCTTTCCGCTTTTTAAACCAAAGCAATGGTCAAGTTGGCTTGCCAATAATTCTGGGCAATGGCCATGGGGATTATGGCTTCTGACAGCCTTTGTTCTTCAAGGAATCAACTTCTCCGACTATCTGGACAACTACAGTCTTGGAGGCTACGACTTCACGATACTGCTTCCAACCCCAAACCGAGTAATCGAGGGCTACACCTACAACGGCGATAACTCTATCACCGTTTCAGGGGATCTAACCTTTCACCTGTTTTTTTCACCACCGCCCCTGCGTGATAGAGGTCCAAAATATCAAGACAACGTCACGGTTGGTCTCTACGTAATCAATGCGAATGCACTCTTTCCCCTCCCGAAATTCATCACCAACACGTCAGTCCGTCTCACCCCAAAATTATTCTCAGGCATCTACGAACAACAAATGACGCTCCCACATGATAACATAATCTTGCGACCAGGAGATAGCCTTTTGGTGAGCGTCGAAATAAAACCGACAGAAAAACCCAAAATCATACAAAAACCATTTGTCAAGGTACTTTACAATATTGTGAACGCGTGGGAAAAGACCAAACTTCCGCACCCCGTCGGAAAACTAATAAATTCAATTATACAAAATATCTCGGCTGTCGCGGAAGAATTAGGGACCAACTTGACAAACGATACCATCTTGTCCATCCTCAACACATTCAAATCAACACAATTCATTTACGATTCACAGATCCATCCCTCCTCCGTTACCATACCGACGAAACTATCCACAGAAGACATACGGACGTACTACTTGCACGCTGACCAGACGATGAGCCAAACACAACCGACGGGCACGAAAGGAAACGCAACGAAGTTATCGAAAACAACGAAAGGCAATTGGACCACCAATGAAGCACTTGAACGTAACAAGTTGTTGGTGCTTAGAAACACTACGCTTGAAATCTATCTCAAAAAATCACTGTTCCTTCTCCGTCCAAATGTCCAGCTTGACGTGACACTCTACGATAACGTGGTCGCGCTCGCATCCACCACGAAAAAAGTCACCAGAAAAGATGTGCAGTTAATCCTAGGGAACCCGAAAAAACCCATTGTGATTGCGTTCAACGGTTCTGCCACCGAGATAGCACATGGTCATCTCCTAAGTGTGAGCGTCGCGGTTAATAAAAATTACTTTTTCAAACCAACACTCCTGTATGATTCCACTACCTACCCCTCGAATCTCAGAGTACAATTCCAAGACACGAATAACATCCAGGTTCGTGAGGTCACAGAAATCCCCTCAAACGGTCTCATTACCCCAAAAGGGTCGGTCAAGTATCTCGTCAACGTCTCCAGCAAATATGCAGACAATATCACGATAGCGTCCATCGAACAAGAAAAGACTGGAGCCTGGACGGTGAGCGCACCTTCTTCTATCAGTGTTGCGGCAAACAGCGTCACAAGCATCCCTGTCTTCCTGAATTCCACAGACGAACTAAAGGCAGCGTACGGAAATACGATCACCACGGTTCTTGTTGTGGCGGGAACCACAGGGATTGCACGCACCACCGCCACCGCGGAAGTCTCCCGAGAGGCGATCCGCTACGACATCATCCTATTCAATAACCAGACCAATGTCACCATGAAGAAGGGAGAGACCAAGAACATCTATTTCACCCTCAAAAATAACAACACCGGTGCTATCGATGACGTCGATAACTACACCGTGTCCGCGATCTCACAGAACGGTTGGGAGGTCATCCCCCTGGAATCAATACGGGATGTACGACGTGGAGAGACCAGTAAGGTAAACGAAGGCAGAATCGTCGTCAAAGTCCCAGAGAACACGACCCTGGACTCCGATGTGATCAACGTTACCGTTACCTCTGACTCCAACCCGAGTGTCTCTAAAAGCTTCACCATCACCGTGAATATCGAGCCACCAGACCTCCTCCAAAGCATCTACAACTCCCTGAGTTCCGTCGCAAAATCCCTTGGACTAACCGATATCTTCGGTGATTACGCCGCTGTCGCGCTCACCGCGCTCATCATGATAATCATTTTATTCATCATCATTATACTGGCATTTGTGTTAACTTTGAAAGACGTTGATATCATCTGCACGGAACGCATCAAAGAAATCGAACCGGACCAGCAAGCGGTCTTTGAGCTTACCCTTAGGAACCCAACGCGAAAAACCATGTCCTACAAAGTGACCGCCAAACACACCGCGGATCCCTCACAATGGGTCATCACCGCAGAGCCAGCAACGCTTCAGGTCGGAGGACGACAAAAACAACCAGTACGTATCATCGCCACCCCTGCGGAGGCCATCATGCCAAAAGACTGGACTGAGATCAATGTCTGTGTACAAAAAGCAGGGAAGAAAAAAACAGCGTCCATCGACCTTATGGCGATGATTAAAGAAGGAACAACACTCCTGCAGATTGGAAACGTCACCCATTGGCCCACGGATTTTTCCCCTGGTGACCGTGTCGTCACCTCCTTTTCGGTCTCCAATAAAGGGACAATCGTGGCGCGTGATGTCACGGTCTTTTTTTACCTAAACGGCAAACAAAAAAACAAGGTCACCGCGACGATACCAGCCGGCGCAGTGGCTGACGTGCAGATGCCCTGGATTGCTGTGAAAGGGAAAAACAAGGTGCGAATCCGCCTCAAAGAGCAGTAAACCTTATAATGGGGGAATAATTCGGTATTCGAACAAGGTGTCTCCTGTGCCAGAAGTAGAAACCAAGACAAAAAAGGAAGACCTCGAACAGATCAAGAACGCGGAGAAGAAGTACCAAAGTCTTATCGAGAAACGCAACGAACTTAACCAGATCGCAAAGCAGTTCCGCGACGAACGAGACATGCTCAACAAGAAGCGCAATGAACTGAAAGACAGTGTGGACGCCTGCAAGAAGGAGCGAGACAAGCTCGTCGCCAAGATGAGGGAGCACAAGGAGAAACGCAACCAATACCAGCAGCAGGCGAAAGAGCTCATCGATGCGAAACGCAAGAAGAAAGGTGATGTCCAGAAGAACCTGCCGCTCCGAGTCGAGGAGATCAAAGCGGACATCCAGATGATGGAGTACGAGCAGGAAACCAGCATCATGAACACCCGGAAAGAAAACGAGCTCATCGACCGCATCAAAGCAAAACGACGCGAGTACAACGAAGCGAAGAAACAGATGGACAAACAGCAGCTCATCGAAGTCGACCTCTCAGACACCGACAAAGCCATAACGGAACTATTCAAGAAAGCAGACAAGGAGCACGAGAAGGTCCAGAAGTACTACGGGGAAAGCCAGAAGAAACACGAGGAGTTCAAGAGCCTCATTAACGAGATTGCGACCCTCATCGGCGAGGCGAACAAGAAGCACAAGAAGTACATCGAGGCGCGTGAGGAAGCCCAGGTGAGCCATGAGAAAGCCCTGGAGATGCGGTCAAAAATCGTCTCCGTAAAGCGGGAACGAATACAGCGATTCCAGGAGTCGAAAGAAATCCTACGGAGCCAGAACCTCAAGGCTCGCAAGGAACTGACCGACACCGCGAAACTTGACAAGGCCGCTGATGAATCCGTCGAAGCTCTGAAAGGCGGGAAAAAGATCACCCTCTCCGGATAATATTGCTTTTTTTATCGGCAATCGTCGAACAAAAAGCGGCACTTTTAAGTACCCTGCCTAGTTTTGCACTTAGATTTCAAATGGACCAAATAGGGATTGTCAGTTATGGGGCACATATCCCCCGTTACCGCATCAAGGCAGAGGTCATTGCCGCGGTCTGGGGCAAAGACGGGGATGCCATCAGCCGGGGACTAGGGATTTTTGAAAAATCAGTGCCGTCAAGCGACCAGGATACCGCGACGATCAGCGTCGAGGCAGCACGAGCTGCCTTGAAACGCTGCACCCTGAACCCGTCTGATATCGGGGCGATTTACGTTGGAAGCGAGTCGCATCCGTACGCCGTGAAACCGACGGGAACCATCGTCGGGGAAGCTATCGGAGCCACCCCAAACCTCATGGTCGCTGACTACGAGTTCGCCTGCAAGGCAGGGACCGCAGCCATTCAAACCTGCACCGCTTTTGTGAAAGCAAAGATGATCAATTATGGTCTTGCGATTGGGGCAGACACCTCACAGGCCGCGCCAGGGGAC
>DATKKD010000063.1:0-2367 GCA_035543435.1 Thermoplasmatota archaeon
GCCATTGAGACCTACGGGGTTGCGAAATTCAACGAAGAATGCAAGAAAAGCGTGTTTCGGTACGAGAGCGCTTGGGTGGAGATGACGAATCGTATCGGGTTCTGGCTCGATATGGACGACCCCTACATCACCTTGAAAAACGAGTACATCGAATCGGTCTGGTGGTCCCTGCAGCAGGCATGGAAGAAGGAGCTGCTGTACCGTGGGCATAAGGTCGTCCCATACTGCCCACGCTGCGGCACAGCCTTGTCGACCCATGAGATCTCCCAAGGGTACAAGACCGTTGAGGAACCGTCAATTTTCGTGAAGTTCAAACTCAAGCATGGGGACGCGTACTTCCTCGCGTGGACGACGACCCCGTGGACGCTGATTTCCAACGTCGCACTCGCCGTGCATCCGAACGAGTCATATCTGAAGATACGGTACAATGGCGAGGTGATGATCCTTGCGGAGCAGCGCGCTGCCGTCCTCCTGAAAGGCCAGGAGTACGAGATTCTAGATCGCTTTACAGGGAAAGACCTGGAGCACACCGAATACGAACCGTTGTTTCCCTACGCGAAGCCGGAGAAGAAAGCCTTCTACGTGGTGCTCGCTGATTTCGTCACTATGGAGGATGGCACCGGCATCGTCCACATCGCGCCTGCGTTCGGTGAGGATGATTACAATGTCGGGCATTCCTATGACCTGCCGGTGGTCCAGCTGGTGAAGCTGGACGGCACGTTCCCTGAGGAGGTCACGCTTTGGAGAGGGCAGTTCGTCAAGGATGCAGACCCGAACATCATTCAGTACCTTGAGGAACGAGGACTCCTTTCTGGGACGAAGACCTATTCGCATGAGTACCCGTTCTGCTGGCGGTGCGATTCGCCATTGTTGTACTATGCCATGGAATCCTGGTTCATCGCCATGTCGAAGGTCCAGAAGTCACTCGTCAAGAACAACAATCAAATCTCGTGGTACCCAGAGCATCTCCAACAAGGTCGCTTCGGCGATTTTATCAGGGAGGTCAAAGACTGGGCGCTGTCACGGGATCGGTACTGGGGGACCCCGCTGCCCATATGGACCTGTACCAACAAATCATGCAACCATATGCTCTGCGTCGGCAGCGTCAAGGAGCTTCGCGAACTCAGTGAATCGTTCCCTGAGAAATACGATCTTCATAAACCATTTGTTGATGAGCTCGTCGTGCGTTGCCCGAAGTGCCATGCAAGGATGGAGCGGGAGAAAGAGGTCATTGATTGCTGGTACGACTCAGGGTCGGCGTTCTTCGCGCAGTGGCATTACCCGTTTGAGAACAAGGAACTGTTCAAGGAGAACTTCCCGGTCGATTTTATCTCGGAAGCGCTCGATCAGACACGTGGATGGTTCTATTCACTTTTAGCGATTTCCACCTTCTTATTCGATGAGAATCCGTACAAGACCGTGCTCACCCTAGGGCTCGTCCTTGACAAGGATAATCAGAAGATGAGCAAGAGCAAGAAGAATTATGTGGATCCGACCCTCATCCTTGATCATGAGGGCGCGGATGCGATGCGATGGTACCTCATCTCCGCGAACGCGCCCTGGATGTCGACCCGATTCTACGAAGAAGCGGTGAAGGAAACCTTGGGAAGGTTTTTACTCACGCTGTGGAACTCCTATAACTTCTTCACGACCTACGCGGCGCTCGACGTCTTTGATCCGGAGAAGGACCAGGTACCGTGGTCCAAACGTGGATTGCTTGACCGATGGATTTGGAGCAGGTTGAACCAACTCGCAGCCGATGTTGCATTCTATATGGAGACCTTCGAGATCCACAAGGCTGCTCGGGCGATCGAGGAATTCGTGATTGACGACTTCAGCAACTGGTACCTCCGGCGCAGCAGGAAACGGCTCTGGGCCGAGGAAAAAACCACAGATAAACTTGCGGGGTACTCCACGATGTACGATGTCTGCATCGCGCTCTCAAGACTGCTCGCCCCGTTCACCCCGTTCATCACCGAGGAGATGTACCAGAATCTTCGGACGGAGTCTATGCCGGAAAGCGTGCATCTTTCTGACTATGTCGTGAGCGATCCCTCTGCGATCCATCAGGAGCTGGAGCAGGGGATGGAGCAAATCCGCATGCTGGTCGAGGCGGGACGTGCGCTCCGTTCGAAAGTCGGCATCAAGGGCAGGCAGCCGCTCCCCCTTGCGTCACTGGTCTGCTCAAAGCAGCAGCAAAAAGAGACCGAACCATTACTGGAGCTTCTCAAGGAAGAGCTGAATGTGAAAACAGTCACCTATGCGAAGAACTCGGAAAACTTCATGGTGAAAACCGTGAAGCCAAACTATGCACGCCTCGGCCCGAAGTACAAGCAGAAGGCAAAGACCATCGTCCAGCGTCTCGAG
>DATKKD010000064.1:0-7232 GCA_035543435.1 Thermoplasmatota archaeon
AAATCGGTAATCTTAAGGTAATGAAGTACCATTTTTCATTCAGTTGATACTTAATTATGACTGTATAGACCTTCCTTCCTATATAAATGTTATGCTTTACTTTCACAGTCTGCCATTTCGTCTCAACCCTTTGGTTGTCCCGTTTTTTTTTGAAAAAATGTCAGAGGTGGTCGTAAGCATTAAATGTGCTGTTTAGTATTCAGTCAGGATTTCCATGGGCGAAAAAATATTTATCGGAGTAGCCTGGCCGTACGCGAACGGCTCCCTCCATTTAGGACACATAGCAGGATGCTACCTGCCTGCCGACATCTTCGCACGATTCAATCGCCTGAAAAGTAACGAAGTCCTTATGGTCTCTGGGAGCGACGAGCATGGGACGCCGATCACTATCACCGCGGAGAAGGAGAACACGACGCCCCAGGCGATCGTGGACCGATATCACCATGAACACAGCGAGAACATGAAGCAGCTCGGCATCTCGTTCGACCTCTTCACCCGAACCACCACCCCGAACCATGAGGGAATCGTCCAGGAGATCTTCCTCTCCTTGTATCAAAAGAACTACATCTACCGGAAAAGCCTGGAGGCGTACTACTGCGAGAAATGCTCTCGATTCCTCCCTGACCGGTACGTGGAGGGCACCTGCCCGTACTGCAACAAGCCTGAGGCGCGGGGTGATCAGTGCGATAACTGCGGCAAACTTCTGGATCCTTTTGAGCTCATCGATGTTCACTGCAAGATCTGTGGTGGAACGCCGATTAAGCAGACGACCGAGCATCTCTTCTTCTCTCTGAGTAGCTTCGAACCGCGGCTGCTGCATTGGCTGCAGGGGAAGAAGTACTGGAAGGCGAACGTGCTGAAGTTCACGAACAATTGGCTTCATAACGGCCTCAAGGATAGGGCAATCACCCGGGATATCAGTTGGGGGATCAAGGTCCCGGTGTTCGGGTTTGAAAACAAGCGCATCTACGTCTGGTTCGATGCGGTCATCGGATACCTCTCCGCAAGCAAAGAGTGGGCGAAGAAGCAGAAGGAACCGAAGAGATGGGAGGATTGGTGGAGGAACCCTGAGGCGAAGCATTACTATTTCCTTGCGAAGGACAACATCCCATTCCATTCCATCATCTGGCCGTCGATCCTCATGGGGTACGATGAGACCCTGAACCTGCCGTACGACATCCCGGCGAACGAGTACCTCACCCTTAAGGGGGAGCAGTTCTCCAAGAGCCGTGGCGTCGGCATCTGGGTGCCAGAGATCCTGAAGCGGTTCGACGCTGACGTTGTGCGGTACTATCTGTCAATAAACATGCCTGAGAACAAGGACGCGGACTGGCTGTGGAATGACTTCGTCGCGAAGAACAACGACGAGCTAGTCGGGACGTACGGCAATTTCGTACACCGTGTGGTGACGTTTACGAGTAAGAACTTCGGGGCAATCCCACCTTTCGGAAATCTCGAACCCTTGGACAAGGAGGCGCTCCAAAAGATCGACGAGACCTCAAAAGAGATCGCTGAGTCTCTGACACAATGCTCGTTCAAGAAAGGACTGCGGGCTGCGATGAACCTCGCCCAGTACGGGAACCAGTACTTTGACCGGAACCAGCCATGGAATCTCCTCAAGACCGACAAGGACCGTTGCGGAACCGTGCTGCATGTCTGCTTACGGTTAGTACAAGCTCTCGCGGTATTCACCGAGCCATACCTGCCGTTCTCCGCAGAGCACATTTGGAAGATGCTGGGCAAGCCGCATCATTTGAAACACTGGGAGGAGGCGACCGCAGAACTGCATGTCGGAACAAAGCTGGAGACGCCGGCGCCGCTCTTCAAGAAACTGGAACTCAAAGAGATCGTCACGGAGTCAGACCCGTTCGCTAGACTTGATTTACGTGTCGCAAAAATCCTTGACGTCCAGGACCATCCACAGGCAGACAAACTGTACGTCCTCCAGGTGGACTTGGGACCGCTCGGGAAGCGCACCATCGTCGCAGGGATGAAACCGTACTACACAAAGGAGCAGATCAACGGGAAATCCATCGTGATGGTGACGAACCTGAAACCAGCAGTGCTGCGGGGCGTGGAGTCGAAAGGGATGCTGCTTGCCGCGACCGACGCGTCCACCGGCATGGTCACCTTGCTGAACCCGAAGGAGAGCACCCCTGGGGCTGAGGTCGGGGTGGACGGCATCGCACGCGAGCCTATACCAGTACTCGAATTCACTGCCTTCAAAGAAGCGCCGATGATCGTCAACGCGGAAGGCCATGCGACCTACAAAGGAAAACCACTTAAAACGAAAGGCTATACCGTGGTCACTGACCACAAGGTCAAAGAAGGAGCCACGATCTCCTAGTGTTTGATCGTGGGGGACGAGATGATGAACGCACAGATTGTCGTGAACACTGATTTACCGCTGCCGATCGTGAGTAAAGGCAAGGTCCGCGATATCTATAGTTCAAACGAGAACCTGCTTCTGGTCGCAACCGACAGGATCTCCGCGTTCGACGTCGTGCTGCCAGACCCCATCCCGTCGAAAGGGGTGTGTCTGACCCAGCTGTCGAAGTTCTGGTTTGACTACACCAAGGACGTCATCCCGAACCAGGTGATCTCCACCGAGGTCGCTGACTTCCCTAAGGACATCCAGCGGTACAAGAAAGAGCTTGCACACCGTAGTATGCTCGTGAAGAAAACAAAGGCGGTGCCCATCGAATGCATCGTGCGCGGGTACCTCTCTGGGTCCGCCTGGGGCTCGTATCAGAGGGAAGGGACCGTCTGCGGCATCAAGCTGCCGAAAGGGCTAAAAGAATCAGACCGGTTCGACAAGCCTCTCTTCACGCCCTCGACGAAAGCCAAAGAGGGCCATGACCTCAACATCTCGTTCGAGGAGATGGCGCGACTCGTCGGACGTGGGATCGCAAAGAAACTGCAAGAGTATTCATTGACGATTTACATCACCGCGGTCGAGTACGCACGCAAGCGAGGCATCATCATCGCGGACACCAAGTTCGAGTTCGGCCTGCTCGACGATGAGCTCATCTGGATCGATGAGGCGCTCACCCCTGATTCCTCAAGGTTCTGGCCCGCTGACCAGTACGAGCCTGGCCGGCCGCAGCCAAGTTTCGATAAGCAGTACGTCAGGGATTACCTCATTTCCACGGGCTGGGACAAGAACTCGGCACCGCCACGGCTTCCCCAGGAGGTCGTTGCAGAGACCACGAGGAAATACCAAGAGGCGTACGAGAAGATCACTGGTAAAAAATTCCTTTTCAAATAAACGACTTCCCTTGACCTCTTTAAGAACGGAAGGCAAAAGGTTAATGAAGAGCAGCAAGTACTCTTTATTCAATATACAAGGGGATAACGTATGAAGAACAAAATGAAATTCATCATTGTGGTTAGTCTTGTTTTCATCATGCTTTCTGCACCATTCCTGCAGGCAGACGCAGCATCAAGTAAAAACATTAGCTCTATTGGGATAACGCACAGCCATTCCAGACAAGACGGTAGCACTCTTCAGAAGCTGCAATGGTACGCACCAAACGGGATCCTTCCAGGGACCTACGCTGAGTACCTTAAAAACCACCCACTAACCCCAGCATGGTTCACCACACCGACCGACCTGAATGACGGAGTCCTGAGGAATTACTCCTACGCTATTTTAGTGAACACAACGCTGTACCCGCGTATAGTAACCAACCTGACGCAGTACCTCGATGATCTCAGCTGGGAAGGGTACACCGTCTACGTCCAGACCGTCTCCGGGGGAACCCCGGAGGACATCAAAGCCTGGGTTAAAACGCAGAACAATGCAGGCGCAAGCGGAGTGCTGTTTATCGGCGACATCACGGCCGCATGGGTCAAGGTCGCCGACGAGGTGTTTCCCAGCGATCTGTTCTACATGGACCTCGACGGGAACTGGAGCGACACCGACCATGATGGCATCTACGACTCCCACACCGACGGCACCGGTGACATGGCGCCTGAGGTGTACGTCGGCCGCATCAACGCCCACACCCTGGATTATGACTCGGAGGAGAACATGGTGAACGATTATTTCGCGAAGGTGCACGCGTACCGCACCGGTTCGCTCACCCAACAATGGCGGGGCTTGGAGTACATCGAAGAAGACTGGTATGACATGGATGTGTATCTCAATCAGATCTACGGGGCGAACGTCTCACGATTCGATTATGGTTACTTTACCACAGCGCAAGATTACCTCCATCAGATCTCGCTTGGCCAGTATTTCACACAGGTCTGCGTTCACAGCTACTCAGGCGGCCACTGCTTCGGTACCCGGCCCACTGAGTCAGCCGCGTACGCGAACGTGTACATATACAGCCCCACGAGTCGACCTGGAAAACTCTTGCTAGGGTGCGATGATGGTATCAAGGCGTGGCTCAACGGATTGAATGTGATTACTGAGGACCGTTACGGGGGCTGGGTCGCTGACCAGTTCTCAGCGAACGTGAACCTTTTAGCTGGCTGGAACCAACTGCTCCTTAAGATCAGCCAGGAAGGTGGTGACTACAAGTTCTCAGCCCGCTTCACCGATGTCGACGGCACCACGTTCCCTGACCTCATCTACCAAATCAAGGATCCCTCATCCCACGGGGGTGAAGCCCCGTACATCCGCAGCTTCCTCCTCAATGGGTTTCATCAGGACGTCTCTGATAACTTCTGGAATTACCTGTCAACCGATTACCTGGGTGGAGACGAGACGACCCTTGACCCGCATGATGGGGACGTGACGAACGGGACGACCTGGTCGACCTACAACTCGGGGAACCCGTACATCAACATGGCTGATTACTGCAATGGCGCGCAGTACGGTGTATGCTATGCGTACGCTCGGGTGTATGCTGATGCACAGACAAGTTGCCAGCTCTGGATGGGCTACGATGATGGTGCTCGGGTGTGGCTCAACGGGAACCAGGTGTTGCTTGACAACCGGTACGGGGGGTTCACGGCGGACATGACCAAGGTTAATGTCACGCTGCAGCCTGGGGAGAACCGGCTGATGGTGAAGATATCCCAGTGGATGGGGGATCATGGGTTCAGCGCCAGGTTCTGTAACTCGGACGGAAGCGAGGTCGCTGGTCTTACCTGCGACCCAGCTTCGACCCCGATGACGTATGTTGGCACCTGGTTGTTCGACGGTCCGTATGCGAACCCGGATAAGAGCACACGGTTGAGTAAGGATTACTTGGGTAACGAGACCACGGTAACGCCTGACGAGGGCACGGCTTCCCCGTTCGGGAACTGGACACGCGGAATCGGGGAGGGCTGCCCGTTCAACATCGGCGGGTTCTACGACCACGCCGCCTGGGTGTTTTCGCAGGACATCCAGAATAACGACCCACCCGTGTTGTTCTATAATCTCTTTGCGTGTGGCCCCGGCAGGTTCACGGATCAGGATTACCTGGCCGGATCGTACATCTTCCACACCACCACCGGGCTTATCACGATCGCGTCAGCGAAGAGCGGTAGCATGCTGAACTTCGATGACTTCACCAAGCCGCTCAGCGAGGGCAAGAGCATCGGGGAGTCCTTCAAGGAGTGGTTCATCACACAGGCGCCATATGTCGAATGGGAGAAGGAGTGGTACTACGGGCTGGTCGCCCTCGGTGACCCGACGCTGTGCGTCATCCAGCCGATGAAGATGAAGATTACACGCCCGGATAATGGAGTGTACCTGGTCGACAAAAAGGTGCTTCCCTTCCCAGCTCCCTTAGTGTTTGGTAGAATCACAATCAATGCCTCCATCCAGAGTCAGAACTATGGGATCCAGAAGGTCGAGTTTTATGTGGATGACGCGCTTCAACAGACCGTGACTGCCGCTCCCTATGAATGGACCTGGACGCACTGGTCATTCTTCAAACACGTGGTAAAGGTCGTTGCGTACGACACCGGTGGTCATAAGACAGCGCGACAGGTCACTTTCTGGCGGTTCTTCTAAAAAAAAGAGTCTACCCTTCCTGGACTGGCGAACGCCAGTCGATGCCCGGGGTACGGATGCCGAGCTTCGGGATCATCGGGGTGCGTCGTTTGTGTTGGCTTTTCACCCTCATGGTCCTGATGCGTTCGACCTGGGTTTGGGTGACGCCAGCCTCTCTTTGGATCTCCACGTCTTTGAGTTTGAGCTCGAGGCCATAGAGGATCTTGTCCAGGGTCGAGTAGTTCATCTTGAGTTCCTTTTCGTCGGTCTGTCCGAGCCAGAGACCAGCAGTCGGGGGTTTTGTAATGATTGGTTTAGGGATCTTGAGAAAATGCGCGAGCTGGCACACCTGGGTCTTGTACAGGTCACCGATTGGCTGGAAGTCGACGCCGCCGTCTCCGTATTTCGTGAAGTAGCCGACGAGCATCTCGGATTTGTTGGAGGTGCCGCAGATGATGCTGCCGGTCTCGTTCGCGATCTCGTAGAGCAGGATCATGCGGACGCGTGGCTTGATGTTCGCGATCGTCATCCGTCTCAATCGTTGATGCAATGCTTGGAACGAGTGCACGAAGGGTGCGATGTTGATCTCGGTGCAGTGAAGATGGAAGGTTTTGACAAGGAGCTGCTCATGCTTGGTATCCGTAGGTGGTGTCGTCTCATCCGGCATGAAGACGCACTGCACGTTCTTTGCGCCTAGGGCTTCTTTGCAGAGGAGCGCGACCACCGCGGAGTCCACGCCACCAGAAAGACCAAGCACGACACTGTTGTTTCCTGCATTCTCGACGTAGGTTTTGATGAAACTGGTGAGGATTGCTTTGGTCTCTTGGGGGTCGATGCTCAAATCCATGGGGGCTCACACCCAGGTCTCAATTGATTCCTTGATCAGGGTCTCTGCTTTCTTCAGGGTCTTGTCGTCCACCACGTGGAAGCCGGAGCGCGCAATAGCAAGCGGTATTCGCCGCAGGTAGTCCGACATCCGCAGGTCCCTGCGCAGCTGGGTGTTGTAATAGGTTTCCACTATTTCATTCATCGCATGGAGGTATCGTTCCACTTGTTTCTCGGAGGCGCTGATCGTTGGCTCGTACCGTCTCGCGAGCTTCACCCACTGGTCGTAGTACTCGTGTTTCTCCTTGATCTCTCCCTTGGCATAGAATTTCTTGCGGAACAGATTCAAGCGGTCTTCCTTCCCTATGTTTTGGACTTTCACGACGAGCGCGCACCTGCTCATGAGGAGCGGTGACAGCCCGATGTCCGCGAGCGCTTTCTTGCCGAAGACCTGCGATTTCGGGTTCGCGAACGC
>DATKKD010000065.1:0-11683 GCA_035543435.1 Thermoplasmatota archaeon
GAGAGAGAAAGACTTAAGGTGAGATCATGGTTCTGAAAAACCAGAAGGAAGTAATTTCAGGATATCACACACAGTGCCATAGACAGTAATATTTATATAGAAGTGTTTACATGCAGTTTTTGCTTTTCCATCTAAATTAAGGAGGCAAGAAAGTTATGATGGCTGGAGGACAGCAACCAATAATCATCCTTAAAGAAGGCACAAAACGAGAAAAAGGCAAAGGCGCACAACTGAACAACATCATGGCAGCACGAGCGATCTCGGACGCCGTGAAATCGACACTCGGTCCCAAGGGCATGGACAAGATGCTCGTCGACTCAATGGGTGATGTCGTCATCACCAACGACGGAGCAACCATCCTCAAGGAAATCGACGTGGAGCACCCAGCGGCGAAGATGATCGTGGAAGTCGCAAAATCACAAGACGAAGAGTGCGGTGACGGGACCACCTCCGCGGTGATCCTCACCGGCGAGCTGCTGAAGAACGCGGGTGAGCTCATTGAGCAGAACATTCACCCGACCGTGATCTGCACCGGATACCGTCTCGCATCACACCGAGCAATCGAAGCACTGAACAAGATGTCGATACCGATTAAACCCGGGGACAAGAAAACCCTGAAAAACATCGCCATGACTAGCATGGCAAGCAAAGGCGCAAGCTCAGCAAAAGACCTGCTCGCTGACGTCGTCGTCGATGCAGTCACTAGTGTCGTAGAACAAATCGGTGACCGAACCATCGTCGACATGGACAACATCCAGATCCAGAAGAAGCACGGCGGCAGCATCGAAGACACCGAGATCATTAAAGGCATCATCCTGGATAAAGAACGCGTCCATGAAGGGATGCCCAGGCAACTAAAAAACGCGAAAATAGCACTCGTCAACGCAGCCTTGGAGATCAAAAAAACCGAGGTTGACGCACGAATCCAGATTCAAGACCCGACCCAGCTCCAAGCATTCCTCGACGAAGAAGAGGCGATGCTACGGAAAATGGTCGAAAAGGTTAAGAAAAGCGGAGCGAACGTCCTTATCTGTCAGAAAGGCATCGATGACCTCGCACAGCATTTCCTCTCCAAGGAAGGCATCTACGCGGTACGACGCGCGAAGAAAAGCGACATGGACAAGCTCGCGAAAGCAACTGGTGCTATTGTGGTCGCAAACCTCGAAGAGCTCTCGCCAAAGGACCTGGGATGTGCTGGCAGCGTCGAAGAAAACAAAATCGGCGATGACAAAATGACGTTTATCACCGGGTGTAAAAACCCAAAGGCGGTCTCTATCCTCATTCGTGGAAGCACCGAGCATGTGGTCGATGAACTCGAACGTGGCATGCATGATGCGCTCTTCGTCGTCAAAGTCGCGCTCGAAGACGGGAAAATGACACCCGGCGGAGGCGCAGCAGCAACCGAAGTCGCCATGTCACTGAGAGAATATGCCACGTCCGTCGGCGGCAGGGAACAAATGGCGATCGAGGCGTATGCAAATGCGGTAGAAATCATCCCTAAGACCCTTGCGGAGAACGCAGGACTTGACCCGATTGACATGATGATCGAGGTCCGCACTGCGCATAAAAAAGGTAACAAATTCGCAGGCGTCGACGTGCTCAACGGAAAGATCGGCGACATGATGAAAAACAGTGTTGTCGAACCACTCCGAGTGAGCGTCCAGGAGATTCAATCCTCGACTGAGGCGGCAACCATGATCCTACGGATCGATGACATCATCGCATCAAAGAGCGGTGGCGGCGGCATGCCCCCAGGCGGACCTGGTGGAATGCCCGGTGGAATGCCCCCAGGCGGCGGCATGGACGAGTACTAAACCTACTCCTCCTTTCTTTTCTTTTTTTTCTGGTGCATATGTCGATAAAAAAACCTAGCGACACGAGAAAACCACCACAAGAATCAGCACAACAGAAACTCAAAAAACAACATGAGGAGATTCAACGACTCACTCAGGAGCTCGCTGAAAAAAATGATAAGTATCTACGAGCGTTTGCGGACTACCAGAACTACCAGAAACGCATGGAAAAAGAGCTGCTCATTTGCGAGGATGAGCAGAAAAAAAAATACCTTTCAGAGATCCTTGACTTCGAGGATCTCCTTAAGAAAGCCTACGAGGACGCAGACCCGAAAACCGGCCTGAAACTTCTCCTCAGTAACCTGGAGAAATTCCTGGAGAAAGAAGGCGTCACCTATATCGAATGTAAAGGTAAACCCTTTGACCACACGGTCCATCACGCGATTTCCACGGTGGAACCCAAGGATTGTGAGGACGGCACCGTGGTGGAAGAGATAAAAAAAGGATACAGGCTGGGGGGGAAACTCCTGCGGCCCTGCCAAGTGATTGTGGCAAAAAAGAAAGAAGAACCAACAAGTGAGGTGTAAAGACTATGGCAAAGATTATTGGCATTGATCTTGGAACCACAAATTCCGAAGGAGCCTATATCGAGGCTGGAAAACCAGTGGTGATTAAAAGCGCGGAGGGTCAGTCGTATTTCCCGTCTGTCGTCGCGTTCACGAAAACCGGGGAGATGCTCGTCGGCGAGGCGGCGAAACGCCAGGCCGTGACCAACCCGGAAGGGACGATCCAGCGTATCAAGCGAAAGATGGGGACGAACGAGAAACTACGGATCCGCGGGAAGACCTACACGCCTCAGCAGATCTCGGCGTTCATCCTGCAGAAAATCAAGAAAGACGCTGAGGATTTCCTTGGAGAGACCATCAAGGAAGCCGTGATCACGGTGCCTGCGTATTTCAACGATGACCAACGGCAGGCGACCAAAGACGCTGGCGCGATCGCCGGGTTCAACGTGAAGCGCATCATCAATGAGCCGACCGCTGCCGCGCTCGCGTACGGCCTTGATAAAAAAGAGGATCAAAAGATCGCGGTCTATGATTTTGGTGGCGGGACCCTTGATGTCACGATTATGGAGGTCGGGGGCGGCGTCTTTGAGGTGCTGTCCACGAGCGGAGATACGCAGCTTGGCGGCTCAGACATGGATCAAGCGCTCGTTGATTACATTGCCAACGACTTCAAGAAACAACACAATGTCGACCTTCGCAAGGACCCTAAAACGCTGCAGCGTATCCTTGAGGCGGCTGAGACCGCAAAAATCGAGCTTTCCTCCACCCTGCAAACAGAGATTAACCTCCCTTATATCACGATGATGGACGGGCAACCGACGCACCTGGAGATGAAGCTGTCACGGGCGAAACTCGAGGAGATCATCGCACCGATCGTAAACCGCAGTGAACGGCCCTGCCAGCAGGCGCTCCAGGACGCGAAACTCAGCCCGCAGGATGTCGATCATGTTGTGCTTGTCGGAGGCGTCACCCGGATGCCGCTCGTCCAGAAGAAGGTCGAGGAGATCTTCCATCAGAAACCGAAACGGGAGGTCGACCCCATGGAGTGCGTCGCGATTGGCGCTGCGATCCAGGCAGGGGTTCTCTCCGGTGATATCGAAAAAGATATCGTACTGCTCGACGTCACCCCCCTCACCCTGAGCGTGGAGACGCTTGGTGGTGTCGCGACCTCGCTCATCGACCGCAACACGACCGTGCCGACACGGAAAAGCAAGATTTTCTCCACGGCGGCTGATAACCAGACCAGTGTGGAAATCAACGTCCTGCAAGGAGAACGGCCCATGGCCGCGGACAATAAAAGCCTCGGGCGGTTCCACCTTGACGGTATTTTACCCGCGCCACGAGGACTCCCGCAAATCGAGGTGGCCTTCGACATTGACGTCAACGGGATCCTGAGCGTCTCGGCCAAGGACCTCGGTACTGGGAAAGAGCAATCTATTCGAATCACAGGGTCCACGAAACTTTCTGATGCTGAAATCGAGCGCATGAAAAAAGAGGCAAAGGAACACGAGGAAGAAGATAAAAGACGCAAGGAAAAAATCGAGATTAGAAACAACGCAGACTCCCTCGTCAGTAGCACGGAGAAAGCCCTTGTGGAGCTCAAGGACAAGTTCAGCGCGGAGGATAAGGAGAACCTGGAGAAGGCGCTTAAGGAGCTGCGCGAGGCGCTCACGGGTGACGACACCGACAGGATCAAGGAGAAGACCGATGCGCTCACCGAGGCGTTCCAGAAAGCCTCAACAGCGATCTATCAGCAGGCGGCACAGCAGTACCAGCAGCAGCAACAGCCAGGGCAAGGCACAGGACAGGGGGACGCCTGGAAAGGGCACCCCTCCGATGATGATACGATCGATGCGGACTACAAAGTGAAAGGCGAGAAAGACAAGAAGAAAAAGAAGGACGACGAATAAACAGTCGCACCCTTAGCGCTTCTTCTGCACGGGCGGTCGATTCGAGAGAAAATCAATCGACCGCATCGTTGATTTTTCTTTGATGATCATGACCGCGCACGGCGCGGTCTTGAGCACCTCCTCGGAGACGCTCCCGAGGAGGAACTTGTTGAACCCTTTTTTCCCTTGGCTTGCCATGATAATCAGGTCATCATCCTGGGCGTACTTGACGATCTCGTGCGCTGGCGCTCCCGCGGCAAGCATGGTCGTGGTCTCCACCCCCTGATCTTCCGCGATTTTTTTCACCTGCTCCAGCGCGAGCTCCTTTTCGTGTTGTATTTTCTCCTCCAGCATCGTCGACAGCATGTACTGCCGGGAGTCGTTCACGGAGATGATTGAGACGCCGACCTTGAGAAGCTTCGCAAAATAGGCGCCCTGCTCCGCCGCGATCTTGGACACGTCCGAGGTGTCCACAGGGATTACCACACGATGAATACCTTTCATCCTCAGTCACCCGACCAGACACTGAATGTGATTCAGATGATTTAAACATTATGTGAGACCGATAATAACTGTACAGCCAGTGGGCAACGGTCGTACAACAAGCTGTTTTAAACACAACAGACAAAGAGTACATCAAGGAGTGGCAGTGTATGAACACAACACCTTCCAAGCACATCTGGGTCTGGATGCAGGACAACAGAGTGCACAGGGCGGTCTATTCGGTCTGCGACCAGCTGCTGGTCGTGTACAACGAGCGCGAGGAGGTCATCCTAAAACGAAAAGGCGTGACACCGGACCAGTTCCTCAAGCTGGAAGCCCTCTTCATGTCCCTGGGCGCAAAACGCCTCGACGGTCATAAGGAGCCGTTCACGTACCTTTGAGCCTCAGTCTCGCCATTGTGCTTTGACCCAGCTGTCCATGAAGCGTCTGGAGAGGTCTGGTCTGGCCTTCGCGATATCGGTGACGGTGAGAATCCCGACCACTTTTTCTGATTGGATGACCGGGAGTTTCTTTATTTTGTGCTGCCGCATGATCTCCAAGGCTTTTTCGATGGTATCGAGGGCGTTGACCACCTTGACTCCGGAGGACATGATGTCACGGACCTTGGTGGTGTCAGGGTCGCGTCGGGCGCAGATCGACCGTTCGATGAGGTCACGCTCAGTGACGATCCCGACGCAGGTCTCACCCTCGACGACGACGAGGCACCCGACTTTTTTCTCCTTGTATCTCATGCATGCGCTGTAGACCGTGTCAGCCGCGTCGATGGTCACGACCTGCCTGGCCATCGCCTCCATCACAAGCATCGTCTCACAACACTGCATCGTCTGGTTCCGTTATATTCTTATGTGTGCGAATCAAAATGACAACGCATGATTAACGAAGTTTTCATATGCCCTTGTATGAGTCTTCTTCTAAGGGATGTCATAGGGTTGTTGCGCGGGATGCCAGTCATATTTGAGTGAGAATGGAACGAGCACAATGTAAGGGTATTGTGGTTCCCAAGGACCTCTATTTATGATATAAACCAATAAATAGCGCAGAAAAAAACGTAATCTGTTATAGATTGGTTTGGGTAACAATCGAGGGTGTCCCCAGTAATTTCTATCCCAGACGACATGAAACCCCCACCACGCCCATGAGCAGCTCACTGTGGAATTGATGAAATTGTTCTCAACCACCTGTACCCAGCGATTCATAGTTAAGTCAATTCCAAAGTCTTTTTTTCTATTATTTATGAAGTTATTTCTCCTGATATCCATATATGATGTCCCCCAACTCAATATTAAATCGCCGCAATGAGAAAACGTGTTACCCACAATAGTCATGTGCTGACATTCGCCTTCTAAATAGACTCCAACATTGGCGTTGGTGAGATTGTTGTGTGAGATGGTGCAGTTGTTTGAGCCTAGGAGATAGCAACCCTCCTCATCAGAGATCGTATTTCCTGTAATATTTACCCTTGAGCAAAACCTTACATCTGTTCCCATATCAAAAGTATTTGATGAAATCGTCAAATCTTTAATAGCTTCAAAGTAGAAAAACCACTGTACCATATTATGACTAATGGTCATATTATGAAGTACAGGCCCAGAAAATTGATAATGCATTAAATGGTTATCAATTGTGAAATAGCTGATAGTCGTATCGTTAGCATTAAGATTGACCTCCCCTTTAATGATTGTGGAAGTCCTATTCTCACCGCATAAGTAAATCGATTTAGTGACAGTAACAGTTTCATTATATGGGGCTGAGTCGTCATAGACAAAGACGGTATCGCCGTTGCTTGCATTATTGATCGCATCCTGGATTTTCGTGTAGTTCCCTGGTCCGCTCCCACCCACATAGAGGATGTTGCCTCTTGAATCAGGTGGAGATTGTTTCTCTATCTTTTGCCCATTTGTTGGCGTAATAGCTGTTAGGATGAACAAGAGAATGATTCCAACAACCAAACATTTACTCAATCGAGATTTTGTTTGCATGTTCTTTCCCCCGAAATACAATTTTATATCACAGTTCCACTTTAAAAACATATCCTCATGTAAAAATTTCTTTGACTTCAGCCCTAGCTTTCATAACATTCTTATCTCCATGCCGATTATCGTATGCTTGTGAAGATTAAATCAAGAAACGCGATCCTCTCCGACATCATCAGGGAGGGGAAGCAGCACCCGGACGGTTGGAGTGCGACGTTCGGAAACGACTCAGGAACGTTTTCCCATGATTGCTACATGTTCCATCCCAACGTGGGCATCTACCTCATCAAGGAGTATGACAAGAATCCGTACGAGGTGAAAGGCGTCGGGTCGAAGATCGCCAGGCGCGTCGATGACGACATCATGGACCGTCTCACCGAGCAGTCAGGTGATTTCGGCATCCTGCAGGGCAACCTCCAGCGGATCCTTGCGAATCTCAACAAGGGGATCCCCCCACGCAAGATCCTAGAAGGCGCGATCCAGGGGGAGGACCTCGGGCTACGAATCCCTGTACGAGGGCATGCCTCGACGTCCAAGGAGACCTACGAGTACCTTGACAGCTCGTTTGCGCCTACACAAAAAAGACTCTCCCGTACGTTTGAGAAAATAGTGGCGGACGACGGTCTGTACTCCTCGTACGATTAAAGATTATTTGAGGTACTCCTTCATCGTTTCCCGTGCTGCCTTACGTTTCTGCTGCAGATCCACCAGAAGTTTTTCGATCTCCTCAACCGCACGTTTCTTGCACGTGCCGCACATGAGCTCACCTTTCTTGCAGGAGTCGAAGATCTCCTTGAGGGCGGCGTCATCCTCGACCAGGTGGTACAACCAGAGCTCGTACACCATACACTCGTCCGGTTTGCCGCCGTGCTTCTTCTGCTCCTCGAGGGTGGTGGCTCCCCCGGTCTTCGCGTTCATGACCTTCTTTCGTGCCTCTTCCGGGCTGTCCGTCAAAAAGATCGCGCTCTCGGGTTTCGAGGAGGACATCTTATCGCCAGTGAGACCCGTGATGAACCGGTGATAGGTGGAGGACGGCTGTAGGAACCCATACCCGCCGAACGTTGGCTCGGTGTGGGCGAGCGCCTCGTCGATCCGCGGGATGTCTGTTTCCTTCGCGGTGGAAAGGTAGATCGCCTTGTAATCGGTGATCCGTTTAAGATCAGAGAACCCGAGGCTCCTCAGGAGCGTCTCCGCGTTGTCGAGGAGCTTGTCGACGTTGTCGTCCACCTTGACGAACACGCCGATCCTGTTGTCCTTGGTGACGGTGACGTTGTACAACCGGTGCGCCTGTGCGATGTCACGGCTGAGGCGGATGTGCGGATCCTGGTCGACGCCGACCGGCACCAGCGTCGGTCGTATCCCGCCGAACTTCCCGAGCTGCACATGAAGGATGTCCCCGGTCTGCACCAGGGGCGAGAAGATATGGGCCATGTTCGTCGAGCCTTCGAACCCGTAGGTCGCGACCATCTGGGACCAGTTCACCTTGCGGCCGAGCAGGAACGCGAGATCCTTGACGTCCTGCTGCTTCGACTGGAAGTAGATGCGGCAGCGCTCAGGCCTCAGCCCGAGCGCGATGTAGTTCAGGATGTACTCGTTCACCGCCAGCTCCATGGTCTGCTCAAGGGTGAACCCCCGGGTCGCGTACGCCTCGATGTCAGCGACCGCGATGAAGATGTCAGCGCCGATGCTTTGGTAGTAGATCACCTCGTCGATGACCATCTTATGCCCCAGGTGCATACGCCCGGACGGCATGAGGCCGGTGAGGATCGCCCAGGGTTTCTTCGAAAGGATCGCCTCACGGATCATCTCGAACCCGCGATGACCGAACACCACGCCGCGTCGTAACAAACGATGCGGATGCGGCAGGTCCTCCCAGAGGTCCGGGGTGAACTCCTGGATGCCGAACTCGTCGCGCAGCCGCGTGTAGTCTTGGTAGGTGGTCGAGCTCCACGGGTCGATTTTCATGGTGGTCAGGCTGTACATCAGGTCTCATTTCAAAAACTTACCGTCCCCTACCATGGCTTCGGTGAATGCAATTCTTTATATCGGACCACATGCATTACCACCACGAGGGACAAATAAGAGGTTTTTCCACGATGATCCAACATTGTTCGCTCTGCGGAAGTAACTTACTGCCAGCCGACGAAGAGGGAATATGCCATCTGTGCAAGATGTCGATCATCTTCAACGAGGACACCTTCCCTGACATCGAAGACTGTGCATCCTAACCTCCTCGCTTCATTTTCCCCAGGCATAATCCATATAAAAGAGGATGCCATGGCGTTTTTTACGGTTATGAATCCAGAGGTTCAGAAACTCCTCGTGCGGCAGCATTACGCGCTCATCGGAACCCATTCCGGGGTGAAGCTGTGCCACTGGATGAAACAGAGCCTCCTGTTCGACCGGCATTGCTACAAGCAGGAGTTCTACGGCATCTCCTCGCACCGGTGCCTGCAGATGACCCCCGCCGTGAATCACTGCACGCAGATGTGCCTGTTCTGCTGGCGGCTGCAGACCTTCACGGAGCAGCAGCTGCAACACCCTGACGACCCCGAGTTCATCCTCGACAGGGCGATCCAGGCGCAACGCAAACTCATCACCGGGTTCAAAGGCGACCCCCGCTGCGACCAGAAGAAATGGGCAGAGGCGAACGAGCCGAACATGCTCGCCTGCTCGCTGTCCGGCGAGCCCACGCTGTACCCACGGCTCGGCGAGTTCTTCGCTGCCTGCCACCGCAGAGGCATCACCACGTTCCTTGTGACCAACGGGACGAACCCTGAGGCGCTCGCACGGCTTGACCCGCTGCCGACACAGCTGTATGTCTCCGTCGTGGCCCCCACCGAGGAGGTGTACAAAAAACTCTGTGCCCCTCTGCTCTCCCAAGGGTGGGAGAAACTCCAAGAGACGCTCGCGCTCCTCCCGTCGCTGGACACCAAGACCGTGATACGCCACACCCTTATCCATGACTGGAACATGCAGGAAAAGTACGTCGCACAGTACGCCAGGCTCGATGGGCTCGCCTCGCCCACCTTCATCGAGCCGAAAGGGTACGTGTTCGTCGGCGGCTCACGCAACCGGCTCCATTTCTCGAACATGCCGACCCATGGCCAGGTCCAGAGGTTCGGTCAGCATCTCGCGGACACCGTGGGGTACGACCTCGTCATGGAAAAAGAAGACTCGCTGGTCGTGCTGCTCGCCCAGCAACACAAAGAAATCAAAAAAAGAAAAAAAAGTAGGGAAACAGATGATTAATATTTCCCGCGGATTTTTCTCCGTTCGACCTTGACGCCGCTCGGTGACACGATCATGAGGTTGCTGCCGATGCCTGCGACGTCGCCGCCGATGTCGTCGGTGATCCGTTTCAGCTCGTTGGTTACGCGTTTCAAAAGTACTTCCTGGTCGGAGATCGCGCTGAAGTCAAGGATCAGCACGTTCCCGCCGTACACATAATCGCATAACTCCTTGAGATCCTCATACCGTTGAATATCACCAATGGCAACATGCATCCGTGCACCCTGCGTCGACCCTGTTTGTGCATCCGCGTACTTCTCCAGGTCGATATACCCCTCTGTTGGCCCCGTTTTTTTTTCACCAAAAATCTTACTTGTTATTCCCATACTGACACACTTCTCCTAAGTATTAGCCTTTATTCTAAAATATAAATCCGTTTATAAACATTGTCTCTCACCGGTCACGAAGGTGTTTTCCTCTTACGAAATCCGTTTTATAATATTAGCTGTCGTTGATAATAATCTGATTCACGGGAGTTCGTTGATCAGGTCGAGGAGGATGAACCGGTGGCATGGGTAGGATTTCTCGTAGCAGATCAGGTACACGTCCTTGTCACGGGAGAGAGCCTTGAGCCGTTGCAGCTCCGCCACGGCCTTCGAGCTGTCTCTCATTTCTTTGCGGAATCGTTGCTCGAACACCCGCCAGTCGATGCGTCCCTCCTTGTAGTCGTGGAACAGGTCCTCGCTGGGTGCTAGCACGCTTGGTCGTGCGACCCTGACCTTCACCACGCCCGCGGGCAGGTCCTTCCACTTTGAGATGTAGCTTTCTTTCATCATCGTGTTTGTCGCCTGCTCGTTTTTTTTCTTCCGGAGTCAAGAAATCGAGGCGGCATAAAAACTTGTTCATCCGGCGAGGGGCAACCGTTAAATACCGCGTTTGATGATAACAGGACACAGTGGAGATGACCGATCACCATGCTGTATTACCTCCATGGGTACCAGTCCAGCCCGACGAGCGCGAAAGGGACGCTCTTTAAGGAAACGCTCCATGCGATGCCGATCACGTACCGGAATGGGACGCCGGAGACGATGTCGGTTCCTCAATGCCTCAAAAAAATAGAGGAAGCGATCCGTGATGATTCCCATGTGATCCTGATAGGATCCTCGTTCGGCGGATTCCTCGCGGCAGCCACAGCACAACATCAGAAGGCAGTCAAGCAGCTGATTCTCTTGAATCCCGCGATCATCCCGCCCCAGACCACACCGGCGACGGTCCAGGGGATGCCCCGAGAACTTGTCTCCCAGATGATGTTCCCGGAGCTGTTCACGCAGAAGATCCCGGTGACGATCACCATCCTACGTGGTATCGAGGACACCGTGGTGCCGGATGCCTGGGTGCTTTCGTTCGCGAAAGCCCAGGAGGCGACCGTGCGTTTTCTCCATGACGACCATGCGTTCACCAAGAACCTAGCAAAACTCCCTGCCATCATCTCCAAGATCCTCGAGGAAGGATCCTATTGATGGCTCAGGACCCATAACCGATCGCCCACATAATGAAGCGTTTTCACCGCCTTCCCAGACTGGTGCAGCTTCATCTCCTTGCCGGCGACCAGCGCGATGCCCACCGCGAGCACCTTGTGGTACTTCTCATCGCAAACCCAGACGATGTCGTCTTTCTGTATCCCCGCGTCCGCGTCTCTGATCCCCGGCGCCATCACGTCAGCGCCT
>DATKKD010000066.1:0-7747 GCA_035543435.1 Thermoplasmatota archaeon
GCCTTCATCCCCCGGAACCCCTCGAGCAGTTTCTTCCCCTTGAGCTCCTCGATCATTTGCCGTGCGTCGTACTCGTCGATCGGGACCACCCGGAACGAGACGTCCTTGTACAATTCCGTGAAAATCCCGCCGATCCCGCACATGATCGACAGGCCGAACGTCGGATCCTGCACCAGCCCCACGATGATCTCGACGCCTTTCTTTGCCATCTGATCGACCAGCAACGGCTCCGTTGGGAATCTCCTGCGGAATTCTTTGAAAGTCTTGCGTAGTTCATCTGCATCCTGAATATCAAGTTTCACACCGCCCACATCGGTCTTATGCAGAATCTTCGGGGAGCACACCTTGAGCGCCACCGGGAAGTTCACGGAAAGCCGGTCGAGGTCCTTCGCGGTCTGCACGACCTGGTACTTGGTCGTCTGAATCCTGTAACCGCGTAGGAGGTCCTTCACCTCGTTCTCCGCAAGCGGACCAGATCGAGCAAGCAACTGTTGCACCGACGGGTTCATTTCCTACTCCTTTCTCCGGTTGTCGATAACACGTTTCGCCTTTAAACCTGTTTCGAGAATCGAGTTCGGCGGCAGCACCTCCACCCGCGGAGTGAACACGATCACGGACTGGATGTCACTGCCGAGCACCTTCGCAAGTTTCTCTGAATCGACCTGGCTGAGCCGCTGCTTTGTCTCGACCTCCACCGTGAGCATATCGATGTCGTTCTCCGTGGAAAGCACCATGCGCCAGTTCCCACCCACGAACGGGTTCTTCATCAGCACAGACTCGACCTGGCCTGGGTAGATGTTCGTCCCACGGATGATCACCATGTCATCGGAGCGCCCCTTGATCATCGAATGACGCACGTGCGTGCGGCCGCACTGACAGATGTCGCCGTCATACAGCTTGGCGATGTCCCGGGTCCGGTACCTCAGCAGCGGCATGCCCTCCTTGGTCAGCGTTGTGAGGACGAGTTCCCCTTCCTCCCCAACGCTGACCGGCTCGAGCGTTATCGGGTCGACGCACTCCACAAAGAAATGATCCTCCCAGAGATGCAACCCGTCATGCAGGTCGCAGTCCGTCGACACCCCAGGGCCGCACATCTCGGTGAGCCCATAGATGTCATGCACATCCATGTCCCAGATGTCCGTGATCCGTTTCTTCAGACCTGGCGTGAACATCTCCGCGCCAAAGAGTCCGTGACGCACCTTCAGCTTCCGCGGCTCAATCCCCATCTCATGAGCCACCTGGCCGAGACGAACCATGTACGACGCAACACCAGACAGAAACGTCGTCCCATAGTACTCCATGAGCTTGATCTGCCGCTCCGACTGCCCCTGCCCGGACGGGATCACGAGCGCGCCAACCTTCTGTGCCCCGTAATGAAAACCGAACGCACCCGTGAACGTCCCATACGGGATCGGGTTCTGGAACACGTCCTTGCTCGTGAGGCCAGACATGGAAAGGCAGCGCGCCATGCACTCACTCCACACCTCGAGGTCCTTATGGGTGTAGCATGCGGTCACCGGCACACCGGTCGTCCCCGAGGACGCGTGCAGCTCGATGCAGTTCTCAAGCGAGGTCGCCATCATCCCGAACGGAGCGTTCCTACGTAAATCGTCCTTGGTCGTGAACGGAAGCTTCCTGATATCATCGAGCGTCCTGATGTCCTCAGGCTTGAGCTTCATCTCCTTGAATTTCTCCTTGTAGTGTGGCACACGCTCGTACACCAGGTGCACGGTCGCCCGGAGGCGCTCCAGCTGCAGATCCTGCAGTTTCTTGCGGGACATCATCTCCATTTTCGCATTAAAAACATGATCCATAGGAAGACTCCCATGGCACGAATCAACAAAGGATTTTTAAGGTTGCTGACCAAAAGGGAAGCAAGCAGGCTCCCGCGCACGAGTACCGAAACTATTTAAGGCAGCACCGTTTCAACACGAACCATTATGGAGGCATCACAGGGACAAAAAGGATGGCATCTGCACCATCACGAACAGCTCTTTTATAAAGTCTCCTACGGCGCACCCATCCTACGGTTCAAGTTCTACCATTGTCCCCCCTACAGACAAACAGCACAACTCGACCAACCACCAGCGCATTGCAGACTCAAAACAAAAGGCCTCAACACCTTCTTCCTCTTCCAACAAAAAATCCACGCAAAAGGAGTCATCTCCCTGGAACGGCAGCTCTCAGTCTACCCGCAACCAACCATACTCAAAAGGGACGATTCGTGGGGAAGGATCTCAGACATCCCAAGCGTCCTCAAGCAAAAATACCAGCAGAGCTTCACCTACTGGCCGGTACGGTCCCCAACCATCAGAACAATCGCTGATGAACACTGGTTCGCCACCGACGACCTCTTCACCTGGGTCCATGATGCACACCGCATGATCAGCGCACGGATAAAATACCCGGAGAAACAAGACAAACGCCTCGGGGCAGATCAGGCGCTGCTCACGGGTATCGGGGACTGCGACGAGTTCACTGACCTGTTCGTGACCCTCTCCCGGATACGTGGCATCCCCTGCCGACGACTCACCGGATACTTTATCCCGAAAGCCCCCGAAGAAGCGGAACCGCATGCCTGGGGCGAGATCCTGTCACCAACCCTCGGATGGGTCCCTGTCGACATCGCGCTCCACAACATCGGTAATCACACGATGAACTACGTGATCGAGAAAATCGAGGAGTTCAACCCGGCACTCCCAGACTATCTGGTGCAACAGCACACCACCTCGGTGCATTACCATTGGGAACGGCCACTCCCGGTGATCACCCCGCTCTATTGACGAAGAGCATCTCAAACACCAGCTTCCCGCATCTCACCAACATCCTCGATAGGACCTCTAAAAAATTTAAATACCATCACGATATAATTATTCATGGGGGATCATGAATATGACAAAAAAATCATTTGTCAGTCTCATTGTGTGCATACTTTTGGTCATTACCATGTTGCCCATAGCTGTTTCTGGAAATAACGGTGGACAACCCAGTGTATTAAAGACGAAACTCATCTCATTAAAACAAGCCATTAACCCAAGTACACCGCCGGGCCCAGGGGGCATGGTGAGTACAACTCCCCTGCTAGAATTACGACAAGCACCGTCGAGATACCATCCGCATAACCAAAGAAGCCTGCTGCAAACACCTGACTTCATCATCGACCTCCTTGAGCAAGTCAACCAATCCCTCTATCTCAGGTACCTCGAGAATCTCACCGCGTTCGGGCCACGCCTCACCGGGTCAACGGCCTGCCAGGCCGCGGCATCTTACCTCTACACCCAGTTTATGGGTATGGGGCTTGCAGTCCGCTACGACAACTGGAGCCACAGCGGGTACTCAGCGAGCAACATTGAGGCGACCAAACCAGGGAGCGATACCAACATCAGTGACATCTTCATCATCTGCGGCCACTACGACAGCGTCGCAGTTAGCCCCGGGGCCGACGATGACGGGTCAGGGACGGTCGCGACGCTCGTCGCCGCATCCATCATGAGCAAATATTCGTTCAACGCCACGATCCGCTTCGTGACGTTCTCAGGGGAAGAACAAGGTCTCCTGGGAAGCGCATCCTACGCTGCCGAAGCCGTCGAGAACGGCGATGACATCGTCGGTGTGCTGAACGCGGACATGATCGGGTACGCGATCACCCATGATGACGGCAGTAACCTGAAAATCTACGAGGACACCCCCTCGGAATGGCTCTACGGCTTCATGGTGAACGTCGAGCACCTCTACCACCATTACATCGACCTGAATCTCATCCACAGCGGGTACATCTGGGGAAGTGACCATAACTCCTTCTGGAGCGAGGGGTACAATGCGATCTTCACGTTCGAGTACACGGAGACGCCATACTATCACTCCTCTGGCGACACGATTGAGCATATGAACGTCTCCTACGCCATGAAGAACACCAAGCTGCTGGTCGCCACCCTCGCAGAGCTTGTCGCGCCAAGCGGCGCCAGCAACCCACCAGAGGTGCCAACCATCGCCGGTCCGACACTCGATGGCATCGGAGCCTCGTACGAGTACGATGTCGTGACTTCGGACCCTGACGGCGACCCGGTGTCGTATTTCATCGACTGGGGCGACAACACCTCCAGCGGATGGCTCGGGCTCTACTCCTCGGAGGTCCCTGTAGCTGCGTTCCATACCTGGGC
The DNA here is from genome assembly GCA_035543435.1 of Thermoplasmatota archaeon. Classification (GTDB taxonomy): domain Archaea; phylum Thermoplasmatota; class E2; order DHVEG-1; family DHVEG-1; genus SM1-50. The sequence continues at coordinate 4,161 of DATKKD010000066.1, forward strand.
CTCACCAGGCACCTATGCCGTAAAGGCACGCGCACGGGACATCTTCCATGCCACCAGCAACTGGTCGGCACCGCTCACCATCGTCGTCCTCAACGACCATCCACCGAGCGACCCCTTCATCTCCGGGGAAACCCATGGGAGGACAGGCATCTCGTATCTCTATAAGGTTCTCGCGACCGACCCTGACGGCGATGACATCTCCTACTACATCGACTGGGGGGACAACACCTCGAGCGGATGGCTCGGGCCGTACGCATCAGGGAAGCAGATAGAAGCACGCCATCGATGGACGACGGAAGGCTCCTACAACGTCCGGGTGAAGGCGAAGGACCAGACCGGCCTTGAGAGCGCCTGGGCGACGCTCCCGATCACGATGCCCGCTCTCGCCTTGTCCAAAGACGCGACCATGCTCACCTTCACACAAACAACCCTCCATTTGAACCAGCAACCGGCCAGTACCAACACCTAGCAACGGTGTCGAAGGCCCTCGTCATTCCTGCCGTCTCCTTTCCTGTCTGGCAAAAGTTTTAAATAACAACTTTCCTTCCTTACCCCCTACACCTAAGGTGGACATCATGGTAAAAAGTTCATACGCGTACGTTGGCGACATCTGGAAGAAACCAGATACATCCTATAAATCCCCACAGAAAAACCGCATGATCACCTGGAGACGAGAGGAGAACTTCCTCCGGGTAGACAAGCCGTTACGCGTGGACCGCGCGCGATCCTTGGGCTACAAGGCGAAACAGGGGTACACGATCGTCCGTGGACGCGTACGGCACGGAGGGCTCAACCGCCATCAGATCAAAGGAGGACGCAAGCCATCCGCACGAGGCATCAAGAAAATCACTGGTGCGAAAAGCCTCCAGCGGGTCGCCGAGGAGCGAACCGCAGCCAGGTACCCGAACATGGAGGTCCTGAACTCCTACTGGGTCGGCAAGGACGGGATGTACCACTACTACGAGGTCATCCTCGTGGACCCCGCGCACCCCGCGATCGTGAACGACCCGAAGATTAACTGGATCTCCGCGTTCCCGAACCGACGACGGGTGCTCCGAGGGAAAACCAGCGCAGGACAGAAGGGCCGCGGACTGATGTACAAGGGTAAGGGTGCAGAGAAGGTCAGGCCGAGCATCCGCGCGCATGACACCAAAGGGAAATAACCAGTTATTTCCTTCCTTTTTTTAATAGTATTTCTCTATCCCGCCATATCCGATACGCTTGTTTTCTTTTGTCTTTTTGATGAAGTTGTTGAGTCGTTTCTTGAACTCCACGGGTCGGTTGCGTGCATCGTCAATGTACGCGATACGAATCCTTTGGTAGGAAGGCGAGAACCTCTGGTAGTTCTTCCAAACCACAGGGTCATTTCGTAGTGCTTTGATGATGTCTGGCGGGAAGATGAATGGTTCTTTGAGGACTTTTTGAGCAATGCGTACCATCGTGGGGTGCAGCTTGCCTTCTTTGAGGAGCCAGGCGAGTCGTTCCTTGTTTGACTGAGAGAAGCTGCTTTTGGGGTTACGTGGGGTGAACCGCTGCATGGTGTTGGTTTCATCTAGTTTTCGTACGGTGCTGTCGATCCATCCGAAGCACAATGCTTCCTCGACCGCATCGTTGTACAGCAGTCGGTGTTTTCCTGAGGATTTTTTCGGGAAGACCAACCAGATCTCCTTCTCGGTAGAAAAATGGTTTTCGAGCCAACTGCGCCATTCTTGCCTGGTGATGACGGAGAGTGTCTTTGGCGGGGGCATCGATGTCCTCTCACTTTTGTTTTATCACCGGACGACCATCACTGGTTTAGCTGCGTACTGGACGACCTTATTGGCGACGCTGCCGAGCGGATATTTTCCCAAAGAACTTGAGCCTTTACTGCCAAGTACGATGAGGTCGCAGTGCAGCTCGTTTGCGAGGTCGATGATGACCGCTGCGATGTCCTCCCCTTCCTTGATCATCCCGGTGATCGTGAACTCATGGTCTCCGATGTCCCGGGTCACGGTGTTGATGATGTTGTGCGCCCGCAGCTTGAGCACCTCGTAGGTCTTCTCATCAACCAGGTTATGGTCTGACGGTTTCGGTACGATCGCAAGGATGATGATTTCCCCGTCTTCATCGATCAGCATCATCGCCTTGTTCAGGGCGTTCTCGGCTCCTTCGGAGCCGTCGAAACCCACAAGAATTCGTTTCATATCTTATTTCTTCCTCCAGACAGGCCCGTGTGCGGTATCCTGGATCTCGAACTCAAGCGCCTCGAGTCCTTTCCTGATCGTATCTGCGGTGCTCCAGTCCTTGCGTTTTCGTGCATCCTCACGAGCGTGGAGCAGATGTTGCAGAAGTGCTTCGATGGTATTTGGGATATTCCCTTTTATATAGGGTTCGAGGAGTTGTTGAAGTTTTTGAACCAGAAGATCGTCTTTTTTCGGTGTCTTTGGTTTTGGTTGGAACAAGGTTAGGACATTCCCAGCCTTCAGGTACACCCCAAGCGCATGTCGGCATAGCTCTGCGGATGGCGCCGTGGTCTCTTCAAAAAATCGATTGCTTGCGTTCACGAACTCGAACAGGGATGCGAACGCTTTCGGTGTGTTGAAGTCGTCGTCCATCGCCTGCTCGAAGGTCTCCTGGAATCGCATGATTGTCCCTTTGTATTGTTCGTCGCTCGATGAGTGTGAGGCTGACTGACTCAATGAGTGCTGCTCGAGGCGCTCCTTAAACCTGGAGAGCCGCTCGAGCGCTTTCTCGACATCGGAAAGCGCTTTCTCGCTGAAGTCAGGCGGGCTGCGGTAGTGCGCCTGCGCGAAGAACATCCGTAGGATCTCCGCGTCCCAAGTCTTTAGCAGGTCCCTAACGTTGATGATGTTGCCGAGGGACTTGGACATCTTCTCGCTGTCGATCGTGAGCAGCCCGATGTGCATCCAGTACTTGGCGAACGGCTTGCCGGTCGCCGCCTCTGCCTGGGCGATCTCGTTCTCATGGTGTGGGAATCGTAGGTCCATGCCGCCGCCATGGATGTCGAATGGCATCCCGAGGAACTTGTTACTCATCGCGGAGCACTCGATGTGCCAGCCTGGCCGTCCTGGCCCCCAGGGGGACTCCCAGGTGGGTTCTCCCGGTTTCGCATGCTTCCAGAGAGCGAAATCCAAGGGACTCTGTTTCGACTCCCCCGGCTCGATGCGTGCGCCGCTCTTCATCTCCATGATGTTCTGGCCGGAGAGCTGACCGTACTTCTGGTATTTCTCCACCGAGAAGTACACGTCCCCGTCCGCGATATATGCGTATTCGTTCGCGACGAGTCTCTTAATCATCTCGATCATGTCGGGAATGGTCTCCGATGCCTTGGGATAGAGATCTGCCCGCCGCACCCCGAGTGCGTCGAGATCATCCAGACACCGTTTCGTAAACCGCTGCGCATACGTTAAGGGATCGACGCCTTCCTTGTTCGCCGCGGCGATGATCTTGTCGTCGATATCGGTGTAATTGCGCGCGTAAACGACGTGGCTTTCCCCATAGACGCTGCGTAACAGCCGGAACAGCACGTCGAACACGACTGGCGGGCGGGCATTGCCGATATGCGCATACGAATAGACGGTCGGCCC
>DATKKD010000067.1:0-1052 GCA_035543435.1 Thermoplasmatota archaeon
TCCATTGAACGCGTCAAAATAGACGGTACCGTTAATGAGCGTCGGGCTTGCTTGTCCTTGTCCCAGATAGGGGTAATACCACGCGACCTTGAGGATGTCAGACGGATTCGTGGCATCTGGATTTACTTCGACTGCGTACAGGCGACCTGAGATGGTGCCACGATAGCGACCGAGGAGATTCGGCGGTGGAAATTGCGTGGTGAGATAGACTGTGTCCCCGCTCACGCACGCTGAGTTCTGTGTCCCAAACTGTCGTCGACCCGAGGAGGACCCGTTACTTGAGTTATCCCAAAACGATACTGAGGCGAGTCTCGCGCCGGTTTTGACATCAAATGCATACAGAGGTCCGCCCCAGGTCGGTACGATGATGGTTCTATTTTCGACAATGGTCGGGCTTAGAGGGATTGGTGGCATCGAAAAATTTTTCACTGAAAGATTGACCTCCGGGAAATACGATATCCAATCGATGTGGATGTTGTGCAGATCTGATGCGTTGATTAGAACGACTTTTTCCATGTCGCATGCAATGACTCGGTTGTACTGGTCAATCATGGGGACCGAACCACATGCGGAAGGATCTAACGACCAAGGATATTGCGTTTTATTGAACCAGCCCCAGTACCCTGAAGACCAAAGCCTGTTACCGTCATAATCGTAGAGGATGAGGTTATCGTTCGGATTGAATCTGGTTCCAAAAAAATCGTACAGCCCGAACGAACATGCTGCTATTCTTCCGTTTCCCGAGATGCCGATTCCATACGTCCCGTATTTTTCTCCGCCGAAATCACGGTAGTACCATACCTCACCGACGTCAGCTGTCGCATTGATGGTCGGCACCGGCATCCTGATATTGTCAGTCAACTGGGGATCACCATGGACCATGCCACCTCCCAAGGGGGGAAGATGGAAATCGCCTTGACCAGAATCATTGCCACGAGCTGCTGATGCTAGCGCAAGAAACGTCATGGTACACAAGAGAGTCATCGCCAACGATGAAAGTAATATGTTCCTATCATTCCTTTCCATAGTCATGTTTTCCCGCGTCGAAAAGT
>DATKKD010000068.1:0-5238 GCA_035543435.1 Thermoplasmatota archaeon
ACCTCGCCCCATTCGACCGCGCTCTTCACAGGTTCCTTCGCGTCGCGATGACCGAACTTGATCTTATGACCAGCCCGACGAAGGCCGTTGCCCAGAGCGGTACCGACGTTTCCTTTCCCGATAATACCTATGTTCATGTTCTGCTTCCTCCATGAAGATAGCGTATCCTTCTTCTGTTTCCATCTTGTCTTGAGGATCATGGGTTTCATAAGGATTGTTCTATAACGTATCAGTTTTAGATAAAAAATAATGCAAGGAAGGGAAAGTGGGATGTTCTCGTTTTGTTATTTGCTCATCGCCCGCCTGAACATCGGAACCGCGACCAGCAGGAGGATGACCCCAAAGACGAGGAGGATGCCCACCTCGGTCGCCACCGCTGGGACATCCGCCCCGAGCACCATGACCTTCCGCAGCGCGGTCGTGGCGTAGGTCAAAGGAAGGAATTTCGCAATCCCTTGCATGTACCAGGGCATCTGCTGCAGCGGGAAGAACACACCGCTTAAAAACATCATGGGGAACATGAGCGTCATCATGACCATGGTCGCTGTCTCCTCGTTCTCTGTGAACGACGTGATCAGGATCCCAAGGCCGACGAAGCTAAAGACCGTAAGAATAATCAGCGCGATGACAAGCAGGATATTGCCCTCGATGACCACCCCGAAGAGAACCACCGCGAGGAAAAGGATGATGAATCCCTGGATCATCCCTCGCACGGTTTGTGCCGTGACCTTCCCAAGGATAATCGACAGGCGGCTGATAGGTGCCGCAAGCATCCCGTCGAGCGTCCCGATGTCTTTCTCGTAGGAAATCGCATGGGGTAGTCCGGTCATCAGCGCCATCATCACGACCATAGCGATAATGCCAGGAGCGACAAATTGGAAGTAGTTCGACCCCCCAGGGACAATCCCTTTGAATTCAACGCTATACGGAGTGACCAGACTGTTCGCTCGCTCCATGGATACATGATAGGTCACGTTGAGATTGCGGATCGCCATCTGTTCACCCATCATCGCGATCGTTCTTGAGAGGACTCCCTGGATGGTGACCGAGAGCTGAGGGTTTGACTGGTCGATAACGACGATGATGTCCCCTTGTTTCCCTGCAAGAATGTTTTCTGAGAAATTCTCTGGAATGATGATGCCACCGTTGATTTCGCTGTTCTGCAGCTTGGCTTTGATGTCGTCGAAACTGCTCGCGGAGCTGAGTTTCATCATTCCTGTCTGGTTATTGACGGCGGTTAACTGTTGCACGAAGCTGGCACTCAATGACCCCGCGTCCGTGTTCGCAAGAGCAATGGGCGTGCCGGTAATGGAACTGCTCGTCGGGAAAATAAATCCGACCATGACCATCATGAAGAGTGGCATCAGCACCAGCATCACGAGTCGCAACTTACTCCTACTAAACTCTAACAAATCTTTCCAGCAAATCCATAAGCTATGACGAAACACACTTCTGACACTCATGTATTCACCTACCTAATCCTCCGGGCCGCTCGTCGTCGACGCGGTCCATGTCTTGCTGTTGTGCTCACCGCATTCTCTGAGATCTTGTCTCGCGCCTCTCGTCCGGTGAGATGCAGGAACACGTCCTCGAGCGATGGTTCCAGGTTCTGTACCATGCGCACTTTCGCCCCGTTTTTCCGCAGACAATCCACGATGTTGTCAAACGCATCGCCGCCGTTCGCTCGTACGAGCAGGTGCGTCATATCCTCCTGAACAAGTGACTTTACCACCTTGAGTGACTGCACGGATGCGATCAGCCTGGGATCGAGGTTTGATATTTCGATTTGAAAGGCGGAGATGTCTGATCCGGAGACCATTTTCTTCAGGTTCATCGGGGTGTCAAGAGCAACGATCTTCCCATGGTCGATGATCCCGATGCGCTTGCAGAGAAGGTCTGCCTCGCCCATGATGTGGGTGGTGAGGATGATGGTCGTCCCGTTCTCGGTGTTGATCCTCTGGGTGAGCTCGCGTATCTCTGCGGTCGACTGTGGATCCAGCCCGAGGGTAGGTTCATCGAGGAACAGGATCTCTGGTTGGTTGACGAGCGCGCGAATGACGTTGATGCGCTGTTTCATCCCCGTGGAAAACGTTTTGATCCGCTGGTTTGCCCATTTCTCCATGCGGACGAAGTGGAGCAGCTCATCGATGCGTTTTTCGAGTGTGTCCTTTGGGATGTTGTATAGATTGCCAAACAATCTGAGGTTTTCGCGGGCTGTGAGTTCCTCGTACATGATCATCTTTTCTGAGACGAGGCCGATGTGCTGTCGTACTTTGCTATCTTGTTTCACCACGTTGAACCCCGCGACGGTCGCGGTGCCCGCTGTAGGTCTGGTGAGGGTGCACAGCATCCGGATGATTGTTGATTTTCCCGCACCGTTCGGTCCGAGCAGTCCGAAAATTTCGCCTTTTTTAACGGTGAATGAGACATCGTCTACCGCGGTGAAGTCACCGAACATCTTTTTGAGGTGGGAGATTTCGATCGCATTCCCATTCGTGGATTTTGGTGAGATGAGCGACGGAGGAAGGGTGATTGTTCCTTTCATGTTGCAGGATTGGCAGGTAACGATGACCTTTTCATTTGGTCGACCCGAAAACGCGGCGACATGTCCGCAGCTTGGACATTTGAAGTTTCTGGAGATCGACTCTTGTTCAACGTTTGTTTCTGGCATGGTGGTCACTTGTTTTTTATAGTTGATTTTATTTGGTTGATGTTCTCGCTCATGATTTCGAGGTACTTACTCATCGTTTCTGGGTTTACGAGCATGATGTTGGTGTGGTGCGGATTTCCGATGACCAGGAGCTTGTCTCCTTTGTTGATGTTGAAGTCTTTTCTCAGCTTGACGGGGAGTGCGATTTGTCCTCGTTCACCGACGGTTGCGCTCCCGTAAAAAATTGTTTTTTTCATGGCTTTGCACTGAGTCGCTGGGAAACAGTCATGGGTATATATACTTTTTCATACAAATCATACAAATCATACCGAGGCAAAAAATTGCTCAAAGGCGAGGCTGATCAATCGCACGGAATCGGTTTTCCCTGTCACCGTGCAGGCATCTCATCGAGTTCAAGATCTTCGGTCAGCTGCTGATTCTTGCGGATGATTTTGATACGCACCTTCTCCCCGACCTTTCGTTTCCAGACCGCATTGCGCACGTCCTCGACGCTGTTCACGAGGATGTCCTCAATCTGGATGATGATATCACCCGGCCGCAACCCAGCGTGGTCGGCAGGGCTGTCTTCATTGATGCGGACGACCAATGCCCCATGATCAGAGCCCAGATTGTAATACGAGGCAAGCGTCGGGCTCATGTCTAACCCGATGATGCCGATCCACGGTCGGACGACGCGTCCATACTCGAGGAGTTCGTTCGCCACATCGATGGCGGTGTTGATGGGTATCGCAAAGCCGATGCCTTGGGCGTAGGGGATGATCGCGTTGTTGATGCCGATGATCTTACCGTTACTGTCGATGAGTGGCCCTCCGCTGTTGCCCGGGTTGATCGCTGCGTCTGTCTGAATCATGTTTTCGAGAATCCCCTGGGGGGATTGGATGTTGCGTCTCACCGCCGAGATCACCCCCACCGTTGCGGTGGGTCCTCCAGATAACCCTAAGGAATTTCCTATGGCGATCGCTATCTGCCCGGGTCGTAACTCATCAGAGTTCCCAAATTCCCCTGAATAGAAATTGTGCCCCTCGATTTTGATGACACCGATATCGGTGCTCGGGTCTGTGCCGACGATCCAACCTTCATATTTTTTCCCGTCGCACAGAAACACATCAACTTTTTTGACCCCTTCGACCACGTGGTTATTCGTCAACACGTATCCTTCGGGATTCATGATGATCCCAGATCCGACTCCTTTGACTTCCACGGAATTGAATAAATCATATCGCATGGTCCTTGCGATGCTGATGCTCACGACGCTGGGACTTACTTTTTCTATGGCTTTGGTCGTCTTTTCTTCATCGAACATGGAACGGTTCTCCCCCATTGTATCAAGGAATGAGTGGATGGTGTGCCCTTGTTTTTTTCTCTATAATACTATTAGTTAACAATCGTTAATAAACTTTATGATTGGCGAGGAATACACCCATGCAGGCTGTGCGCACTCAAACTTCTTGGTTTCAATTAATTATTCCATGAAAAAGATTTAAATTCACATACATGATTAGAAAACACCCCGATACTTTTCGACGCGGGAGAACATGACTATGGAAAGGAACGATAGGAACATGTTACTTTCATCGTTGGTGATGACTCTCGTGTGTACCATGATGTTTCTTGCGCTAGCATCAGCAGCTCGTGGCAATGATTCTGGTCAAGGCGATTTCCATCTTCCCCCCTTGGGAGGTGGCATGGTCCATGGTGATCCCCAGCTGACTGACAATATCAGGATGCCGGTGCCGACCATCAATGCGACAGATGACGTCGGTGAGGTATGGTACCACCGTGATTTCGGCGGAGAAAAATACGGGACGTATGGAATCGGCATCTCGGGAAACGGAAGAATAGCAGCATGTTCGTTCGGGCTGTACGATTTTTTTGGAACCAGATTCAATCCGAACGACAACCTCATCCTCTACGATTATGACGGTAACAGGCTTTGGTCTTCGGGGTACTGGGGCTGGTTCAATAAAACGCAATATCCTTGGTCCTTAGATCCTTCCGCATGTGGTTCGGTCCCCATGATTGACCAGTACAACCGAGTCGTTGCATGCGACATGGAAAAAGTCGTTCTGATCAACGCATCAGATCTGCACAACATCCACATCGATTGGATATCGTATTTCCCGGAGGTCAATCTTTCAGTGAGAAATTTTTCGATGCCGCCAATCCCTCTAAGCCCGACCATTGTCGAAAATAGAACCATCATCGTACCGACCTGGGGCGGACCTCTGTATGCATTTGATGTCAAAACCGGAGCGAGACTCGCCTCAGTATCGTTTTGGGATAACTCAAGTAACGAGTCCTCCTCGGGTCGACGACAGTTTGGGACACAGAACTCAGCGTGCGTGAGCGGGGACACAGTCTATCTCACCACGCAATTTCCGCCGCCGAATCTCCTCGGTCGCTATCGTGGCACCATCTCGGGTCGGCTGTACGCAGTCGAAGTAAATCCAGATGCCACGAATCCGTCTGACATCCTCAAGGTCGCGTGGTATTACCCCTATCTGGGACAAGGACAAGCAAGCCCGACGCTCATTAACGGTACCGTCTATTTTGACGCGTTCAATGGA
>DATKKD010000069.1:0-8167 GCA_035543435.1 Thermoplasmatota archaeon
CCGCCGACGTCGCTTTTATGGCTGATCTGCGGTGACAGGATCTTCATCACGATCGGGTAGCCGAGCTTCTCGGCCGCCTTCATCGCCTCCTCGCTGGTTTTCGCGATGATCGGCTGTGTCGTGCTGATCCCATACAACTCCAGGAACGTCTTGGATTCGCTCTCATTGAGGAGCGTGCGCCCTTCGCTTTTCGCGGTGTCGAGGATCCGTTGGACGATCTCCTTATGCTCTGGGGTCTTCACCTCGAGCTCCACTGGGGTCTCATACAGCTGTGCGAGGTGCCGCTCATAGTGATAGAGGTACATGTATGATTCCACGGCCTCATCCGGCTCCTGGTAGGTCGGGATGTTGTTCCGGTTGAGGATCTCCCGGGCGTTGAACACACTCGACTCGCCGATGAAGCTCGTGAGGATCGGTTTGGTTGACTTGCGTGCGATGTCCACGAGCCGGTCCGCAAGCTTGTTGGGGTCAGCGACCACCTGAGGCACACACAGGACGAGGAGTCCGTCGATGGTCTTGTCCTCCAGGCAGATCTCGATCGCCTTCTTGTACCGCTCGTCATCCCCGTCACCGATGATGTCCACGGGGTTGCCATGGCTCCAGGTGGACGGCAGCACCTTGTTGAGTTTCTCAAGGGTCTCCTGTGAGAGCTGCGCGAGCTTGCCGCCCTTCTCGATAATGGAGTCGGTCGCCAGCACCCCTGGCCCTCCCGCGTTGGTGACGATCGCGATGTTGGGGCCCATGGGGCGTGGCTGTTTCGCAAGAATCGAGGAGCAGTTGAACAGGTCCATGATGTCCATGACCCGAACGACCCCGGACCTGCGGAACGCCGCCTCATAGATGGCGTCCTCACCAGCGAGCGCACCCGTGTGGGAAGCCGCCGCTTTTGCTCCTTCTTTGAACCGCCCTGATTTGATGACGATGATGGGTTTCGCTCGTGCGAACCCTTTCGTCGCGCTCATGAACTTTCGCGCATCAGTGATAGCCTCGATGTAGAGCACGATGCTGCGGGTGTGGATGTCCATCCCGAAGTAATCGATGAGGTCACCGAAATCAACGTCAAGCATGGAGCCGACCGACACGAACGAGGAAAAACCGACCTTCGCGGCCGCCGCCCAGTCAAGGATCGCACCGCAGACCGCACCACTCTGGGAGAACAGCGCGATGCTGCCGCGCTCCGGCATGGAGCCGGCGAACGTGGCGTTGAGGTTCAAGTACGGCATGATGAAGCCGACGCAGTTCGGCCCAAGGATCTGCAGCCCGTATTTCTTCTTGATCTCGAGCAACTGCTGCTCCCGTGCCGCCCCTTCAGGACCGATTTCCTTGAACCCTGCGGAAATGATGAGAATCCCTTTGATGCCTCGTTTCGCGCACTGCTCAACGATGTCAACCACCGTCTGCGCTGGGGTGACGACGATCGCAAGGTCAACGACCTTGGGCACCTCGTTGATCGTCGGGTACGCCTGGACGCCCTGCACGCTCTCCCGTTTGGTATTCACAGGATAGACGACGCCCTCATAGCCGGAGCCGATGAGGTTTCTGAAAATCCGGTAGCCAGCGGATCCAATGGTGTCACTGGCGCCGATGACGGCGATGCTTTTGGGTTTGAATATCTTATCAAGACTTGTTCCATTCATGCAACTTCCCTCCTAGAAGGGTGATGTGTTTGGCACCGAAAGGCCAGTAATTCTAAAGATTATTTAAGGGTATCGTCCTCCGTTCATGCAAAGAAAAAAGGAAGCGGGGTTGTTTCCCCGATCATTTCTGTTCAGTCATCTTCTTGTACGCCTGGAACCTCGTCTGAGCGCTCTCCTCGAGCTGCTTATGGAGTTTCACTGCTTCATCAGGGAAGGTCTGCGTCAGAGCCGCGTACCTGACCTCGCCCATGAGGAACTCATGGATCGTGCCGTTCGGCGGCTGGTAGTCCAGCTGGAACGGATTCTTACCCTCAGCTGCGAGCCGCGGGTCATACCGATATAACGGCCAGTACCCGGACTCCACCGCGCGTTTCTCCTCCTCCTGGGTTTTACCCATGCCTGCCTTGATACCTTGGTTGATGCAGGGGGAGTACGCGATGATGAGCGACGGACCCGGGTAGGACTCTGCCTCCTTCATCGCCTTGAGCACCTGGTTCTTGTTCGCTCCCATGGCCACCGATGCGACATACACGTACCCGTAGCTCATCGCCATGAGCCCGAGGTCCTTTTTCTTGGTCTTCTTCCCGGACTCCGCGAACTTCGCGATCGAACCAATCGGCGTCGCCTTCGAGGACTGCCCGCCGGTGTTCGAGTACAGCTCCGTGTCGAGCACGAGGATGTTGATGTCCTCGTTCATGGCAAGCACATGGTCGAGGCCGCCGTAGCCGATGTCGTACGCCCAGCCGTCACCACCGACCGACCAGATGGATTTCTTCGTGAGCATATCTCGAGATTCCCAGATCTGGCTAAGCAGAGAATCACTATGGTTCTTCTCCAGCAGGGTCTTGATCTTGTCTCCGTAGACGCGTGATTGGTCAGCGTCGTTCATATTTGAAAGCCAGCCAGTGAATGCCTCCTTCATATCCGGTGAGGCTTTATCCTTCGCCTGGGTGACCAGGTCAGCGAGTTTCTTGCGGCGCTGCGTGGTCGCTAGCACCATGCCGAACCCGTACTCAGCGTTATCCTCAAACAGGGAGTTCGCCCATGCGGGGCCATAGCCTTTCTCGTTTGTGGTGAACGGGACCGACGGCGCGGACCCGCCCCAAATCGAGGAACAACCGGTGGCGTTCGCAATGATCATCCGGTCGCCGAACAGCTGAGTCGCTAGCTTCAGGTACGGCGTCTCCCCACACCCTGAGCACGCACCGGAGAACTCGAGCAGTGGCGTCTGGAACTGAGAGCCTTTCACGGTGTACTTGTCGAACCCGGCGTTGCGAACCGGAATCTTCTCCGAGTACTTGAGCATCTCGACCTGCTTGTCTTTCTGTGTCGCCAGCGGTTTCATCTCAAGTGACTTTGGTTTGGACGGGCAGATGTCAGCGCAGTTACCGCACCCCATGCAGTCCTCGGAGTACACCTGTATTCGGAAGAACAAGCCTTCGGCTTCCTTCCCGACTGCTTTTTTCGCCTCGAAACCCTTCGGCGCCTTGGAGAGTTCATCCTGAGTGAGGAGCACGGGTCGTACCGCCGCGTGCGGGCACACCATGCTGCACTGGTTACACTGGATGCAGTTCTGCATGATCCACTCGGGAACACTGATTGCAACACCACGCTTCTCGTACTTCGTCGTACCTGACGGGAAGATGCCTGCAGGGGTGAACGCGCTCACGGGAAGCTTGTCTCCTTGCATTGCGTTCATGGTTCGCGCGACCTTGGTGATGAACGCTGGCTCCTGCCATTGCTTCTTCATGTCAGCTGGCAGGGTTGCCCATGAAGAGGGATATTTGATTTCCTGGATCGCCGCGGATGCTGCGTCGACCGCCTTCCAGTTCATCTCGATGATGTTCTGTCCTTTCTTCCCGTAGGTCTTCGCGATCGCATCCTTGAGGTACTGAATCGCCTGGTCGATGGGCAGCACGTTGGAGAGCTTGAAGAACACGGTCTGCATCACCATGTTGATGCGCCCGCCAAGACCGATCTCCTCCGCGATCTTCACCGCGTCGATAGTATAGAACCTCAGGTGTTTCTGCGCGATGGTTTTTTTCAACGAGTTCGGCAGACAGGTCTCCATCTCCTCAAGATTCCAGGGCGAGTTGAGCACGAACGTGCCGCCGTCACGGATCCCCTCGAGGAGGTCGTACTTGTCGACGTAGGAAGGCTGGTGGCAGGCGATGTAATCAGCCTTGTCAATGAGATACGAGGAATGAATCGGTGATTTCCCGAACCGCAGATGCGACATGGTGACGCCGCCGGATTTCTTCGAGTCGTACGCGAAGTATCCCTGGACGTACATATCGGTGTTGTCCCCGATGATTTTGATCGCGTCCTTGTTCGCACCGACCGTGCCGTCACCACCGATGCCCCAGAACTTGCAGCGGATGAGCCCTTCCGGAGCTGCATCAATCTGTTCCCCCATGGGGAGGGAAGTGTCGGTCACGTCATCGATGATGCCGACCGTGAAATGGTTCTTCGGCGTTGTCTGTTTGAGGTTGTCGAAGACCGCTTTCGCCATGGTCGGGGTGAAATCCTTGGAGCCAAGCCCGTACCTGCCACCGATGACGAGTGGGTGAAGGTTCCGATCCTGTAGCACGCTGAGGACATCCAGGTAGAGTGGCTCCCCGAACGCGGCTGACTCCTTGGTCCGGTCGAGCACCGCGATCTTCTTTACTGTTTTTGGTAACGCTTTGATGAAATGGTCAGCAGAAAACGGGCGGTACAACCTGACTTTAAGTAATCCTACCTTTTCACCTCTCTTGTTGAGGTATCCAACGGTCTCCTCGGCGATCTCACAGCCGGAGCCCATCATGATCACGACGCGGTCAGCGTCAGATGCTCCGACGTAATCGAACAGGTGATAGGATCTGCCGGTGAGGGTCGAGACCTTCTTCATCTCCTCTTCGACGATGCCGGGGACCTTCTGGTAGTAGCTGTTCGCCGCCTCGGTAACCTGGAAATAGATGTCTGGATTCTGTGCTGTCCCCCTCTGATGCGGATGTTCCGGGTTGAGCGCCCGCTGTCGGTGTTTCTTGATCGCGTCCCAGTTCACGAGTGGTTTAATGTCCTCGTAATCGATTATCTCAATCTTCTGGATCTCATGGGAGGTGCGGAACCCGTCGAAGAAATGGAGGAACGGCACGCTTGCCTGGAGCGTCGAAAGATGCGCTACCAGCGCAAGGTCCATGACCTCCTGCACGGAGTTCGAGGAAAGGATCGCGAACCCGGTCTGGCGGGTCGCCATGACGTCCTGGTGGTCCCCGAAGATGGAAAGCGCCTGGGTCGCGATCGCCCTGCCTGACACGTGGAACACGCACGGCATGAGCTCTCCAGCGATCTTGTACATGTTTGGAATCATGAGGAGTAACCCTTGTGAGGCGGTGAAGGTGGTCGCGCAGGCTCCCGCAGAGAGCGCCCCGTGGACTGCTCCGGCTGCGCCGCCCTCGGACTGTAGCTCTGAGACTTTGAGGACCTGGTCAAACAGGTTCTTGCGTCCGTGCGCCGCCCAGGCGTCCACCTCTTCACCCATAGGTGAGGACGGGGTGATCGGGTAGATCGCTGCGACGTCGGAAAACGCGTACGCGATGTGGGCTGCGGCGGTGTTGCCGTCGACGCTTTTCATCATAGCTTTTTTCTTGTTGTTTTTTGTTTCCATCATGGTTTGTTGTTTCGGCATGAAAAACACCTCATGAGAAGGTGAGTGTTCTATTCTCATTGTTCGGTTAAAAACCAAGTTACCGGTATTGAGGTTCGCTAGATAAATATTTGGTTACGCCTCTAGGGAGAACGACGGTTAGAACGCCCAGTAGTCGCTGAGGCGTTCCTTGAGAGCTTGCACGGTCTGCTGCACCTCCTCGGGATTGTCGTCCGGGATGTCTGTTTCTTCGTAGTAGTCTTGTTTGCCGAGCAGGCCACTCACGACGTTGTAGTAGGATTTGATGCAGGCGATGCTGTTGTACCCCCCGCCGAGCAGCACGAGGAGCTTGTTGCAGGTCTCGTTGGAGAGGGCCGTGACGTGGCGTGCGAGGTGGTAGTAGGTCTGGTAGGTGAGGTTGAGGTCAGCGAGTGGGTCCGCGTGGTGCGTGTCCACGCCTGACTGATACAGGATGATTTGTGGTTTGTACTCTCGGGTGATGGGGATGACGATTTCTTCGAATGCCTTGAGGTAGCTTTCCCCTCCAGTGCCTGTTGGGAACGGGAGGTTCACGGTGTAGCCTGCTGCCTCTTCCCTACCGATTGTTTCTAGACCCCCTGTACCTGGATATAAGGTTCGTCCGTCTTGATGCAAGGAGAGATTCAAGACCGTCGGGTCGTCGAAGTAGATGTCCTGCGTACCATTGCCATGGTGGACGTCCAGGTCGATGATGAGGAATCGGTGGATCTGGTGGTTTTTCCTGAGGTACTCGATGGTGACCGCGATGTCGTTGAAGAAGCAGAACCCTGAGGAGTGCGCCTTGCTTGCATGGTGGAACCCACCGAGCGGGTTGACGGTGAGCGTGTAGCCGTCGAAGAGTTTCTCGCCGGCGAGCATGCTGCCGCCGGTTGCAAGGCTTGCGACCTCGAAGATGCCTTTGGGCGCTGGGGTGTCTGAGGAGAGCCAGCCGCCCGTTTTACTGAGCTCCTTGATGTGATTCACATACGCAAGGTCGTGGACCCTAAGGAGGTCCTGCTCGGTCGCCCTCTTCGGGGTGAAGAGGTCGAACTCGGTGAGAAGATTTTTTTCTTTGAGGCAGGCCATGGTGTTCTTCGGTTTGTCGCCGATCAAGGGATGGTCGGTCCCTAGGTCGTACTTGTTGTAATCCTCATGGTAGATGATCGCGTGGTTCTTCATCGAAGAGCGAAAACCAACGTGGTTTGAAAAAGATTACCCTCCCAGTATCTTCTCACAGGGGCGGTTATTTATGGACTTCCTTTCTCTTCGTATAGGCGAGCAGGGCAAGGATGATGCTTCCCCCGAAGAACACTCCAAAGAGGATGCTGTATTGAAACGTCACAAGGTTCAGTGATGCGAGCAAGATGGTCACCCCGATGCCAAGGTACGCCAGAGCAAGAGCAACATAAATCACCACCACAGATTTTTTAGAATCCTGGGAGAGCCTCTTCATCGTCTCTTTGTCGGCAGCGTTTCTCTGAAGAGCACTGACCGTGCTGGAAAGGGCATCGAGCTTTTGGCTCAGTTCCTTATGAGACAGGTCATGCTGAAGAGCCTCTACCTTCTCCAGAATCTCTTTATTTGTCACTCGCTCCATAGCCGTCACACTCACGGATTGCTTTCATAGCGATTCATTCTTTAAAAGAGTTGCGACCTTTTCTGATAGTATTAAGCCTTCGATCTCAAGCCTATTTTTAGCCCTAGCGAAAAAAAGAATGGGGCCTATCGAAGCCCTCTTACGACGATGGTTTTCTTTCCTCTGCGAGCCTCTTATGATCCCAACCGGTATCCACTTTCTTTTATTATTTTCACCCAACAAGAAGTACGAGAGGACCTATCTCATACCCGGACTTTGAATACGTCATGTCCTCAACCACGACAGTAAGGTAAATGTGTGTTATCGGATGGAAATCCAAGAGGGTAACACTCGCAGTACCAACACTCCCGCCAGGCATTATAAAGAATGGTCCACCTCCATTACTAATGATTTTTCCAGATAATGTCGTTTCATTGTCGTACATAAAACCGGTGATATTTGTATCACCAGTATCCTCAACTGTCATGTGCCAACCCCAGCCAAATTTCCCCTCGTGTACGCGATAAAACCCTGCTCCTATGTACACTTTATAATCCTCGGATGATGAAGTAGAAATTGAGGGTAATGCCTTAGATACGAGATATTGGGGCTTTGCAAAGGCAGGAATGCTTAGGCTCAGAAACAGCAGGATTATCCCAACAACTAATATTTTTTTCATATTTTTCCTCCGTATTTGCAATATGTTATAACAATGTTATCCTTTAAGAACATATCTGCTATACCTCAAGCAAGAAATCCCTAAAAAAAGAGGCAAAATTCGATAGTTAAACACATATAGCGGTGCGGTGTTTA
This sequence comes from Thermoplasmatota archaeon, assembly GCA_035543435.1. Lineage (GTDB taxonomy): Archaea > Thermoplasmatota > E2 > DHVEG-1 > DHVEG-1 > SM1-50. The sequence continues at coordinate 7,673 of DATKKD010000069.1, forward strand.
CAAGCCAGAACTTTCAGGGGCCTTGAAGGTTCTCATCGGGATTCCCTGGAAGGATCAATAACGGGGGTAGTGATATTTACTGCATGTTCACGGTGACGCTATGAGCACGGAGAAGAAGGGAAAAAAATTGCAGATCGCCTTGTATTGGGGGGCAAGCTGCGGCGGCTGCGAGATCGGTATGCTTGACATCGATGAGAAAATCCTTGATCTGACCGCTGCCGCGGACATCGTGTTCTGGCCGGTTGCGCTGGACACGAAATACAAGGACGTCGAGGCGCTTGCTGACGGAAGCATCGATGCGTGCTTCTTCAACGGCGGCATTCGCAACTCCGAGGCAGAGCATCTCGCGAAACTGCTCCGGAAGAAATCCAAGATCCTTATCTCGTTTGGCGCGTGCGCGGTGAGCGGTGGCGTCCCAGGGCTTGCGAATCTTTCGAATCGCGAAGGGACGTTTACGACCGCATACCTTGAGAACCCGTCGACAGATAACCCTGA
>DATKKD010000070.1:0-2327 GCA_035543435.1 Thermoplasmatota archaeon
ACATCCTACGTTATTTGGGTGAACGCGACCGACCCTATGGGAAGTCAGATCTTTGTCGATGCCTGGTACGCCTTCACCACAAGAGCACCAAGCGTCCCTCCGATATTTGGAACGCCATCTCCAGAGAATGGTTCTCTAAACACCCCTAATAGCTTCTCGTGGGGCATCCCGATCTCGGATCCCGATGGCGATCCGTTCACCTGGACGATTCAGTGCAGCAACGGACAAGGGAACAGCGCGACGGGCGCAGCGAACGGGACGAAATCCCTTTCGCTCTCAGACCTTGCCTCCTCAACGACCTACACCGTCTGGGTGAACGCGACCGACCCCACAGGCAGCAACCTGTACACACGAGCATGGTACACCTTCACGACGCAACAGAACCTGCCACCGGGTCAACCGAACAAACCCTCAGGGAACGCCTCCGGTAAAATCAAAACACTCTACACCTATACCACGTCGACCACTGATCCGAACGGCGACCAGGTGTACTACAACTGGTCCTGGGGCGATGGTAACTATAGCGGTTGGCTTGGCCCCTTTAACTCCGGTGCCAGTACCAGTACGTCGCATCAGTGGACCGCCAAAGGTTCGTATAGTATCAAGGTGAAAGCTAAGGATGTGTTCGGGGCGGAAAGCAATTGGTCGGACCCCTTGCCGGTCACGATGCCGCAAAACAATGTGTTCACACCCCCGATGCCGTTGGTGCATTTCTTTGAGTGGTTGTGCGCGCGATTCCCGCACGCGTTCACAATCCTGCGACATCTGTTGGGGTGTTAACCCCTTTTTTTTATTTTTTCGTTTTCGTACTAAAAATACCTTGACAATGCATTCCCTAATGGGGGGTCTGTAGAAATCCTTTATTTTTAAAATGACTATCATCCCCCTAAATTGGAGGTGAGACGGGGATGCGTCTCACAAACATAATTCAGGATGGGATGATAGTCTTAAAACGAATGCAGGTGCCACTATATAGCAGTAAGTTCTCCAAGAAGACCTACACAGTCCACCAACATCTTCTCTGCCTCTGCCTTAAAGAAATACAAAAACAAAGCTATCGGGACTGTATAGATTTCCTCGATGAATTCAACCAACTTCAAGAGGCACTCGGACTCACTCGAGTGCCTCACTACACGACACCACAGAAATGCCTCCAGAGGTTCCCACCACGTTGGTTCCGCTTCCTCCTCATGAAACTCACACAAGTCGTAAAATCCAGGGCGAGCGCTGTCATCGACGGCACCGGCATGATGCAGACGACCGCGAGCTTCTCCTACATCAAACGCATCGGACGACGACTCAGGAAACGCGACTACTTCAAAACCATCTTCGTCGTTGATCCCTCGGACAACTTCATTCTCAATGCCTGGGGGATCCATGGCAACCGCCATGAATCCCCCTGGCTCATCCCGCTCTTTGAAGACATCCCCATCCCCATCGATGACGCCTGCGGTGACAAGGGATTCGACTCAGAGAAAAACCAACGCTACGTGAAGGAGCGCCACGCCCGCTCCTTCATCGACATCCGCGGCATCCCAAAACGAGGACGCTACAGAAAACAGGTCTATCGTAGAAAACAAAGAGACCTCGACCGATGGAATCAACGGTATCGTAAAATGAGGAACTGCATCGAGTCCAAGAATGCCAGCGTGAAACACCGATTTGGAGATTTCATCCCTGGGAAGAACATCTCAAACCGACGACGCTACCTTCTCATCCGAGCTTTCTCAGCAAACCTCATGATTCTCCAGAAGAAACGAAATCTTCGTTCAATATTTTTTATCCTCATCGAGGATTTCTACATCCCCACATTGAGGCAACATTTATGAACTCGACCTTCATTAGAAGATACGAAATAAAGGGAGTGGACACATGAAAAAAGTAATAATCATACTCATAGGGGTCTTATTATTGAGCATGTCCTTTGCTGCGGCACTACCGTATGCGATAGTGAAAAACGAAGCAAAAACGACGGCCAGAAACGGAGCCTTTGAAGGAAGCATCGGGCCACGTCCACACGGGAATCAGACGGTCGGATCGCTTTCAGGGACCTATCAGCTCCGGAACCGTGGTGGCCGATTCACAGGTAATTGGACGATTTCGCTTCAAAATTTTAGCGCATCAGGAACCATGAGAGGTTTTTTCGCTCGACATATAATCCTCGGTAGAATAAGCGTCTCACAAGACAATCGAACGCTTCCTGTGATTGGATTCCTTCGTGCGAATAATGATACCTTCGTCGGAAGAGCCATGGCCCCAGTGGGCCCAGCACTGTATTTCTGGGGAACATACACGTAATCATTTTTTTCTCTCTTTTTCTTTTTTCC
>DATKKD010000071.1:0-16890 GCA_035543435.1 Thermoplasmatota archaeon
CGAAAGGACACGGGCAACGCTTCCTCCTTCACCCAAGGACTTATGGAGGATGTTGCCGGGCAGGGCCGGGTGACCCTGATGTCCTCAGGGGAAGATCAGGTGTCCTATGGCGCGTTTTTCTCCGAGTATCTGGCCAAAGGGTTTTCTGGGTCGGCTGATCATAACCATGACGGCATCGTGTCCGCTGAGGAAGCATTCGCCTACGCACAACCAAGGACTGAATGGGAAACCTACGGGGACGAAATACCGACGATTTCCGATTTATATCCAGGAGAATTCCCGGTCACGACCTTATAAAACACAACCACCGAGAATGTGCGAAGCAATGCGTCTCTACTTGTTGAGTATTTTTCGTTCATCTTTTTGGAGTTGGGAGTACCGCTGCACATGCTCGTACATGAGAGCATCATATACCTCTTTTGAAATCGAACCATCGACATAGTATTTCCTCCCCGTTTCCTCCTTGAGTCGTTGGGTTGCTTTCATCTCCTCTTGTATTGTCCTGAGATGCTGTCCCTTGTAGAATCGCCGTGTGAAGAACACCCCGATGACACAACACGCGCTCGCAGCGAATAGGGGGATGAAAGAAAGAAAAATTGATGTTTGTGGTACAGAAACAATCACGGCAATTTTTTTAATAAACCCGATATTTCCATAGAGATCCTTCGCGTGAAACTCTATGATTTGCGTTCCTACATCCTGATCCGTGAAAGAGATATTCGTTGCGAATAACCCATTGCTCATCCTCTCAAGCGTAATGTCACCTCGAGGCATGATGGCAGTCACTTCCCCTGTGCTCATGTTCGTGGCATCAGGGTATTGGACTCGGATTTCTATGTGGATAGTGGAAGGTGACGACACTTGCAAAGAACTCGGCTGGACGACCATCACCTTCAGGGGAGCTGGCTGAATGGTGATAGAAGAACAACTACCACCTGCTTTTACAGTTCCACTGACATTTTTGATACTTTCCACCGTGAAAAACCAGTCACCGAGTGGCGCATCCCAAGGAATCGTATAATTTTGTTTGTAGTTCCCAGGGGAGTATTCAAGAAGCGAGATGGTCTGCATCGAAGGAAGTCGACAACGCGTGGTCGCGTTCTGCACCGCACGCGAGTTTTCGGTGACATACACAGATATGGGAAAACGGTCGCCGCGCTCAAAGATAGCATTGTTCGGTGGTGCATAAAAATCGACGGTATAACGCATGGCTCCTAATGGAAGTGATACCGTGATGTTGGAGGTTTGAATCCCAACCTGTGAAGTGTTCCCTATCACTCGCGCTTGAATGGTCCATTGTCCTTCATAATCACCGTATGAAATAGGATAGAAATATTCAAACGAAGAGTTCTGAAGAGAAGTGATCGCAAAGGCGCTTCTTTGTTCGGTCACGATGGTAAACACAACAGAACCCGAAGTAAGATGCGAACCATCGGTGGTTGTTGCGTTTCCGAAAAGATGAATGGTTTGACCTTTGAGGTATGAAGCCTTATCTGTATGTAAGCTGACCTTAACGTTTGTTGTCACGTTGATGTGAATATCCAATGTGTGGGTTGTTCCTTCTGATGATCCGTAGATTCGCAACGTATACGACCCAGGGGTTGTGGTAATTAAGGATCTGATAGCCACGGTGCTCTGGAAAGGCACGGTCCCTGTCGATGGTTGGATGCTTGCCGTTATGCCTTCAGGTTCGGCTCCTGTCCAGGCCCCTTGGAGAGTGACAGTGCCTGTCTCATTCCCCGATTGATTTATAAAAAGTGCAAGGGTGCTATCGCTGCCGGGGATAAGCGAAACGGTTTCATTGTGTATCTGAAGGGAATAATCAAATGAGGATGCTGTGCATGAGGAGGAAAAAATAAACAGAGGGCAGAACAACAAGATCACAAGGATAAGGATTGGTATCTGTCTGATGTACACGTCTATCTCCTCACGGCCTTCTCTTTCGCATCTTTTTTTCAAGGATGCTTTTTTGTTTTTCTATTTTCGCGAGTTTGCTTTCATATTCCCCAATGAGATGATCATAAGCATTTCGAGAAATCGATCCTCGTAAGAAATACTCAGAGGCTTTGTCTTTCTTCAACCGGTTAAGCAGCAACACCTCTCGATAAAAGTTTTTCATTCTAAAAATCCGTGAGACATCACGGGTCACATACCCCAACGCGATTGTTAGTCCTACGAGGATGATGCTGGTGAGCCACCAATATTGGAGGAAATAACTCGAAAATTGCATAGGTGTTACGGTGAAGGCGGTTCCCTGAGATGCGCCGATATTACCGTAGATGTCTGTCGCAGAAATTTGTACATTGAAGTACCCAACGTCTTCGTCCTGAAGGGTATACATCGAGGTGTACTCATCGTTACCTGATTTACGGAAATTCAGCACAGTACCGTCGCTTTTCGTTGCAATGACAATCCCGTCATCGACAGGTGACCCATTTGGGTAGAGAAGCTTGACGGTGAAGGTCAGCTTCTGCCCTGTCTCGAAACTGACCTCCCTTGGCTCGACGAGTTCCAACATGAGTTCGGTTGGTTCAACTCTGAGAGGAATATACCCGAACCCTGCCTTGAACATTTGGTTTTCGTTCGTTGATCCTTCGATGTAGGTGCTCCAGTTTCCTAGGGGACTATCGATACCAAGTTGGTAACTTTTCGAATACAGACCTGGTGAAATCTCCGTTAGAACTACCTTTGAACTGTTGGGCGGTTGGATGGTGACGGTGGCTCCCCGTATCTTGGTTTCATTTTCCATCACGCTCACGGTAAATGTCACGACGTCTCCTCTTTTGTATACCTGTCCGGGTAATGGGCTGAGGATGACTATCGTGTAATATTTGTAGGTATCTGGGGTTGTGACAACAACGCTGATACTTGGTTCGATGATCGTCACATGACCAAGCGTGTCTGTCGCGCTCCCGGTGATTGTCCAAGTTCCTTCGATTTTGTCAAAGGTGACATAGTATGTGGTGCTGAACAGCCCGTTGACTACAGTGGTATTCAGATATTCTTTCCAGGACCCTGAAGAGAGAGTCAGGGTGACCGTTCCTTGTCTGACAGGGTTTCCATTCGGATCATCCACGGTCCCGGAGAACTGCATTTCTTGTCCTTTTTCGTAGGTGGTTTTTTCGGATTGAAGAGTCATGGTCAAATCTGTTTTAATGGTGAAAGAGATGTAAATCCAATCCGTGATCCCCCCACCGTTTGCGGTAACTCTGTAGGTGTATTTTCCTGCTGATGCCTCATTTGAGGTGGAGAACGAAAGGATCGAGTCGTATGGCGGGAGACCGCTTATGGTGCTTATGGAAGTGGTCACCCCGGAAGGAGCTGTGCCGATCCAATTTCCAGAGAGAACCACGCTTTCTTTCGTACCGTACTGGAAGGTAATAGAGATGGTCGATGCATCTGCGTCACTTCTCGTCAGAGTAAACGAGGTGGGTGACGCTGAAATCTGGTAAATCATTCCAGCGACACGGAGGGTGACGGTGAGTGATCGTGTTTCAGTCAGACATGTTGCTGTCACATTGAGGATAAATTCACCAGTGGCGGCGTCTTGTTGCGTAACAAAGGTTATTTTCGAGGAAAACGAACCATTTCCTGACACATTACTAAAATTCATGCTGACCCCAGTGGGGGCAATGCCGACCCACTCATTTGAGAGTGTCACTGCCTCGTTGTTTCCATAGTTGACATCGATGATTACGGAGGTACTCACGGTGCCACCTCGAAGAATGGTGACTGAAGGTTGGGAGGCCGTGAACGAGAAATCAAAGACGGTAAGCGTCCGAATTTCTGAGAACGAGCCAGGGTTTCCTGCAACGTCCCAGGCACGGACGCGCCATTGCAGTCTTCCTGCGACTGTGGCAGTGAGAGAAAACGTGGTGCTATCGGAGGTGTTTTGGTCGAAGAGGACAGCGGAGAAGTTATCATTCGATACTTGGAGTTGATAGCAGGCTATCCCGGAAACATCTGGTGTGTTTGTCGTGTTATCTACGGTCGCATTCCAAGTGAAGGTGACGTGATTTTGACTGGTAGTATAACTATCGATTGGTGAGAATAAGGCTGGTTGGAAGGGACCTGTCGTATCAATAATGAAATTCCACGCCGTTGAAACGTTGGTTCCTTGGCTGTTGTTCGCCCTCACGCGCCAATACCATTTCCCGTCCGTGAGACCCGTGACCGGTGTATAGATATTAGTGGTTGAACCAAGGCTTTTTGTTATCTGTAGGGTCGCGAAATCAGAGCGGTTGCTGACCTGTAGGGTATGATTTACGGCGTTTTGGCTGATGTTCCATCTGAAGGTTGGTGTGGTGTCACTCGTTATGTAGGCATTTGTCGGTTGAAGGAGGACGGGTTTTGTTGGGAGCGCGATTTCTTGCGTGCCAAACGAGCTCCATGACGGCTCTGTCGATAGATACCTTCGGATCAGGACCCAGTCGTAGCTTGTATCCTGGATATCGTAACTTGCTCCACCGTAGAAGCCTCCTAAGGAGATGTATCTGATGTTTTTCGTCCAACCGCACCCATAGGTTCCCACTGTGCTTCGGTCTTTGCTCAACGCGACCCCGGTGACGTCAAATCTGGCACCTAAAATGTACCAGACGTTTTCCACAGATGTAAACACCGAGCCACTCCCACAGTCATAGCCTGCTGACGCTCCTGTCCCTGTCCACCGATTGACCGTTCTGCTTCCGCTTTCTCGCATGTACAAACTCGTTGCGTCAGATCCGCCATTGCTCCCTTGGGTATAGGTTGATGATTGGCCGGAGAGGGTCCCGCTGTATCCGCCTGCGTTCGTATTAAACAAAATTCTCCCTTCTACGATATACCCGTTGTTTAAATTGAAGGAGAGCGGGCTTGACAGACCAACGGCTCCGATATTGATGCGAAGGATGCCACTGGAGACGCTGTAGGAATTCGCACTCACCGTCCATTGTGATCCGAGGGTTGTGCCGAAGAAGTCATCAAAGAAAAGGAACGTGGTGTTTCCGTTGCTGTGAGTGGTCGCCGCAGCATTCCCATAATAGATATTTAATGTGTTTTCCCCGTTTGTTTTCACCCAGATTATTGCTTTGTCTCCGTTCGTCTTGTTTTCAATCCAGTAACTTAACTCAGCAGTGTTATTCTTATTCACGAAACGAACGTCGCTGAAATCTGTTTTACATCTTCCTTCAAGGTGGACATCGACGCCTGATGCATGACTATCGTACCCAATCGTGATTTTCATCTGATAGTTCGAAGAAGGATTCTGGATGGTTGCTTGTTTCCGATAAATCCAACTGATGTTCCACCATGTGGGGTCCGTCCATAGCACACTGGCGGAAGAGCAGAGTCCCGAGTTTGAAAATGCCGTGATAACCGAATGATAGTCTCTTGAGATGGTGTCATGGGCGACCCATGATCCGACCCAGACGCCATTAAAAATTGTTCCCGAGAATAAGTGGAGATCCACGACATCGTATCCTTGTTCGTGATAATTCGTAGCTTGGACTTTCGTAATCCCGCTGTGGTCCTTGATGATCGCAGAAATATACATGATAGAACCAGATTGGATCTTGGCTGGGGCCACAGTAACGTCGGAGATATCTGGTTGTTCAGATAATGGTATATTCTTAAAAAAGGGTAAAGGTGTGAATAATAAGAAAAACGCGATCATCAAAAAAATTTGTTTTTTAATGACTGAACCTCCTCGTTTTCTTCGCCTGGGTTCGTGCTAATGCTACCGCGACCTCACTCTCCTCATACAACGTCATTCGCACTCATCATCTCTTTCGTATCAGCTTCTTCAGGAGTTCCTCCTCGTTTTCAGAAGTGTAGGAAATCTGCTTTTGTGTTTCAATTTCCCTTGCGCTATTTTCGATTGTGGGTTGTTGGATACGCGACTTGAGGTTGAAGAAACTGTCTGAATATACGTTAATTCCTTGGGAAGTGATTTTCATCGGCGCTATCCTCTGTGAATGCGAGGTGCCTCTGAGTTTAATGATTTCCACACCACGCAATCGCTCAGTTTCACCCTGGAAATTATAAAATACGATGATGCCGTCCGCTAGGAAATCCTCCACCCCCGTCCTGCTGAATTTATACGGTGCATCCGAGGATTCTGTTATTAGAAAAGTCGTGAGTCGTAGCTCTTCGAAAAATCTGAAGAGTTGTTCGATGTAAATCCGGTATTGTTCTAGTTTCCCTGAGAAAGACGTCTCAATCGCTGAGATAGAATCAAGAACGAGGAGGCGGGGTTGGAATCCTGGAGGAATGAAATCAAGGACGATGTCAATATCGATGGGAAGCCGTCCGCTTGCTTTTTCCAGAAGCGCCTCCACGGACCGCCCGATGAGAATGGGTTGCAGTCGTTTCAACGCAATCTTACCTTTATTCTTCGCAGAGAGAATGATAAGGTTAGGATCATGTTTTATTTCTTCGACTTCAAACCCAAATGATACCATATGAGATTTTAATCGCTCTGGTCGTTCTTCCATGGATAAGTAGATGCAGTCGTTACCTTCACATGCTAAATTATATAACGTATGTAAGCAAAAGATAGTCTTTCCGCATCCTGGTCCACCCGCGATGATGATGTTGGACCCTTCAGGGATTCCATTTTTTATCAGGCTGTCGAACCCTTTGATTCCAGTATGGATCCATCTCGGTTGTGCCTCCTTTTTTTCTTCAAAAAAATGGTCAACCTCTTCTAACGCTTTCGCTGTCCCATCCACGAATGACAACTCCTAATGCATCCTACATTAGGTAATTCTTTTAACCTTTTAAATTTATGTATCGGATTTTTTTTGAAAAAAAATTGAAACGACAATAGTATGTATATCGTTATTGAAAAAAATGCAATACTTCTATTCCACAACGATTTCTTTTTTAAAGAGCAGATCCCGCAAGCGGATTTTCTTCCCGTCGGGAAGCAATTCTGTGGGAGGATGAATACCTTTCTCAAACAGCTGAAAACACGCGCATCGGACATTGTTTTCTTCTGACGTACAATATTTTTCTGCCATGCTTTTGAAAAGCTTCACCGTTTTTTCGTCCTCAATAAAAAATTTCACCAAGATAGGCATTTCGGTAATCAAATCCAGCAAACATTGCTTATGATATTTACACAGATATCCTGTTTTCAGTGCGATATAGGCAAGACAGCTCGTGAACCCCTCCGATTCACAGACTGAATAACTTGAGTATTCTCTTACTTCTGGAAAATGCTCGATACACGTCCTGGTAAAGTCAACATAATACGGGCAGCTCATTCATTCCATCCTTTCCTATTTTATTAAATATAAATCTAGAAACAGAGTATTAATTTAAATAATTTATCCACGGATGAGGAAAAAAAAGTACAACAACAATGAGAAAAAATTGTCGTATGCTTCATCCATTAGCATTTTATAGACCTTAGATGTTTTACATTTTGCTATTGAAAAAATTGGTGCGATGGGATATAGAACGTGGATATCGTATAGTCATGCGATACCAAAGGCACTCGAATGATTACAGATTTCAATAACGATACGTAGGTGATGGGTCAATGAGTTATGAAGAGAAAAAAACAGGTGAGGAATCCGATACCACACCTCGGGTGTTTTACACCCCTCAAAATACCACACAGGTTGAACAGACGGTCCAACAAACTCCGGAATCATCAGTCCACAAAGCCACTGATACTTCGCATAATGGATTGGATTCATTGGGTATTGCCTCAGGTATCGATATCGAAAAAAATCCTGAGATATCAAAGGATCTCTCAGAAAAATATCGTCTGATTGCACTGTTCACCAGTGATTTGATTGCCTTTACAACCTTTGATATTAACCCTCTTTTTACGTTCGTAAGCCCATCTCATAAGAAAATTCTCGGATTCGAAACCGAGGAGTTACTAGGAAAATCAGGGTTAGATTTCATCCATGAGGACGACAGGGAGCATATACTGACGATATTACTCACGTATATTGATGCAAAGGTAAATAACACGCTGACAGCTGAAATGATGGAAAAACCACCAAAACTCGATTTTCGCTTTCGTGATAAGGCAGACCAATGGCATTTTTTACAAAGTACCGTTGACATCGTGAAGAATGAGTTGCTGTTCATTTCGAAGGATATCACGGAACAGAAACAGATGGAAAAGGAGCTCCATGAATCTCATGAACTCTTTTCAAAGGCTTTCCTCTCGAGCCCAGAGATGATTACAATCAACTCATTAAAAGACGGACGTTATGTTGACGCAAACGAAAGTTTCATCCGTACCACCGGATACCGACGGGATGAAATCATCGGTCACTCATCAACAGAGCTGAACCTCTGGGTTGATCCAAGAGATCATGAGCGATTCGTCCGGGGGTTAAAGGAGCAAGGTGCGATACGTAACTTAGAGGTCCAAACCAGGAAAAAAACCGGTGAAATAGGGTTCATTATGATGTCCTCTGAGATTATCGATCTCAAAGGTGAACCATGTGTGCTGACAATCTCAACGAATATTTCTGAGCGGAAACGCACGGAATTGAAATTACTCGAAAGCGAGAAGCGGCTCCATACGATCATTCAAGGCTTATCGATCGCCGCATTCTTCCTCGGGAATGATCATAAAATCATCTATTGGAATACCGCATTGGAGGAACTCAGCCATATACGAGCCCAGGACATCATTGGGACAACAGACCATTGGAAGGCGTTTTACCCTCAACAAAGACCCTGCATGGCTGATATTCTCATTGATGGAACCGTTAGTGAAATCGAGAAATGGTATGTTGGCAGGTATACAAAATCTTCATTACTTGAGGAATCCTATGAAGGCATTGATTTCTTCCCACACCTCGGTAACGGTGGCAAATGGTTACGTTTTGCTGCGACGTCAATAAGAAATACGGACGGTGAACTCATTGGTGCATTAGAGACACTTGAGGATATTTCTGAGCGAAAAAAAGCTGAGATTGCATTGCAGGAAAGCGAGAAAAAGTATCGTCTGCTTTTTGATTCTGCCAGCGATGGAATTGCGTTTTTAGACCTGACAGGGGAAATCATCGATGTGAACGAGACGATTCTTCAGATAATCGGAGGAACTAGAGAAGAACTGATCGGAAAACATATCGAAGGTCTTGATTTTCTCTCGCAACAGCATGTGACTCAGATTCTGAAAAACTTTACGTCAATTATCGATGGGAAAAATGCAACTACGAATATATCCATCCGCAACAAACAAGGGGTAGTAAAATATCTCGAGTCGTCTGCCTCGATTGTGATGCAAGACGGGAAAAAAATAGGCGTGATTGCATTGATTCATGATGCCACGACGCGGAAACATGCAGAACAAGCATTGGAGACGAGCGAGGAGAAGTTTGTCAAGGCCTTTCAAAATAGTCCTATCGCAATCTCCATTACGCGTTTAAATGATGGAAAATTCATAGAGATTAATGAAGCATTTGAAAAATTCTTTGGGTATAGTCGTGGCGAGTTATTCACACAAACCACTATCGAGGCAGGCCTATGGTTCGATGTCAATGATCGTGCCTCTGTCGTAAGCGAGCTATCCAAAGTAGGTTCGATTCGCAATCGGGAATTACGCTTTACTACAAAAGGAGGAATTGTCAAGATCGCTCGTTGTTCCGCAGAGGTCATGGATGTCAACAATGAACGATGCTTTTTATCGGTGCTAGTCGACGTGACAGAGCAAAAAAGGATTGAGGAATCATTGCAGGAGAACGAAGCGAAATATCGGGGTATTGTTGAAAACTCGAAGGATCTCATCATGTTGACACTTGCCGATGGTACTGTCTCCTATCTAAGTCCAGCCTGTTCTGAGGTACTAGGATATGAAGTAAAAGATTTAGTTGGAACAAAACCTGAAATATTTTATCCTGGGGACGTTGACAAGGTTCATGAGACACTTACCAGCGCATTGCAAGGGAAAAGTGGTACAAATTTTGAATATCGCATTCTCACCAAGGATGGAAAGGTGAAATGGGTGTCTCACACATGGTCTCCAATTTACTCAGATGATCAAAAAATAAAGTACATTGTGAGCGTAGTAAGAGACGTCTCCGAATCGAAGATCTTTGAACAAAGTCTAAAAGAAAAAATCCAGGAGTTGGAACAGTATAAAAATGTCACGGTGAACCGTGAAATCAAGATGGTCGAGTTGAAAGAGCAGATTGCTGAACTGCGTAGCAAGTTGAATGAGAAATCACCGTAATCCCTCTGGATAGATAATTGCAGGTGTGAGAACGATCCGATGAAACTTCGAACGAAAACCTTCATTATCATTTGCGTGGTATCGGTGATTCTTTCAACTCTATTGAGTGTGACATTAAATAACATTATCACCAATGGTTATGTCGACATTGAAAAGGACAACGTCGCGAAAAATGTTGAACGGGTATTAAACGAATTACATCAGGAAACAACATCTTTAGTGCCAGTTGGACACGACTGGTCGACGTGGGATGATACTTATAATTTTATTAATAATACGAATGAGGAATATATTCAGGGAAATGTCAATTATAATTCCTTGTATCAAATTAGAGTAAACTTTATGCTTTTTTACAATAACGCTAATACATTGGTGTTTGCGAAAGCATTCGACTTTCAGCAAGGGAACGAAACCCATCTTCCTGAGAGCCTGTATATGTTTATTGATGTACATCAAAATTCCCTGTTCATTCATCCAACTCTCGAATATAGCCAATCGGGGATTATTCTATATAATAAAAGTGAAACGCCTTTGATAATTAGTATCACTCCCATTCTTCACAGTAATGGAGAAGGACCCATACAAGGAACATTGATATTAGGCAGATATCTCGATCAAGAGAGACTAGTATATATCCAAAATATGACAGAGTTGAGTGTTATTGTTCGTCCCTTATCAAGTCAATTTTCACCAGAGTTCCGGGAAACCCTATCATATGACAATGATACTCCACTGTACATTCACCCTCTGAATGCATCGTATATTGCTGGCTATGTAACAATAAATGATGTCTTGGGACATCCAATCTTTACCCTAGAAATCGGTTCGAATAGGTACATCTATCACCAAGGTGCTTTACTGATTCAAAATCTCATTATTTCTCTCTTCATCATTATGATTGTTTTTATTATTCTGATACTCTTGATTATCGATCGTTTTGTGACCTCCCGATTAGATACTTTGACGAAATCAATCAACGAGGTAAAAGGGTCGCGAGATCTTAGAACGAAGTTACAAATAACAGGGAATGACGAAATAACCGCGCTTGAAAAAAAAATCGACAGCATGTTGACTTCATTACATAAAGCATGGACCTTGAAAGATATAACGGAGTCGAATTTAAAGAAAAAAGTCGATGAACTCGAACGATTCAAAGTGATAACTATTGATAGAGAAATAAAAATGATCCAATTGAAAAAACAACTTCGAGAGCTGCAAGAAAACCATGGAGAGAAATTCTAAATGATTGTTGATATCGCGTCCATTACCTGGGTGGCATTATCGTGCCTCGATGTCTCCATTGCTCTCGCCTTGCTCTATTTGTACCTGATTGATAAAGATCTCAGAAAATTAATGATAAGTCTAGGGATATTGCCGAGTTTCTTATCATTTATTTATCTCGCGGTGAAGTTTCCGCCACCGATACCGCCAAATAACACCCTGCCGTACTTGATTTTCTATTGGGGGATAATGCCGCCGCTCATCTGTATTTTTTTTATTTTTATTGACAGGTTGTTTTATAGAAAAAACGATTTCAAAATATTATTTTCTCTATTCATGTTCCTTTATATCTGTTCATTTATCGGTATTATTTCGAATAGCATTAATATACTGATGTATACTCAGATATCTACGTTAGCTTCTGTTGTCGTTGTAATTCTTTGTATATATATGGTAATAAAAATACGAGTGCTATCGAGTTGGTTATTTTTATTTTCCATTTGTGTTTTCGCGCTTGGAGGGTATTCAATTAATGTATATCTCAGCGAACCGAATACCTTTTCTAACACGGCTCTCCCGATGTGTTGTTTCTTTTTGGGATACATTTTTTTAGGGTTAATTTTTGGTCATAATATGTTTTCTAAATATATCAATGATGAAGGAATAGGAGTTTTTTTCAATCTTAAAGATAAATTAAAAAAGGTCGAGGAAGAGTTACAAGAAAGTCAGCAACAATACCATCAAGTCGTTGAGAACCTTCACCAAGGCCTCTTTATCATCGATGAACATGCGAAAATACTCTATGCGAATACTTTTTTTTCTGAAATGCTTGGATTCACTGCGCCGCTGATACAGGGAAAAAATATTTTTATATTCATGGACGCCAAATCAGAAAATACAGTAAAAAAATTATTACTCACAGACGAGCCTCTATCCGATGAAGAATGTGAAATCAATTTAATTAAAAAAGATAAGACAGTCATATCGACGTTAATCTTTATTAGCCCTCTTATCGACAAAACTGACAAAAAAATCGGTCTGCTCGCAGCAGTACAAGATGTGTCCAATCGAAAACGAATAGAACATCAATTACATGAAAAAATTTTCCAGTTACAGAAAAACGAGTACGCCACTTTGAATATCATGGAAGATTTACAAGAAACCATCACGGACCTTCAGAAGGCCAAGGAAGAAATTAATCAAAAAAACAGGGATCTCCAAACGATAAATATTGAGTTGAGCGCGATAAAGGATCAGTTAGCTCTTTTAAATAAGGATCTTGAATCCAAGGTGAAGGAACGAACCGCTGAAGTGACAATACTTTTGAAGCAGAAGGATGACTTCATCACCCAACTCGGCCATGACCTCAAGACACCACTCACCCCACTGAACACCCTGCTCCCCCTAATACGACAACGCGAAGACGACACGAGACTCCTTGAATTGCTCGATATCTGCATCAACAATGTGAATTTCATGAGAAATCTCGTGAAAAAAACCTTGGAGCTTGCCCAGTTGAACTCGAAATCATCGTTACTTCGTTTAGAGGATATCATTTTGTTCAACGAAGTCAACGAGGTGCTGCAGACCAAGACACCTATGTTTCTAGAGAAGCATATTACCATCGACAACAATATTTCGAGACAGATGATCGTTCAGGCGGATTCCATCCAGATAAAAGAGTTGTTTGACAATATTATCGTAAATGCAGTCAAGTACTCGTCACCGTTAGAAAATCATATCACCATTGATGCTAAAGACGAGGGAGACCAGGTGCTTGTTTCGATTAAAGACAATGGAATCGGATTGACCAGCGAACAATTAGAGCATCTCTTCCGTGAGTTTTACAAAGCTGATATGAGCAGACATTATCTTGATAGCACCGGGCTTGGCCTTTCCATTTGCAAACGCATCGTGGAAAAGCATGGCGGCAAAATATGGGTCGAAAGCCCAGGTCTCGGAAGAGGATCGACGTTTTACTTTACCTTACCTTCAAAGAAAAAGAAAATCATACAAGCGTAACAATATCCCGTGGGTCATATGCCCAGATATATGTTCATAAGGTGAAGAAAATACCATAAAGAGGGAACAAGCAAGGCACTAATATAAATAGATAAAATAGAATATCGGTATGGGTTGGGATTATGGTAAAAAAAGTCATGATCGTAGATGACAACGCCGATGTTATTGTCACGGTAAAATATGGGTTAGAAGACCAAACGAAAGAATACCAGGTTATTGGAGCCGAAAGCGGGAAACAATGCCTGGCGCTCCTGCAGGAGAATCAAATACCGGACCTTATTTTTCTTGACATCATGATGCCGGAGATGAGCGGATGGGAAACCTTTGAAAAAATCCGGGAACACGAAAGATGGAAAAAAATCCCTGTGGTGTTTCTCACAGCGCGAACAGATAACGTAGCAAAAAAGGCAGGAAACCTCCTTGGTGATGCCTTTCTTGAGAAACCATTCGAAATCAAAGACATCAAGGACTGTATCCAGAAAGTATTACTGAATAAAAAAAATGAAACGTTGTAGCAGTTCCTACCTGCCCTGGTCTGAGGTCATGGTCTGATCAGTTCTGGTGATACTCCAGGACCTACTGGTGTAATAATAGTGTCATCAGGAATGCTGTTGTTATATAAGGTTTTATATATTATCATACTATATAATAGCAATAGTAGGGTCCCCAAACATATAGAAGTTACGTCGACAGCGCAGTGCAGCACAGTGCGAGAAGCAGAGATATGAAAAAATTATTGACTATCGGAATAACATGTCTATTCGTGATTCTCGGTAGCTCACACTCTTCAGCCTCCGGGAACCAAGAAACAAGGCCCGCGGCTAACGATGGTCCTTTTTTGACGACGTATGATTTCAATGGTACAACAGCGCCGTCAGCCCACCAGAAGGCGTACTATAAAACCGAAATCAAGGATACCCTCAGTGGCCCGCCATCGACAGGACCTGACATCGCGAACATCACTGAATTCAATACCTCCGACTATACGAAAATCTATCATCTTGATGACTTACGAACAAAAACAACAAGTAACGTCGGTAGATCTTTGCAGTTATTTCAGTTCACAATAAATGAGGACATCTCTGACATCACACAGCTCTCCATTCATTGGTACGGCCATGCGAGCGCCACACCAGTGGACCTGTACCTGTGGAATTATCACCAATCCTTATGGGAACTCGTCGGCTCCGATCGAATCACCAAGATGGACCAGGCGATTTCTAAGACCTATATAAGCGACGTCACCCAGTACTTCGATCCGTTGACTCGGCATCTCTCCATGGTCGCAATCACCAGTACTGCGACCCTTGCCTGCCAGTCGTTGTACACAAACTACGTGCAACTCAAGGTTGGGAACCCCAGCACGACGACCTTACAGGACGACGCGTACCATTTCCACAACGAAAAGACCTACGTCGAATGGTGGTTCTTCCAAGTAGTCGATACGACGCAGGACGTGCAGTTTTACATCACCTATTATATTATCAGCCCAACCAAAGGCTTTGCAGCGATGAACCTTGGTATCTTTGAGCAAGACCATTCCTATGAGATCACACAGACCTTCCCGGTCGCTGAATTTGCGACGTCCTACGAGACACCCGAGGCTCACATAGGGAAGGAGTGCGCGTTTCAAGCACTCAATGATTCTTCATTTATCGTACAAGGGAGCGTCGACGACGGAAAACACACTGCGCAATGGAACCTCACCTTCACTAGGACCGCACCGCCGTACGACTTCAAGGAAAGCCCGGGCGAGACGCAGTACCTCTGCTACCTCCCAGGCGCCTCGGTCAACGGCACCATGATCTTGAATGGCGTCACTTATACAATGGATCGTTCCTATGGGTACCATGACCATAACTGGGGTGGCGCTCCCCATAACCTGTGCCAGTGGGCCTGGGCAGGGATGTGCGACCCCAAGGGGAGGTTCGCGCTCGTCATGGAAAAGGTCGAGCATTTCACCTGGAACACTCGAAGTATCTTTGTGACGGTCGGAAACGAAACGCTCTATTTTGAGGACATCCAGACCACGTTTACGAACTTTACCCTTGACATGCGAACGACGTTTCCATTTTTCACCTATTATCCAAGGCACCGACATATCCAGGCACAGAACCAGGACGGGTACACGTTAAGCTTTGATGCCACCGTCCAAAAAAACCTCCCTATCTGGTTTGGTATCCCTCACATTCTCAACGAACAGATTTCCCTCTTCCAAGGCAATGTATCAAAAAACGATCAACCATTGTATTCATTTCAGGTGTTGGGGTTCACTGATTATTCTACCAATTGATCCGCCCTAAACACCGACCCTGAAACATTTAAAGGGATGAGGGATTTTCCCGCATCATGGGTGTGAAGCTTGTAAAAAGGTTCACCGTGACAATCAAGCCGATCCCACCGTACAGCTTCGAACTGACCGTACGGAAACCCGCGGGATGGCCATGGCTAACCCCGGAGGAAGTGTACGAACAAGGAGTTCTATGGACCGCGACCAGGATCGGGTCTTCCATCGTGGGTCTGAGACTGAGGTCCACGGGTACGCTCCGAAGGCCGTGCGTCCTTTGCGATGTGTACTCAAAAGAGATGCTGTCGAAGGAGCAGAGGCAGGTAATTGAGAACAAAATATGGAGATACTTGGGGGCGGACGAGGACATCAGCGGATTCTGTCAGGTTGCTGAAAAGGATCCGATTCTGAAAGACACCGCAAGAAGGCTGGGTGGGATGAGGGACACAGTCACGGACCTGTTCCCATCCCTTCTGTTGGCTACCACACTCCAAATGGCTCCCATCAAACGGTCCCAGCAGATGATGGCTCTTCTTGTGAAGCACTACGGCGACTCAGTCTGTTTTGACGGAAAGACGGTTGTTATGTGGCCTTCTCCCGAGAGCATCGTCAGTACGAGCGTGAGGGATCTGAAAAGGAAGTGTAAGCTTGGGTACAGGGCGAACAACCTCAAGGCCATCGCAAGGTCACTCGTCAAAGGGTTCCCGGACATGGAAGCCCTTGCTGCAATGACGCCAGAGGAAGCGAAAGCCAAACTCATGGAGCTGCGTGGTATCGGTGAGTACTCCGTGGGTATTGTCTCGCCTCACCCTGAATTCCCGGTCGATTCGTGGAGCTCCAGGATATTTCACGTTCTTTTTTTTGGAAGCCGAACGAGACTGTCTAAGGATGTGATTAAAAAGGTACAAAGAGAAGCAGATCGGAGATGGGGGGCGTGGAAGGGCCTGGCATTCATCTATGTGCTCAATGATCTGAAAGGGCTATCGAAGAGGCACGGCGTCGACTTCACATCGTTCTGACTCTTCTGGAAATTCTTATGGAAGGAAAAACTATTAATGACTCTTCTTATTCTGGAAGAGAAAAAAAATCATTACTTCATCGGGCTCGTGGTCTAGTTGGTTATGACGTCTCCCTGACACGGAGGAGGTCTTGAGTTCGAATCTCAACGAGCCCACTC
>DATKKD010000072.1:0-2034 GCA_035543435.1 Thermoplasmatota archaeon
AAAGAAACCTAAGGCTCAGGCGAAGGAGAAACCCGCTGCGAAGAAGAAGCCTGCTGCTAAGAAAGAGAAATAATCCTTTCGTTCAGTAAGGCTATATTTTTTCTTTTTTCCATTATCAACGGAAATCAAAATAAGATAGTACTATCAATTATTTTCAAAAAGGAAAAATAGAGTGAAAGTATTATTTCACTCCGAGGACGAAGATAAGGATGACAAATCCTTTGGAGGTCTTCTGAACCCCACCGACGTTCACGGTGACTGTTATCCTTCCAAAGCCGAACACGGGATCGGTGACGGTGGTCGCTTTCCCGGAATCCAGGTTTACTATTGTCCCATTTATGCTCATTCCTTTGAAAAGGTGTTTTCCGGTGAGTTGGATGCTCCAGGGGAGGTTTGTGATCGGTGTCGTCCCGTTGTTGGTCACGGTCAGGGAGACGCCTTTGCCTCCGCTCACCGTGATGGTGACATCTGGGAGGAAGAGGATCCTGAAGCTGACATTGTTGGTCGGTTCGATGTTGCCAGCGTTATCACTAGAGTAGAACGAGAGAACATGAAGTCCTTCTGTGGAGACCATGAAGGGGGTTGTGTATTTCGTCCATGCCCCTGCATCGAGTTTGTATAGGGTCTCATACACGCCAGATTGATCGTCGGTGGCGGAGAGCGTCACGGTCACGTTGCTCGTGAAGATATCCCCGTTCATCTGGCCATTCAAATGGTAGGTGGTCACCGGCGGTGTGTCATCGGTGTTTTTGTATTTCCAGATGAATTCACTACCGGTCCCAGAGAGGATCTCGCATCCTTTCAGCTCGTTTTTCCCGTCCGTGTCACAATCACCGATGTTCATCCCCGCCAGATAACCCGTGGGATCCGTGAGGGTGGCTTTTTCATAGTACCCGGTCCCATTCCATCCGATGATATGCACATCACCAGTCGCGAAACAGAATTCATTCTGATGATCGTTATCCGCATCCCCTAGCGCGACCGATTCAATGACCCGAAGTTCCCCTGGATATTGACCGTTCCAGACTTTTTGATAGGTGCTTCCGTCCCATTCAAATAACCAACCCTGCGGCGTCCCCCCATTGCTTCCCGTGCCGATCTCCGGAGTCCCGTCTCCGTTGATATCACCAACACCATCCCCGTAGGGGGTCGCGCCTCCGTAGCTCGTCCAGACGGGTACCCCGTCCCAACTTTGGTCGCCGGCGTTCCAGTTCAACGCCCAGGTCCCCGCGGTGGTGCCTGAGGTATCGCTTGACACGTCAGCGATCACCTCGGTGAGGCCGTCGTTATCGACGTCTCCGCTCCACACCATCGGGCATTCCATAGAAGCACCACCCGGGCAGGACCAGGATGCTTCGTAGGAGAATTTTTGGTTTGCGATGTCCCATCCTAAGGCGGTGACATGCTTGTTCCCGGTTCCCATGTTCGGCGCGTTCGCAATCATGATTTCAAGGGCACCGTCATCGTTGTAATCACACGCGTAGACATCGAACACGAAATCAACCCCCGTCCCATGGTAATAGTCAAGCTTGGTGAGGCTCGTCCCGTCGTACTTATATGCATACACGCCGTCTGCACTGGAGTACGCCCAAGAGACAATGAGGAGCGGTGATCCGTCTTGATTCAGGTCAGCGATGCTTGCCCCTGATGGCACCCCGCCGGCCTCGGACCACGAATATTCCTGGACATAAGTCTGTAGGTCGGGGTCATAATGGATGATACGTGCCATACTTGTGGTTTCGTAGCCACCGATGATAATCTCGTTGACGCCGTCGCCGTCAATATCACCGATCGGCTGGGCGAACTCGGCCTCTCCATTCCCGCCATACGCATGCGTCCATTGGAGTTCCCAATCCCGAGACCCAAGGTTCAACTGGTTTTTCTGGTCGAGCACCTTGGTTGCATTCATGCTCGTGAGTGCACCGATATGCGGTAGCACTGCAACAACAATCATCACCATACAACAAATAATGCTTGGTATTTTTTTGTTCATATAATTATCCCCTAATAATTAAAAATGGATTCGCTGTTTAA
>DATKKD010000073.1:0-1687 GCA_035543435.1 Thermoplasmatota archaeon
CCTTTTTACCGAATCGGACAACGCCTTTCCAAGGTGAGGTCTTGAGAAGGACGAGGTCACCAACATTGAATTCTAAGGGTCGTCGTCGCTTGTCGGCGTAAGACTTTTGACGACTTCTAGCTGCGAGGATGTTTTGACGGACTAGAGCGATCTTGTCGGTGGTTTCTTGAACCATCTCGGGACCGGTGATTTGGGTCTCACCAATCTCGTTCCAACAGATAGGAGAACGACATTTGCGGCCATAGAGAGCCTCAAATGGAGCCATACCGATACTGGAATGATAACTGTTATTATACGAGAACTCGATTAACGGGAGATGTTTGTCCCAATTTCCACCAAAATCAAGGACGCATGACCTTAGCATATCCTCGAGGGTCTGGATGGTACGTTCGGATTGACCATCCGTTTGAG
The DNA here is from genome assembly GCA_035543435.1 of Thermoplasmatota archaeon. Taxonomy (GTDB): domain Archaea; phylum Thermoplasmatota; class E2; order DHVEG-1; family DHVEG-1; genus SM1-50. The sequence goes on from DATKKD010000073.1 coordinate 412, forward strand.
GATGATAAGCCGTGCTAAGGTCGAGACGAGTGCCAAGGGCGTCTTGAAGAGAATTCCAGAAATGGGAGATGAAACGACCATCACGATCGGAGATGATGCTCAATGGTATACCATGACGGCAAACAATTTCGTTAACGTAAATCTGAGCGAGCTGAGAGACGGGATAGGTTTCTTTGATCGGAATGAAGTGTGCGGATTTGGTCAATCGGTCAACGATTACCCAAATACTATCATGTCTATCACGAGTGTTTGGAAGTTTCGTGATGAAATCCATGGTGATATTCTCCCACTTCCAAACGGGGATAATGGGTTGCACAAGCAAACCTGCCGGCTTTTGGTGTTCGGCTTTGACCTTTGCACACGTGAGACATTTACCAACATAGAGAGCAATGTCCTTCTTCATTCCAGGCCACCAATAGACCGAACGAAGATCGAAATACATCTTATCCGCACCGGGATGAATGGAATATCGTGACTTGTGCGCTTCGTCCATGATGAATGTACGAAGATCACCACGATCGGGAACCCATATCCTATTTAGGTAATAGGATAGACCATTACGCCTGGTCTCGAGTTGATGTTCTGCACCGCATGACATCTCCTCGTACATCTTGCCTCCCGAGAGGGAGTCAAGTTGGGCTTCTAGGATACGCACATGGAGTTCGGTTGGAAGATCAACACTGTTGAGGAGGAAGGATTTTGCATGAGTCTTTCGACTAAGAGCATCAGCCACTACGTTGGCTTTACCGGGATGATAACGAATCTCGCAATCGAAATCGCTAAGTGTTTCGGCCCATCGTCGTTGTCTCATATTAAGATCTTTTTGGTCGAATATGTGTTGTAAGCTCTTGTGGTCGGTGAACACCACACATTTGGTACCATAAAGGTAGTGCCTCCAAATTTTGAGAGCGAATACAACGGCACCAAGCTCAAGGTCATGAGTCGTGTAGTTCTTCTCATTCGTTTTGAGTTGGCGTGATGCGTAAGCGATTACTTTTCCTCGTTGCATAAGAACGCAACCGAGGCCTTGGTTCGAGGCATCACAATAGACGACAAAATCTTCGTTACCTTCGGGAAGAGAAAGGATAGGAGCATCGCAAAGCATGTCCTTGAGAGTTTGAAAAGCGGTTTCTTGCTTAGCACCCCATACATATGGCTTGCCTTTTTGAGTTAAGGCCGTAAGAGGTGAAGCAATCCGAGAGAAGTTTTGAATGAATCGCCGATAATAACCGGCAAGACCAAGAAAGGATCGGATTTCGGTAGGGGAGGTTGGGGT
>DATKKD010000074.1:0-7445 GCA_035543435.1 Thermoplasmatota archaeon
GAGGGTTTCTCCCAATGGGTGATCTCCTGATGGAGGACCTCACCTCGATTCCTGTTCGTGTCAATCGCAAGCTCAGTAACGACCGCTGGATGGTCAGCTTCAATCTTAGAGATGATCTTCGCATGCTTCCCGGTGGTGAGCTGGCCGTACAAGACGACCGCAGAGATCCCGATTCCCTGTTGACCCCTGCTTTGTCGTACGGCATGAAACCGTGACCCATATAGTAAACGAGCGAAGATGTGAGGGATCTGCTGCTTGATGATGCCGGGGCCATTGTCCTCCACGATCACGACGCATTCTTCCTCGGTCGGGTTTTTCACCTCGACAGAGATGTCGGGGAGGATCCCTGATTCCTCGCAGGCGTCAAGGGCATTATCCACCCCTTCCTTCACACTGGTGATGAGCGCTCTCGTCGCATTGCCAAACCCAAGGATGTGTTTGTTGCGTTCGAAGAATTCAGCGACCGATATCTCTTTTTGTTTCTTTGCTAGCTCATAGGCGATTGCTTCTGGCAAAACATTCCCTCCGTTGCAGAGTGATGTCGCATCCGGTAACCGTAATCCGTACAGCTATTATAAAATTATTGCATCGTCATATAAAACCCATCGAATTTTTCTCATACAAGCGAAAGCAATATTTATAAAGAAAAATTGACTCTGCGTTCTGACCCTTACATCCTTTGAGGAAGACCAATGGCGGACTACGACCAGAAGGCAATCGAGCTGAAATGGCAACAACAATGGCAGGAGATGGAGCTCTACCGCTTCGACTTCGAAAGCACCAAAAAACCCTATAGTATCGACGTCCCACCGCGCTACGCTTCCGGCCCCCTACATGTCGGCCACGCGGTGCACTACACCCACATCGACTTCGCAGCACGCTACAAGCGCATGCGAGGATACAACATTTTTTTTCCTCTGTGTTTCGATGTGAACGGCATTCCGATCGAGGAGCGTGTCGAACGAAAACTCGGGATTACCAGGAAGGACATCGACCGCCACGAGTTCATCAAACTCTGCGCGCAGTTCGCAGAAGAGAACATCGAGACCATGACGAACCAGTTCATCAGACTGGGGGAAAGCATGGACTCGAGCATCTACTATCAGACCAACGCGGAATACTACCGCCGTATCACCCAGATCTCCTTCATTGAACTCTTCAAGAAAGGCCTCATCTACAAGGGCGAGTTCCCAGTGAACTGGTGCCCACGGTGCATGACCGCCATGGCGGATGCTGAGGTCGTTTACGTCGGCAGGACGACGAAACTCAATACTATTAAATTTTATTTCACGAAGCCCCAGGATGAATCTCTTTTAAAATACAACGGCATCGGGAAAGACGACCACGGGATGTACGTCGAAATCGCAACCACCAGGCCCGAGATGCTCCCGGTCTGCCAGATAGTTGCCGTCCACCCCACAGATGAGCGCGCACCTTGGCTCATTGGTCAAACCGTAAAAGTACCTGGATTTGACAAAGAGGTCAAGATCGTCGCTGACGAAGCGGTCGACCCTGAGTTTGGCACCGGCATCGTCATGATTTGCACCGTGGGAGACAAGGAGGACCTCAACTGGGTGTTCAAGTACAAACTCCCCCTCGAGATGAGCATCGACGAGGAAGGGAAAATGACCGAGCTTCTCGGGAAGTACCAAGGGATGAAGATCGTGGAAGCGCGAGAAGCGGTCCTTGACGATTTCCAGACCATGGGTCTCCTTGTGAAACAAGCGCCGCTTGAACAGAGCGTCGGCGTCTGCTGGCGCTGCAAGACACCCGTCGAGTTCATCAACGCGGAACAGTGGTTCCTCAAGACCATCCCCTTCAAGCAGATGGTGCTTAACGCAAGCAACGACATGCACTGGTACCCTGAGTTCATGAAGATCAGGCTCGAGGACTGGGTGAACTCCCTGGAATGGGACTGGGTGATCAGCAGACAGCGGTACTTCGCGACGCCGATTCCTCTTTGGGAATGTGAAAAGTGTGGCGAGGTGGTCGTGGCGCGCATCGAGGATTGCTACGTTGACCCAACTATTAATAAGCCACCAGTCGAGAAATGTCAGAAATGTGGTGGACGGTTGAAAGGCTGCGAGGACGTCTTTGATACTTGGATGGACTCGTCGATCTCACCGTTGTACAACACCTTTTGGCATCGAGATGATGCGAAATTCAAGTACCTGTACCCGATGTCACTGCGCCCGCAGGCCCACGACATCATCCGCACCTGGGCGTTCTACACGATTTTGCGTTGTACGCTTCTTACCGACAAGAAACCCTTTGAGAATCTCATGATGGCAGGCTTCATTCTTTCGGAGGACGGCACACCGATGCACGCAAGCCTTGGTAATGTCATCGACCCGTACAAGATCGTCGATGAGTACGGCAGTGATGCGTTTCGTTGTTATGCTGCGAGCTGCGCGCTTGGTGAGGATAACCCCTTCCGTCGGAAGGACGTAGTCCATGGAACAAAATCACTACGGAAACTGTGGAACGTCCAACAGTTCATTGGCAACATCATCAAGGACGGGAAACCAGACCGGCCGAAGAAGCTTCAGGATATCGACCAGTGGATCCTGTCGAAGTACAGCACGCTTGTGAAGACGTGCACCGAGCAGATGGACGTCTTCGATTACTCTCAGACGATGAAAGACATCGAGTTCTTCCTATGGCATGAGCTCGCCGACCATTACATCGAGATGATAAAAGGATCGATCTACGCTAACGAAAACGTGGAGAGCATCACATACACGCTGTACACGATCGGCCTAGGGCTGCTGAAAATGTTCGCTCCGTTTTACCCGCATCTCACCGAGGAGATTTACGAGACGTTATTCAAACAATTTGAAGGCGAAAAAAGCATCCATGTCTCAGCATGGCCTGAACCTGTCCTCCATGATGAGAAGAAGGAACAAGCAGGGGAATGCATCAAGGCCTACATCGCGCAGGTTCGCGCCTGGAAGAGCGAACAAGGCATGGCTCTCAACGCCCCCATGGAGGCGGTCGCTACCTACGCGCCGAAAGAAACGATCCAGAAGCTCAAGACTGGTACACCGATCATTTTTTCGACCCTTCGATTTCCACAGACCCATGCCTTCATCGTAGGTAAACCAGAGGTCCAGGAGACGATCACCTCGGTCGAACCGGTCTTCGCCAAACTTGGTCCAGCATTCAAGAATGAAAGCCAGACGATATCACAGTGGATCAAGACACACCAAAAAGAGCTCATCCAGCAAATAGAGCAGGGCAAGGACGTTTTACTGTCTGAGATCCCCGGCGTGACCGCTGGCAAGAAGGAAGGACTGGTGCATGGCGGTTTCGTCCAGACAAAACAGGAGATCGGGGTAAAAGGAAAGAAAGGCAGCACGATTCTTACCTTTGAAGGCTTCTATCTTGAGATGCAGCGAGGGATACAATGAAGATCACAAGGAAACAACTCAGAGGATGGATCGTGAAAATCATCGCGATTCTCATCGTCCTAGGGATGATTTTCACTGGGTTCGTCGTCATCTTCTGGAAGTAACATTGATTTTTCTCGACAGGTTTTTAAATGACCGCTTTATTCAGCGGGCAGGGGTTTTCTATGACCGAACCAAATAGCATATTAGCGAACCCAGCGCCGCTGGGTTTACTGGGCTTTGGAATGACCACGATGCTGCTTAACATCGCAAACGCGGGGCTATTCCCGGTGAGTGCGGTGATTCTCTCAATGGGGATTTTCTACGGAGGGCTAGCACAGATCATCGCCGGCATCATGGAGTACAAGAAAGGAAACACCTTTGGGACCACGGCGTTCACATCTTACGGGTTGTTCTGGATCTCCCTGGTCACCATTTTGCTCCTCCCCAGCATCAGCTTCATCAAGGGCGCAGCGACCGCGGTCGCGACCGACCCGGGGTTCATGGGATACTACTTCTTCTTCTGGGGGTTGTTCACGATGTTCATGTTCATCGCTACGTTGAAGAAAAACACGGGACTGCAGGTCATCTTCTTCACGCTCTTTATCCTGTTCTACCTGCTCGCGTTGAAGGAATGGGGTTACATCAGCGGCAACTGGATCGGGTATGAAGGCATCCTCTGTGGATTTTCTGCCTTCTACGTCGCGATGGCTGAGGTCATCAATGAGACGTATGGCAAATCAGTCCTACCGCTCGGGAAACCCGTGATAAAATAAACCTACAGCTCGATGAGCTCATAGGAGGATGATCCTAACCCGATCTCCTCCCCATATTTTATTTGTTTCAAGGGACTGACCTTGTTGATTTTTTCGAAGACCTGTGGTTTCACCTCATTGATCAAGTCAAGAGACGCTTGGTCGATCGCCACGGGGTCGTCAGCGACCAGGTACCCGATATCCGGGCAGATGATCGGTCCCGCGGCGGGATCGCAATCACATCCTCGGGCAATCCGTTTCAACTCGCTGAGGTACAACACATCTTTATCTTGCACGCAGGCTTTCGCTGAACAAGCGAGCAGGTACTGCATGTCAGCATCTTTATAGCGGATCGCATTGTTCGCGCATGCATCCACACAGACACCGCACCCGAAACAAGACTGTTTATCGTACTTCCAGGCGTTGTCCGTGACCTCGATCGATTCGAACGGGCACACCTCGGCGCACACACCGCACAGGGTGCAGGCGTCCTTCTGATATAAGGGTCTGCTCCCATGATGGATCTGCACCTTTGTCTCCTTTGTCACCCCACCCATGCCGAAATTCTTGATCGCACCACCCATCCCTGTTTGAATGTGCCCTTTCACATGCGTGAGTGCAAAGAGATGAGTCGCCTCTTTCAGATGCGCCGCAACCTCATAGGACCTGCCGTCTACCACTGTGGAAACACCGGTGTCATCGATCACCACCTCGCATCCGACTGCTTCTTTGGTGAACCCGTTCCCATGGGCAAGCTTGAGATACCCTAGTGCCGTGTGTCGCGCACCTGAGTACGCGACCGTGGTGTCATGTAAAAACGGTTCTGCGTGAAGGTTTTGTAGCACTGTGACCACCTGATGAGCCAGTTCAGGGCGAGGAAAATATTTGTTTCCTCTCTCACCCATGTGAAGTTTTATAGGTACGGTTTTTCCACTGAATCCCTTGGTACCGAAATACCCCAGCGCCTCTGCTAAACGATTCGCATCTGCGAAAAACACGACCTTGGTCATCCGACTTTTTTCTCCCATTTCTTTAACTTCAGCACGCTGCCAAGGGAGCCGCCCTGCTTGATCTCCTCGCGTGTCCGGTTCTCCTGCTCTCGGACATCGAGCGCTCTGTTTGCGATCTCCTGCGCGATTTCCTGTGGCACGACGACCACTCCTGAATCGTCGCCGATGATCCAGTCACCGGTCCGGACGCTCTGCCCTCCGCAGGTGATCTCGGCACCGATCTCGCCGCACCCTTTCGGCTCACCCGCACTCGGGACGATGTACCGTGAAAAGACAGGGAACTTGATCTTCAACAAATCATCATAATCTCGTACCGCACCATCAATCACGACCCCTGCGAGACCCTTACCTTTCGCACTCCAGGTTGCCAGCTCCCCCCATACCGCGGTTTTCCCCCGATTCACATCAACGACAAGGACCCAGCCGGGCTCCGCCTTATCGATCGCTTCAACAGGTTTCGCCCAGTCACCGTCCAAGGTCCTGACCGTGAGTGCCTGACCGACCATATGGATCCCGGGGAATACAGGCCGGATGTCACGCATTGCCCCTTGCTTGTGCATCGCGTCAGAAATGTTCGGTGTGGACACTATCAGGAATGCTTCTTTCAGCTGTGTCTTGTCATATTTCTTAAACAGGGCGGTTTTCATGATTTTTTTTTCAACCATCGCTTTCCGTAAAGTGCGGGTCGCCTCGGTGACATCTTTCGCTTTCGTGATTGCGCCGCCTACGATGATGATACGGGCGCCAGCGTTCACGACCTCCGCGATCGTCTCACTATTCAGCCCTCCCGCGACAGCAACAGGAAGATTCGTGTGCTTCACGAGTTCCTTGAGAATGATGAGGGGCTTTTTCCCCCGCATCTGCTCATCGATGCCGACATGGATGCATACGTAAGCTGCACCGAGGGATTCCACCTCCTTCGCTCTTTTCACCTTATCAGGGACACCGATGAGATCGATCATGATTTTCGCACCGTACTTCCGTGCCGATTGGCACGCATCCTGTATGGTGCTATCATCCGACGCGGCAAGGATGCTGACGATGTCAGCCCCGGCTTTCACAGCCATTTCTGTCTCAAGGGCGCCTGTGTCCATCGTCTTCATATCTGCGACAATGATTTTCCCGGGGAACGCCTCCCGGAGCTTCCTGATGATGTCCATGCCCTCGCTTTTAATGAGCGGTGTTCCAGCCTCAAGCCAATCAGCGCCACCTTTAACCGCAAGCTTCGCAATCGCAAGAGCCCTGTCGGCGTTGAGAAGATCTAAGGCGACTTGTAACACTGGTTTCATTCGAGGAAACGTAAGAGCTTATTCTTTAAAAAGTAATGCTTCCTTTGGGTTGTAAACAAACGACCATAATTCGATTCTTAAACTATTGATTTCCAGCAAAGAACATATAACTCACGAGGGAAGCATCATTCGGTGTTTCCCAAACATTTTCTGATACTATATAAGAATCAAGCGACATAATGAGGCGTGAGGTGTTCCTCATGACTACAAGCGTTAAGCAATTTCTCATCTTGCTCATCGTGGTTTCCACGGTCGTCGTCCTTGCGAAGATATTCCTGCACGTCTAAAAGATGATGCCCCCTCACAAACCTTATATAGCGCTCACTCCCATTGTAGGAATGGGGATAGTATTTCGATGAATTATACGACGACACCAAAAGGAAGACTTCTTGGTATCACCATAATCCTTCTTCTTGCCACCATAACCTCACCGTGCTTCACCACGCAAGGTACACAACCGACACTCGTAGAGGCCTACCACTATCATACCTATCAAGAGATGACTGATCTTCTGCGCTCTCTCGAAGTCAATCATTCGAATATCATGTCTCTTTCATCCCTTGGGAAGACCTACGAGGGACGAGACATCTGGATGGTGAAGCTTTCAGATAACGTGACCCAAGAGGAACATGAGCCAGGGGTGCTCTTCATGGGAGCCCATCACGGCAACGAAAAACCAGGTTACGAGGTCTGCCTCTTCTTCATCCAATACATGGTGGACCACTACACGAACGCATCGACCCCCGAGGTACGACAGGCGATGGACAGCACCCAGATTTATCTCATCCCCATGGTGAACCCTGACGGCGTCGAGGCGAACACCCGGAAGAACATGGAACCAAATCACGGGCCACTAGGCCTCAGCAAAGAAGTAACCTCGTACGGCGTGAACTTAAACAGGAACTACGAGGACAACTGGTTTTTGTATTATGTGTTCCCGATTCGTTATAGTCTCCCCTTCGTGTACCCGGATTCCAGCATGAACTACCGGGGACCATACCC
>DATKKD010000075.1:0-2870 GCA_035543435.1 Thermoplasmatota archaeon
ATTCCATTTCAAGACCCAGCAAAGCACGTTAAAATGCACGGTCTGCGGCAACGAATGGACCTATAAAGATATGAAAACCGGCCTTGATGAGAAGGAGGCGGAGGCGATCCACTTCATCCCCGAGGTCGTCTTCGTCCATGCCCGCTGCCCGAAATGCAAAAGCCCGGACTTTGAGATAGCCAAGGGACGAGGTGTCACCCTGCGCACCATCAAAGGAACCAGATGACCATGGAGCCACGAACCAGCGTTATTCATACACGACTCAAATCCATCGGCCGCATCATCGCGGTCGCAAGCGGCAAGGGAGGCGTTGGTAAAAGCCTCGTCGCATCAGCGCTTGCGCTGTCGCTAGCGAAGAAAGGACACAAGGTAGGGTTTTTCGACCTGGACCTGTATGGACCGTCTTCCCACATCATCCTCGGTGTCACCGATGCATTTCCTAAGGAAGAAAACGGCCTTATCCCGCCCGTCGTGCACGGCATCAAGTTCATGTCCATCGTGTACTTCACCGAGGAGAAACCATCACCATTCCGCGGCATTGACATCACGAACATCATCCTGGAGCTGCTCGCCATCACCCAATGGGGCACGCTCGATTACCTGATCATCGACATGCCGCCAGGGATCGGCGATGAAACCCTTGACGTGATGCGGTTCATACAGCAAAGCGAGTTCCTGGTGGTGACGACACCCTCGAAGGTCGCGATGGGCGCGGTGAATAAACTCTTAGTCCTTCTGAAGGAATTGAAAAAACCCGTGGTCGGGGTCCTGGAGAACATGGCGATGAATGACTCATCGTATATCCAAAAAGAAGTAAAAACTCTAAGGCTGCCGTACCTTGGGAAAATCACCTTCGATGAGACACTCGAAGACGCGATCGGAGACCCAGATCGTCTCGCTCGCACCAAGTTCATGAAAGAAATGGAAAAAAGAATGCTCTCCTTCTTCCCATAGATCGCGGCTCGTAAAACGAAGAGTGTGGTTACATTCCGATTGATATTTTTTTTACGAAGTTACCGCTTCGACAGCGAGTCGATTTCCATAACGATAGAGCAGGATGCCGATCATGATGAACCAGACAGCCGTGAACAGCGCGCCGAAGATGGTGAACAGACCAAGAAGGTAGTAAGGTGTCCCCTGGACCATAGCGCCCACACCGCCGAGGAACCCCATGACATTGGCGATAACGCCGAAGACCGCGGCCCAGCGCGGGAACACGCCCTTCAACATGACCAGGCTCCAGAGGAGCCACCCGATCGCGCCGACCGTGAAGCTGAAGAACGTTTGCACGGGAAGCGCGGCAACACCGTACGTGGCAGCGGCGACATAGGGCGCCCTCAGCGCATCGGTGCTGGCGCTCGCGTACCCCTGGGAAAGACCCACGAGCGCGAGGGAGTTCAGCTCAGTGACACAGATGTCAAAGACGTTATACATCAGGGAGAGAACCGTGCCGACGAGGGCTGCACTGTTGTTGATACGACGCAGCACGAGATACATCCCGACAGCGGCTGGAATGAGCATGAAATCACCGATCATCCAGAGGCTCCAATCCGTGGCAGCAAGCAGCTGATGCTGCGAGAAGAGCTGCAGGTACCCCACCGCGGTCGTTGGTTGTCCTGAGGCGTAGAGAATTCCGGAGAGTCGTGCGACGACAAATCCACCCAGACCACTGATGAGAAACAGGATCCCACTCAGGCGGATGAAGCCTCTCCACCGTGGATCAACAGAAAATTTTGAACCCTGAAATTCTTCCTTCTTACTCTCCGATGCCACCTTCATCATCTCCCCGTTATGGATAATAAAATGATGCGAAATCCCCTTAAATGTTTTCTCATTCAGCCTCTTTTCAATGCCGCAAAAGATGCTTCCGTGCCTCGCCGACCGTGAACAGCGACCCGGTGATACAGATCAGATCCTTGCGCCTCGCATGCCTTCGTGCGTGATCGACGGCTTCCTTTACGGAATTGATGATAATCACTTCTTTTAAGGGATCCACCGCCGTAATCTGCTCCTTCAGAAGCATCGGGTCGTACGCCCGCGGGCTTGAGGATTTGGTGACAATGATGGTATCAGCGATTGGCACGATCGTCGCAACCATGGACGGGATATCCTTGTCCTTGAGCACGCCGAAGACGAGAGAGAGGTGCTTGTAGGTGAAATCCTGCCTGAGGGCCTCGACGAGCATCTTCATGCCTGCAGGGTTGTGGGCACCATCAAGAAGAATCATCGGGCTTTCCCCGACAATCTCCATGCGTCCAGGATTTGACGCGACTTCGATGCCCTTTACGATATCGGCATCGGTGAGATACACACCGTGCATCTGCAGCTGCTCGACAGCGGCTATCGAAACCGTTATATTCTCACCCTGATGAATCCCCAAAAGCGAGGTCCTTACGGTAAATTCTCCAAGAGATCCTTGAACAAAAAATTCCTGCTGCCTGCCGTCCCATGACACTCGCTTCCACCATGTATTTTCAACGAATATTACTGGTGCATCATGCTCCTTAGCAACTTTTGCAATAACTTCTCGTGCATCTCCTGTTGTCGCCGTGATCACCGGTACCTCTTCCTTGATGATGCCTGCCTTCTCAAATGCGATTTTTTCCACGCTGTTTCCTAAGATATCCGTATGTTCCAAGGAGATGTTGGTGATCACCGAAACCAAGGGTGTCACGATGTTGGTCGCATCGAGCCGTCCCCCAAGGCCGACCTCCACCACCGCGTAATCGACCTTGCGCTCATGGAAATACATAAACGCAAGCGCAGTCACGATCTCAAAGAACGTCGGTGCATTCCCTTGCTCCTTCATTTCCTCGACGAACGGCCTGACCCGTTCGATGACCTGAGTGAGATCGTCCTCTGCAATCTCG
>DATKKD010000076.1:0-9696 GCA_035543435.1 Thermoplasmatota archaeon
TCATATTCAATCAAGATCCTGGAGTATTGGTCTTTTCGTTACCATGGCAAGCATTCACAGCGAGTCTTACCTCGATTGACTACAATCATGACGGAGCACCAGATTTCATTGTCGGTGCGGGGTATGAATTATATCTTCTCCTAAATAAGAACAACGAGTTCATCCCATATCTTTTTTGCATGCTTACAAATAAAGGAGGGTTTACTGGCGAAGATTTTAAACAAGGAGGAATGGCTTCAGGGGATTTCAACCATGATGGTTACAATGATCTTGTCACTGGAGGGACACAGGGGATCGTCCGTCTTTTCCTCAACAAACAAACGCTAGCGGTCATCACCTATCCTCGATCCGGGTACGTATACAAATTTGGCGAAGAGGGAATGTCCACCATTTATGTGACAATTCTCATCGGGAAGATAAACGTGTCCATACTCACCTTAAGCGATGTCAGTAAAATCGAGGTTTATGCAAACCTCTTACTGTTAGGTACGCTCAGAACTCCACCTTATAATCTAACTTGGAAATGGACTCCCCGATTAATGTTTATTCATGTATGGTCTCTGAGAATCATTGCTTATTCTTATGATGGTAATAGGACTTCATATGATTCGATTTTCCCCATGGTAAGAATATTATAATATCGGATTTATCATTGGATTCAGTCTTGTAGGTAGCCCAAACTTTCCTTAGCGTCGAATCATAAACTTTGCATGTGAAAAATCAGAACGGAACGACTAACGGTCAGTACCGTTTCTTGGTGTCACGAAGTGATTCCACGATCTCCTTTCCAAAGCTCGTGAGACGGTACAGTTTGATGTCCTTGTGCCTGCCCCCCTCGATCTGCTCGACGAGGTTCAGGCTCATGAGCGACTCGTCGTCGCGGTACCGAGAATTCATCCCGCGGATCGCGCCGATTACGTTCGTCGGTGTCGTCTTCACGTTGTAGGCGATTTCCGAGGTGTAGCTTCCGCTTGGGCTAATCTCGAACAGATAATCTGCGATTTTTTTCCGAACGCTACTTCTCCTCAAAGATCTGATAATAAGAGGTTTCAACATCTCTGAAGAAATAAGCGTCTGCTCTCCATCCTGCATCCCTTCCACTTGGCAAGCTATGGAATTGCGTATCGTATTAATAAATTAATCGGTCATCGAAGGACCATGAAAGTGACGAATGGTCGTCGGAACGAAACAGCTAAATCCCTGATTCCTCATACCACCTGCAAGGATGGGATCACATGTCTATTAAGAAAGAACTGTTGAATGAATTAACCGAGATTCAGTTAAAGCAGCTCGCGGAAAGCAAAGGCATGATCTTCAGCTTGAACAACATTCAGAAGAAATACTACGAGAACTGGGCGGAGAAAGACAAGCTCGTGGACCTCATGACGGAGAACAAGCACCTCACGGTCACGGACATCGAACGGTTCATCCAGACTCGCAACACGAAATTGTGAAGGTTTTTTACCTGCTCGTAGTGACGCCCACGCGTTTGCAGTACCGTGCGATCGGGCAGCGGCTACAGAATGGAGAAATCGGCACACAGATCGTCTGACCGAATCTGACGAACAGGTCGTTGAAGTCATCCCAGTAGCGTTCCGGAAGGATTTTTTTGAGGGCGAGTTCGGTCTCCTCAGGTGTTTTCGTCCGGATCCATCCAAGCCTGTTCGGGATGCGATGGCAGTGCGTGTCGATCGGCAGGAACCCGTGCTTCTTGTGGCCGTACACCATGACGATGTTCGCGGTCTTTCTTCCTACTCCTTTCAGTTTCAGTAACTCGTCGAAATCGTCGGGCACCTCACCATGGTACTCATCGATGAGGGTCCTGGAGATCTCCTTGATCCGCCGTGCTTTGGTTTTGTAGAAGCCGACCGGGTAGATTAATTTCTCGATTTTTTGTAACGACATTGTCGAGAGCTTCTGGGGGGTATAATGGTCCTTCAGCAATCGTTGGGTCGCCTCCGCGGTGACCTCGTCTTTCGTGCGGAGACTGAGCAGACAGGAGATCAGGGTTACGAACGGCGTCTCCGGGATGTCAGGCTTCGAGCGTGTGACAATGGGCAGCCCGTACTTCTGAAGCTCCTGTTTGAGCAATGGAAAGATCTCATCGAGATGAGGTATAGTGCGTACCATGGAACAAGGCGAAGGCATCTCGCTTTTATAAAAATACCCTTTCAAAAAAAGAAGGTGTGACGGCTAACGCCGTCGTCGTAAGAGGATTGCAGCCACAGCAACAACAGCAATCACGGGAACCACCTCGAATCCTGGGGGTTCCTTGCTGCCACCGTTGTTATTTCCAGTGTTACCGTGATACCAAGAAGGCAATATAATATTTCTGTCTGATAAATGAACGTATCATCCAATGCGTGAGGGATTAGGTAGGTTGTTGTACCCAGTAGGGATGCAGGAGATCTTCGAAGGCGGAGACGGCAGCTGTTGCCCCGTTGCCTACCGCGGTCACGATTTGACGTACACCGCCAGTGATATCACCAGCAGCATAGATCCTGGGGATGTTCGTTCGCCCATGACTATCAATCTTGACGTACCCCTGCGAATCCATGGTGAGTCCGAGTTCGACCGCGAGCGTGTTGTTCGGAAGTTCACCGATTGCGACGAACACGGCGTCGGTCTGCAAGGTGCGCTCAGACCCGTCTTTGACGTTTTTTATTTTTAAGCCGGTCACTGTTTTGCCACCCGTTATTTCCTGGACCATCGTGTTCCAAATGACAGGGATGTTCTCCCGTGTGACTGATGATATCAGCGGAGCTTCCGCATTGAACGCATCAAGGTGATGGACAAGCGAGACCTCCGCCCCAAGGTGTTTCAGGTACAAGGCATCGGTGAGCGCGGTGTTCCCGCCTCCGACGACGACCACTTGTCGACCTTTGAAAAGGTAACCATCACAGGTGGCACAGTAACTCACTCCATGGCCGTAGAACTCGTCTTCCCCAGGGACCCTTAGCCTTCGATGCACGGAGCCGGTCGCAAGAATCAAGGCTTTGCCGATGTACCGGGCGTTGCGCGTGATCGCTTCGATGTGTTTGCCGACTTTGATCTCTTGGACATCCTCACCTTCGAGGATTGGTACGTAGTGCCGCGCCTGGGCGCTGATCAGCTCCATGAGTTGTTTCCCTGGTATTTGTTGAAAGCCTGGCCAGTTCTCCACGATTGGTGTGATCGCGACCTGGCCGCCGATGATGCTCTTCTCAAGGAGCACGGTTTTCAGGCCGCTGCGCGCCGCATATATCCCTGCGGTAAGCCCAGCAGGTCCGGCGCCGACGATGACGAGATCAACCTCTACTTTACGGCCAAGGTCGGTCTGAGGCTCAGTGAACGCCTTGGTCTGCGGCGTGAGGCTGACGAGCTCCGCGATGAACTGCTCCTCCGGCTCGAACCCGTAGCTTACGGTTTTCCCATTGATGACCGTCTGCGGGACTGCGCTCACATGGTAGCGTTGCGCGAGATCGAGGTTTTCTTCGCCGTCGATGCATTCCGCGGAGACCAGGTCGGGGCGTTCGATCGCCGCTTTGAACGCGTTGATGACCTGGCCTGGACAGTACGGGCAGGCGAG
This sequence comes from Thermoplasmatota archaeon, assembly GCA_035543435.1. Classification (GTDB taxonomy): domain Archaea; phylum Thermoplasmatota; class E2; order DHVEG-1; family DHVEG-1; genus SM1-50. The sequence continues at coordinate 3,569 of DATKKD010000076.1, forward strand.
TGTTACAAAGACTTGGACCGCCCGGGGTTCTTTCAGGCTCACAAGGGTTTTTCTTGAGGACGGAGAAAGAAGTTTGTCATGGTGCGAGACAAGGAGGATTGCCTCGATGAACGACCTGCCCTCTTCCCCGAAAGGGGCACCCGTGTATCTGAGCTTGTATCGCTGAGGCTGCAGCAGGATGGTCGGGGAGCGTGTCACCTGGTAGTCTTTTGCTTTCTTGTCGCCGATAGTATTGAGATGCACCTCTATTTTATCAGATAAGGTCCCCAGCGCCTGCGCGAAGGTCATGGTGAGCTCATCGTACGGGTTCTCGTGTTGCTTTGCGGTAAACACCTCGAGGACGACCTTTTCTTGAAGGTTCTTAAAGCGTTCAAGGAGCACCTGTTTCGCATCCTCAGGGAGCGACCATGGTTCGGCGTCTTCTACCATAGATTTTTTTCTCTCCTGGCATTGATCTCCATTCCGGAATTCTCCTCTATCCTCATATAATTAGCGCAATGGTATTGGACTTATAAAAGGCCTAGGTACAGTTCGCTGAGAAGCCATCGATGCAACGCTTTATATCGACCTTATTGCTTTCAATCAAAAACAAGGTACTATCAGTGAGGGACAAACCACGTGGCCCCGGAGCAGCAGGATCTCAATGGACTTTCTGAACAAGAGGTAGCTGCAAGACTTGTACACGATGGTTACAACGAGCTTCCGTCGACTAAAAATCGGACCATTTTCCATATCGCCTATGACATCGTGCGCGAGCCCATGTTCTTGCTGTTGATCGCCGCGGGCGTTCTCTACCTCTTGCTCGGCGATCTCGAAGAGGCGCTGATGCTGCTTGCGTTTGTGTTCGTGATCATCGGAATCACCTTGTATCAGGAGCGGAAAACGGAGCGCGCGCTCGAAGCGTTGCGCGATCTCTCAAGCCCCCGTGCGCTCGTGATTCGTGACGGGGCGCAGAAACGTATCCCTGGCCGTGAGGTGGTGAGAGGCGATATTCTCCTCGTGGCGGAGGGAGACCGTGTCCCTGCTGATGCTGTGGTCCTCTCAAGCAGCCATCTGTGCGTTGATGAATCACTGCTCACGGGCGAGTCCGCACCCGTGCGGAAACTCCACTGGGATGGGATGATGAAACAAACCGCACCTGGAGGGGACGACCTCCCGTTCGTTTTCTCTGGTACGCTTGTCGTCGGCGGGCAAGGGATCGCACGGGTCCTTGAGATCGGGTCTGAGACCCAGATGGGAAAAATAGGAAAAGCGCTACAGACTCTGAAACCGGAGGACACCCCGCTGCAGACGGAGACGCGGCGGTTCGTGAAAAACCTCGCCGTCATCGGTGTGATCCTTTGCGCGATTGTCATCGTCGGGTACGGTCTTACGCGTGGTGCTGTCGACCGCAACAACTGGGTGAACGGGTTTCTCGCGGGCATCACGCTCGCCATGGCGATTCTTCCCGAGGAGTTCCCGGTGGTCCTCACGGTGTTCCTCGCGCTGGGCGCGTGGCGTCTTTCGAAAAAGAACGTGCTGACCAGGAGGGTCCCCGCCGTGGAGACGCTTGGCGCCGCAACGGTGTTGTGTGTCGATAAAACCGGGACGCTCACGTTGAACCGCATGACGGTCTGCGCACTGTTCGCGAACGGCAACTATCATACGATCACATCCCCGAGGCAGGCAATCCCTGAGTCGTTCCACGAGATCGTGGAATTCGGTATCCTGGCGAGCAAGAAGGAGCCTTTTGACCCTATGGAGAGGGCGCTCTTAGAAATCGGGGACGAGACCCTCGCTCACACTGAGCATCTTCATAAGGATTGGGTAGTCGTCCAGGAGTATCCTCTTTCCAAGGAACTGCTCGCCATGTCGCAGGTGATGAGCTCGCCAGATGGGAACGAGTACATCATTGCCGCTAAAGGGGCTCCGGAGGCAGTCGCGGATCTCTGCCATTTTACCCCTGAGCAAACGCAACGTCTAGCGACCGAGATCAATGCGATGTCGGCCGAAGGGCTTCGCATCATCGGTGTCGCGAAATCATCGTTCAGAAAAACCGATCTACCAGATAAGCAGCATGATTTCACGTTTCAGTTCCTCGGTTTGATCGGGTTTATCGACCCGGTGCGACCAGATGTGCCGGAGGCGGTGAAGGAGTGCTATGCGGCAGGGATTCGCGTGGTGATGATCACTGGTGATTACCCGGGGACTGCTCAATGCATCGCGCGGGAAATCGGTTTGAAAAACCCGGAAAAAATAATCACCGGGCCTGAGCTTCGCTCACTTAAAGAGGAGGAGCTTCAGCAGCGAATCCGGGACGTGAATGTGTTCGCTCGTGTGGTTCCCGAGCAGAAACTCCTCATCGTTGACGCGTTCAAAAAGAACGGGGAGATCGTCGCCATGACCGGCGATGGTGTGAACGATGCACCTGCGTTGAAATCCGCGACCATCGGTGTCGCCATGGGCGGACGTGGCACGGATGTCGCTCGAGAGTCAGCGGCCCTCGTGCTGCTTGATGATGATTTTTCGTTCATCGTCCAGGCGGTGCGCATGGGGCGGCGCATCTACGACAACATCAAGAAAGCGATGAGCTACATCATCGCGATTCACATCCCGATCGCCGGTCTCTCCCTTATCCCGGTGCTCCTCAACTGGCCGCTCCTCCTACATCCCGTGCATATCGTGTTCCTGGAACTCGTCATCGACCCGTCCTGCTCTATTGCGTTTGAAGCTGAACCGGAGGAGGCTGACGTGATGAAGCGGCGTCCTCGTAAGGCGACTGAACCACTGTTCACCCGACGGACGCTCTGGGTGAGCATCATGCAGGGGTTCAGCGTCCTAGCCATCGTCCTTGCTGTGTACTGCATCTCCAGGACGCAAGGGCAAAGCGTGAACGTCGCTCGTGCGCTCACGTTCACGACCCTGGTCATCGCGAACCTTGGCTTGATTTTCACCAACCGTTCCTGGTCCAAGACCGTGGTGTCAACGCTGCGCAACAAGAACAATGCCTTATGGATTGTTGCCGCTGGGACGATTCTTTTTCTCGGCCTGGTGCTATCGGTCCCGTTCCTCCAAAAACTGTTCATGTTCGCTCAACTTAACCTCATGGATGTGCTGATTTGTGTCATCGCAGGAGGATTGAGCGTCGTGTGGTTCGAGGTACTCAAGGCCGTCGCCCAACGACGAAAGAAACAGGCCTCGCACGCGGAATAAAAAAAAGGTTGGCTTTTGGAACGAACGTCTCGCTTGTGCTATTCGGTGCTGAGGTACAGTAGAATGCTTAACCCGATGATCTCAAAAAGAGAGATGATCACGAGGATCTCACCGAACCCGCCGATACCGAACCCGATGCTCTCCCGGATGGGTTGAAACTGATCGGGGATGGCGGCTGAAATGAACAGGGATCGCAGGGTGTTGATCGAAAGAATTGACTGAACGAACAGGGGCGCGAGGAAGAACAAGAGGCCGGCGATGTACTTCGATCCGGTTTTCACAAACACCCTGATGTACACGGCGATGAGGCCGATGAGGAGGAACATGCTGATGCACACCGCGACCACGCCGACCGCGGGAAGGATGATTTCCTCGGTGGTGAGTGGATTTACTCGGAAGTAGATGCCGGGTCCGCGGATGATCTGGTCATTGGCTTCGTTCACAAAAAAATAGGAGAGCAGGAGCCCAACGACAACGCCACACAACACGAGCGGTACGATGAGCTTGAGCGCTTTTTTTGTGTGCGTAGGGATTTTTTCATCAGTGATTGGTATTTCTTTAATTGGATTTTGATTCATGGTTGTCGTCATGTATATCTATGCCCCCTGTTCCTTATTTGTTTTTTTCCCAATTTTATCCCAAATCTCTGTAAAATCCATCATGTTCGTTTTGAAATTATCTGTTGGAAAATAGGTTTTCCCGTACCCGCCGCCAACGGACGTGATGACTCCGTTGTCCTCCAGTACTTTCAGATGGTACCTGATGGTTTTATACTCGATATCCAAGTTCTTCGAAAGCTCGTTGGCGTTCTGAGGTTTCTCAATGATCTCCTCGATAATCCTGCCCCTGTTGTAGCCGCCAAGAGAATTGGCGATGAGCCAGTACAGGACGTTCTTCAAAGAACCCATCGTGAAACCTTGACAGGGAACTACTGGTCTTCTTTAATATGTTTCTTTCGATTAGGGAGGGATTTGGGAAGAAATTATTTAAATCAAGGCCCCTTCTTTTTTTTATTGTAAGGGGACTATGATATGACACATAAGTTGTTAATACAATTTCGATGTATTGTCGTGCTGTTGATCCTGATGGGGACTGCGATTCTCCCCATGGCAGGCGGAGCATCATCTGAAAAAACCATAGCGAATTATAAACCTGTCACGAACACAAAAGCAGGGAACGATACAAAATATTGGGCACTCCTGGTAGGCGTCGGGATCTACGCGGAAAACCCAGACCAGGACAGGCCTGACATGATTTCTGAGGTGAGCGATTTTAGGGACATGTTGTTGCAGTCCTCTTGGTGGTCAGCAGACCATATCAGGATGCTTACCGCGGAGAACGCAACAATCAGGAATATCCTTGCTGGGTTCCGCTGGCTGCGAAGCGTTGCCGGGAGCAACGACATCGTGGTCGTGTACCTCTCGACTCACGGGTTCCCGCTCACATTCGATCTTCCACCGAGGGACGAGGCAGGCAGCAATGACACCGCCCTGGTCACCTACTGGGGGTTTTCGTTCCTCTCGTTTGTCTTGTGGGACGACCAGGTGAACGTCCTTCTGAATCAGATTCATTGCAAAGGGGTCTGTCTTCTTGTCGATAGTTGTTACGCAGGTGGGTTCCAGGATCATTGGAGAATCCCGAAGAGCGCCGCGCCCCAGAAACGAGTCACCATCATGGGGTCGTGTGCGGATGAAGAAGCGATGTCTGGTGCGTTCGCGCCGTACGTGATCGACGGTCTGCGGGGGTACGCGGATAGCAACGACGACGGCATCGTCACCGCCCAGGAGATGTTCGCATACGCATCGCCACGGACTATGCCACAACAGCATCCGACGATGTACGACAATTACCCTGGGGGATTACCGCTCACGACAAGCATCCTTCACGAAACATCATCAGGCCAGAATTCTGCTCATCAACCGAACGTTAGGTCCAGTCAGCCTCCCATTGTTCTTCAGCCTCTCGCGGAGACCTCGGCGGTGTGCGGGTACGTCACGAGCTCGGGGCAACCCATCGCTGGCGCCGATGTGACCGTCAGCGGCCGGAAAAATTATTCCCAGTCCTACCAAAATCAGACCACGACCGATCAAAACGGTTTCTACTACATGCATGTTCCTTCAATGAGGCTACGCTTCACTGCATCCGCGCAGGGGTACTGTGATACCTCGAAAGGGCCCTATACTATTCCACAAAACACGACCGTGTGGGTGAACCTCTCACTCGTGCCGCGCCCGGCGGAGACCGCAACCGTCTGCGGCTATGTGACCTCTAACAAGAACGGGACGCCCTTGGTTGCGAACGTCACGCTCCATTGGGCAGGTAACTATACGAACACCTATCACAACACCACTAGCTCCGATATCAATGGTTTCTACCGAATGAGCGTGGCGCCAGGACAAATTGACCTCACCATTTCCAAGGACGGATATTTCACTGAGGATTGGTACGAGCAAAACATTACAGGAACGCAGACACTCTGGGTGAACGTCTCGCTGTACCCTTTGCCTCCCGAGACCTCGACGGTCTGCGGGTACATCATCGATAAAGCGACCGGCGCCCCGTTGCAGGGCGTCCGAATCGGGTTTGAATGGGTGAATATTTCTATCAACCATTCCTACATGCGGCAGGCGCAGACCAACGCATTAGGGTTTTTCACCACGTCGATCGCGCCTGGGGAACTGTACCTCGATTTGCGGGTCAACGGTTATGACTATTATGACCCATACCGCCATGATGCTTCATCAGGGACACCCCTATGGATGAACCTGTCGCTTGAGAAGCAGCCGCTTTCCATCGAGATGATGAAACCCCTGAACGCCCTGTACATCCATGATACACGCATCGTGCCTACCACGAGCCCACGGATCTTCGGCCCCATCACCATAACGGCGTTAGTCGGGAACTCGTTTTACGACCAGGGACACGCAGAGAAGGTC
>DATKKD010000077.1:0-6883 GCA_035543435.1 Thermoplasmatota archaeon
CTCGGGATGAACCCGTTGATCGTCTCAGTCGGGAACTACAGCTGGACCGAGACCGGCAAGAAGAACTGGGCGAACCTCATGTCGACCTTCGGGGTGGACGCGATCCAGATGAACCTTTCCCCGCAGACCTGCAAGAAGATGTTCGTGAAAGGTCTCGAGATCCAGGGCATCGCGATGTGGTACTTCGATCTTGCAATATACGCATGGCCGATCAAGACCGCGACCCAACTTGGCATCCCCCTCGTGGTGTACGGGGAGAACACGAACTTCGAGTACGGTGGACCGATCGGCGCAAAAGAAACATACAGCGCGATCGATCAGATCAAAAACGATGTCGTGAAACCCATCCCCTGGGAGAAGTGGATGGAAAATAGCGACATGACCATGAAGGATTTCGCCGCATGTTCCTATCCGAGTGAGAAGGAGATTAAGAAGGCGAAACTCGAACCGATTTATCTGAGCTATTTCACACCATGGAGCGGGTACAAGAACATGGAGTTCGCACGGACCAGAGGGTTCAAGACCTTGGATGACACCGGTGAATGGAAGCGGGCCGGGTTCCTCGAGCAGTACGACCAGATCGACACGGTCGGGTATCTCACCCACTGCTGGTTCAAGTTCCCAAAGTTCGGACATTTCCGTGTTACCGAAGTTGGGAGCCTCTATATCCGGGAAGGCAGGATGAAGCGACCGGACGTGGTAAAGAAGGTCATCGAGGAGGACTGGAAGCTCGACCGTCGGATGCTCGACGATTTCCTCTCTTACACAGGGTATAACGAGGCTGATTTCTGGAAACAGGTGGACCGCTTCGCGAACAAAGACATCCTTGAGAAACGCGACGGGAACTGGCGCCTCAAGAAAAACGTCGAAAAGGCCTTGATCAACGGTGGCGAGGTTCAACCAGCTTAAGTAGATGGGGATGCGTATGAGTCGGAAGGTCCCGTTACTGAAGATGTATGCGGATGAGACTGACGTGGAGGCAGTGTCTTCGGTCATCAGACGGCACAGCTACTGGGCCACAGGGCCCGAGATCGACCAGTTCGAAAAAGAGCTTGCGGCGTTCATCGGCACGAAACACGCGGTCGTTTTCAACTCCGGCACCAGCGCCTTGCATGCAATGCTGCTCTCCTTTGGGATTCAGCCCAATGACGAGGTCGTCATCCCGTCGTTCACGTTTGTGGCGACCGCGAACTGCCTTCTTTTCGTCGGAGCAAAACCGGTGTTCGCGGACATCGAGGGCCAGACCTATGGCCTCGATGTGAGTGCCGTCAAGAAAAAAATCACGAAGAAAACGAAAGCCATCATGCCCATCCATTTCGGTGGGTGCGTGTGTGCCCACATACAGGAGCTTAAGGAGCTCGCGGAGGAGCATGACCTGTTGTTCTTCGAGGATGCCGCACAATCTCTCGGTGCGAAACTGGACGGCACCAAGGCAGGCTTGTTCGGTAATGCGGCGATGTTCAGCTTCTGTCAGGATAAGATCATCACCACGGGTGAGGGTGGCGTCATCGTGACCAATGATTACGATCGCTACGAGGACATGAAACTCTTGGTGTCCCACGGACGCGCCGATGATAAGAATTATTTCTCCTCGACGAACCTTGGTGATTATATCGCTCTTGGGTATAACTTCCGAATGCCTACCATGAACGCGGCCTTGGGTCTGTCGCAATTGAAGCACATCGACCAGATCATCCAGATGAGACAGCGGAACGCGGCGAACTATTCGCGGCACCTCCAAGACGTTTCCCAGGTAAAGGTACCCCAGCTGCCAGGGCGGTTCTACCATGTGTTCCAAAAGTACACGATCGAGGTGGAACACAAACGGGATGACCTTCAGAAATATCTCACGGCACAGAACATCATCTCGAAGGCGTATTTCGGCGTCCCGGTCCATTTGACCCGGTTCTACCAGACCAAATTCGGGTACCGCCATGGGCTTCTCCCAGAAACCGAGCATCGAGCCGGCACGGTCCTCACGCTGCCTAGTTTCCCAGAGCTGCAAAACGAGGATATCGAGTACATTACCGAGAAAATCAAGGAGTATTTCCGATGAGATTGACCTCGATTTACGTTCAGGAATATGACAAAATCAAGGATGCGATGAAGACCATTGATTGCGGTGGCCTGGGTATCGCTCTGGTAATTGATAAGAATAACAAATTGTCGGGCGTGGTCACGGATAGCGACATTCGTCGAGCCGTGATGAACGGGGTGAACATCGAACATGAGGTACGGACGATTACCAATACAAATCCGATCAAAATCAACCAGAACTACACGCCCTTAGACATTGACAATCTTCTCTTGGAGATTAACAAGAAAAAATTCCCTGTGTACGGGACGCTCTGTATCCCAGTCGTGAGCGCGAAAGGCGAACCAACAGACCTATTGTTCATCTCAGAAAAAGGGTACAAGGGGAAACTGAGCGACACCACAATCGATGTAAAAAAAGTCGACAAGGTACTGGTGGTGGGCGGCGCGGGGTACCTCGGAGGCATTCTGTGTCGGCAGTTGCTTGAATGCGGCTACCACGTCCGCGTGCTCGACAACCTGATGTACGGGGATGACGGGATAAAACAGATTTATCATCACGATGGCTTTGAATTTATCAACGGTGATATGAGGGATCTACGAACGGTCGTCAAGGCTATTAAGGACGTTGATGCGGTCATTCATCTTGCAGCAATCGTCGGTGATCCCGCCTCCGCCCTGGACCCCGAAGAGACGATCGAGATCAACTACCTCTCGACTATCCTTCTTGCGGAAGTGTGCAAACAAAGTCAAATCAACCGGTTCATTTTTGCGTCAACCTGCAGCGTGTACGGCGCCAGCGAAACCGGGAAGACATTGAATGAGACCTCGAGACTCAACCCGGTTTCGCTGTATGCGGAGATGAAGCTGAAATCCGAGCAGGGAGTCCTTCGATTAGAGGACGATAATTTCTCCCCGACTGTGCTTCGCATGGGGACCCTGTTTGGACTCGCACCACGGATGCGGTTCGATCTCGTGATCAACATCCTGTGCGCGAAAGCCATGATGGAGAAAAAATTCTCCGTTTTCGGAGGCGCGCAATGGAGGGCCTTTTGCCATGTGCAGGATGCGGCACAGGCGTACCTCACCTGCCTTGAGGCCCCTATCAGGGATGTCAAAGGCGAAATCTTCAATGTCGCTCCAGAGAACGCGACAATCATCGACATCGGAAATGCAGTGAAGAAGGCTGCACCGAACGCAGAGCTAGTTATTGAAAAAAGCAAGGTCGACGAGCGAGACTACCGCGTCTCTGATGAAAAAATACGTCGCAAGGTGCAGTACCGGAGCACGAAGACCATCCAGCAAGGGATAAAGGAGATCATCTCTGCTTTTGGGAAGGAAAAGAAGTATCAGGATTATCGGTCCTCGAAATACAACAACCATACGTACCTCAACGAGAAATGGCAAAGCGAACATGCAAACCTGTATGAAGAGTAGGTATGTCAAGGAAAGCAATCTTCGTCGAATGCTCTGTTCCCTTCTGGATTGATGTCGCATACCAGTTGCAGAGCACTGACGATTGGGAGCCGTGCTACTGGACCGGGGACCCTAGGTTCGAGCCTCAGGTACACCGTCGTTTCCCTGATGCTGTGTTTCATAACAACCTGGATGCTATCAGGGGGATTCCGGCGGCTGCCTGTCGCATGCTTTCGCTTCCAGTGCTTGACCAGCCACTGCTTGAGGAGCTTGCGTCTTGCCAGATGATCTCCCTACAGATGATGAACAGGATGGACCGCAACGACAGCTTCTCGTTCTCCGAACGGGAACTCCTCTTCAAACAATACCTCAGGTACTGGAGCGCGGTCCTAGATCATTTTTCACCAGAGGTCGTCGTGTTTCCGGTGTCTCCTCACCTGGTGTACGATTACGTGCTGTACTCGCTGTGCAAACGAAAAAAGATTCAGACGATCCTATTTGAACAGACATCGCTTGACGGATGGATCTATCCTGAGTCGCGGTTCGAGGACGGGTCGCTAGTTCTTAGAGATCGATACTGGCAGCTGTGCCATTCGTGGGACACTGGTTCCCTCAAGACCATCCCAATAACCGAGGAGGCAGCAGCCTACCTAGAGCGAGTCTCTGGTGACTACGCCGGTGCTGTCCCGTTCTACATGAAGGATCAGTTCGCACAGCACAACCTCGTGACGTACCTAGGTAAAAAACTCCTCCTACATCCGAACGACATCCCCCTGATGATCCAAAAAGGTAGGAACCTGCTCTCCAGGAGCCATTACATAAAACAACACGGGAAGAGCATCCAGGACTCCGATATGAAGGGTTTTGAGTACGTCTTTTGCAAACTCGAGGGGATGAAGAAAAAAAATAGGCTGAAACAGCACTACCAGTCCTTGGAAAAACCAGCAGAGTTCAAACACCCGTACTTTTACTTCCCGCTCCATTACCAACCTGAGAACACCTCTTGCCCACTTGGCGAGGCTTTTGTCGACCAGTTCCTCATCGTCGACATGCTCTCCCGCTTCGCGCCAGCCGGGTGGAAAATCTACGTCAAGGAGCATTCCTCGCAGTGGCATCCAAAGCTGCATGGGGAATGCAGCAGGTCCTCTGAGTTCTACGACCGGGTGGCTGCCTTACCGAACGTCCAGATAATCCCCGTGACCACCCCGAATTTCGAGCTCATCGACCATGCGAAGGCGGTGGTCACGATCACCGGGACCGCTGGTTGGGAGGCGGTCGTCCGAGGCAGACCCGTCCTTCTATATGGGCATGCGTGGTACAAATTCTGCAAAGGGGTGTTCTACGTGCCATCAGTCGAGAAATGTAAGAAAGCACTTGCTACAATTCAAGAAGGGTACACCATAAACCCAACGCATGTCCGCCTGTTCATCTCTGCGGTTCTTGAGGTTGGTACCAACGCCTACGTGGAACCGTCGTACGCAAAAATCGTCAACATCTCCCCTGCAGACAATATTTCACGGCTCACCTCAGCAATCCAATCCTTCTTCGCCAGTAACCAAGGTTCAACACACTAAACGACTCGGTTTTTAGACTCTATAGGAAGTTTTTTAAAAAGGAGAGAACATGTCCCATACCATGATTCTTATGAGGTGTCTACCATGGATGTCTTGAAAGATAAAACCATCCTTTTAACTGGTGGGACAGGGTCCTTTGGGAATAAATTCACCGAAATCGCCCTGAAACAGAATCCCCAGGCGATTCGTGTATTTTCGCGAGGCGAAAAAAAACAACTCGACATGATGAACAAGTTCAAGGATGATCGCTTGCGGTTCTTCATCGGTGACGTGCGAGATCGGGAACGACTACGCAGGGCGATGACGAACTGTGACCTCGTGGTGCATGCTGCCGCGCTGAAACAGGTCCCCACCTGCGAATACAACCCGATCGAGGCGGTCCGTACGAACATCGACGGCGCTATCAACGTAATTGACGCGGCCATTGATAATGGCATCGATCGTGTGCTTGCAATCAGTACAGATAAAGCAGTCCATCCCGTCAATTTATATGGTGCGACGAAAATGACCGCGGAAAAGCTCTGCATTCAGGGAAACTCCTATGCAGGGAAGGTCAACACCAAGATTAGCTGTGTCAGATACGGGAATGTAATCGGGAGCCGAGGAAGCGTTATCCCGCTCTTCCTTGAGCAGAAAAAATCTGGGACCATCACGATCACGGACGAAAAGATGACCAGGTTTTGGATTACCCTTGATCAAGGAGTCAATTTCGTCATCAACTGTATCGGACGGATGAAAGGAGGAGAAATCTTCGTCCCCAAGATTCCTAGTATGAAAATCACCGACCTAGCTGGCGCGATCGCACCGAGGGCAAAACGAAAAATCATCGGCATACGTCCTGGGGAGAAGATCCATGAGATCCTCCTCACAGAAGAAGAGGCAAGCCACACAAAGGAATTCAAAGACTCGTTTGTCATTGAGCCCGAGCATCCCTTCTGGAGTACCCGGCGACTCACCGGAGGAAAAGCCCTCCCTGAGGACTTCAGGTACACCAGCGCCGAGAACACGGAATGGCTCGCCAAACAACAGCTCATGAAGATCGTCAAGGAATTAGAATGCCTGGAAAGCTAGCCGTCGACGGCGGAGTCCCCGTAAGAACGCACTTGTTACCGTACGGCCATCAATGGATTGATGACGACGACATCGAAACTGTCACCTCGGTTCTCAAAACCGATTGGATCACACAGGGCCCCTTGGTGCATGAGTTCGAAGAAGTCGTCTCACAGTATTGTCACGTGCGACATGCGGTGGCGTTCTCATCAGGGACGGCAGCACTCCATGGTGCCGCCTTTGCTGCGGGTATCTCCTCAGGGAATGAAATTATTACGACACCAATCACCTTTGTTGCTGATGGGAACTGCGCATTATACCAGGGTGGGAGGGTTAAGCTTGCCGATATCCAACCAACAACATATAATATAGACCCTCAACAGATTAAAAAAACCATCACCCGCAAGACGAAAGCTCTCATCCCCGTCGATTTTGCTGGTCAGCCATGCGACCTTGATGAAATCAATGAAATCGCTCGGGAATACCATATCTCGGTGATTGAGGACGCAGCCCATGCCTTCGGTGCTGAATACAAGGGTAAAAAAATCGGTGCGCTTGCTGACATGACAATCCTTTCCTTCCACCCGGTGAAGGCGATCACCACTGGCGAAGGAGGCATGGTGCTCACAGACGATGAGGAATATTTCGACCGCCTCCAGATGTTCCGAACTCACGGGATTACAAAAGACCCAAAAAAATTACATAGAAACGAAGGAGGCTGGTATTACGAGATGCAGGAACTCGGTTACAACTATCGGCTCACCGATCTCCAGTGCGCCCTCGGGATAAGCCAGTGCAAGAAGCTCGAT
>DATKKD010000078.1:0-11068 GCA_035543435.1 Thermoplasmatota archaeon
CCGATTCTCTCCTACATGAACAAATTGAAGAACGATCGTAAAAGTGCGGTACTGCTCACGGGGTACCAGGTCGAGGGGACCAACAGCAGGCTGCTCATTGAGCGAGGAAAATTGGATTTTTACGGTGTTGTCGAGGATGTCGATTGCGAGGTCGAATATTTCGATTTCTCCGCACACGCCGGCCACACGGAGCTTGTGCAGTTTGCGAAGGCATGCCACCCTGAGAAGATCGTTCTCTTCCACAGCGATGATCGTATACCGCTTGCGGAGTCCCTGAAGGATTACGCAGAGGTCTATACACCGCTTAAAGGGGAACGTCTCCATCTCTAACACAAGGGGACACATTGATTTTACGGAAGATGATGAGAAAAGAAGATACTAGACCAAGAGGAAACAACCCATGACCGAGGAAATGACACAGCGACAAATCTACGATTTGAAACGACAACTTGAGGAACTAAGGAAAGCACGGGGGAAACACACTGAACTTATCTCCCTGTACGTCCCTCCTTCAAAGCAGATCTTCGATGTCGTCGCATACCTGCGAAACGAGTACTCACAGTCACAGAACATCAAATCGAAGACCACCATGAAAAACGTGCTCTCCGCGATCGAATCGATCATGAGCCGCTTGAGGTCGTTTAAACATGCGCCACCAAACGGCCTTGCAATGTTTGTCGGCCATAAGAGCATCGGGAGCGATAAGACAGAGATGATCGCCTACGTCATCGAACCGCCGATGCCGGTGATTACGTTTCTATACCGTTGCGACTCCGAGTTCTTCCTGCAGCCCCTCGAGGATATGCTCACCGAGAAGGAAATTTACGGACTCCTGCTCATTGATAGGCGTGAATGCACGATTGGGATGCTTCGGGGAAACCGCATCGAGATGCTGAAGTACATGACCTCGCAGGTCCCTGGGAAACACGGTCGTGGTGGACAGTCCCAGCGCAGGTTCGAGCGTACCACAGAGATCGCCGCGCACGAATGGTTCGAGAAGGCGGGTGAGCGGGCGAGCGAGATTTTCCTCGCAGAACCAAAGCTGAAAGGGATCCTTGTGGGTGGCCCTGGTCCGACGAAGCACTATTTCATCGATGAGGCGTACCTCCATTACGAAATCCAGAAAAAAGTCATTGATCTGTTCGACACCGGGTACACAGATGAGTTCGGACTGCGAGAACTTGTCGCGAACGCCGCGGAAAGGATGACAGATCTTAAGATCGCTCAGGAAAAGAAAATCATGAAGCGGTTCATGCAGGAGATCATGAAATCTGAGAAAAGCCTCGCTGTCTACGGGGAGCATCAGGTGCGAAAGGCGCTGGAGATGGGAGTCGTTGATACCCTGCTTTTATCTGAAGAGCTCCGGAAATACCGGGTGACACTCAAGTGTGGATCCTGCGGGTACACCATGGAGAAAACCATGGACGAGGAGACCCTCGAGGATTTTACGCCACCACAATGCCCGACGTGTAAAACATCAATCCCCATGGAGATCGTCTCCAAAGTCGACCTGGTCGATGAGCTGTCTGATCTAGCGGACCGGACGAGCGCGAAAGTGACGCTCGTTTCTCGGAACAGTGAGGAGGGGGAATCACTGTACAGCGCGTTCAGTGGCATCGGCGGCATCCTTCGGTACCCCTTAGAAATATAGGGGTCCATGAATAAATTACCGCCCCTCCTGATAATAGGTGCTTTTAAACCGATGGTATTATAAAGTCTTAAATATATTATTCATACTGATTACCTATGTCGTCTCGAGAGGATTTCAAATCATTTATCCCCGCGGAGAAGAAACTTCCTGAGCTGACGCTTAAAGCAGTCATCGTGGGTGCCATTTTGGCAGTCATCCTTGGCGCAGCGAACGCGTACCTCGGATTGTACGCTGGCATGACGGTCTCAGCGGTTATCCCCGGGGCGGTCATGGCGTTTGCGTTCCTTCGTCCCTTTAAAGGCACCATCCTTGAGGTCAACTTGGGGATGATGGGGGCGGCCGCCGGTGAAGCACTCGCGGCTGGCGTTATTTTCACGATCCCGGCTCTTGTGCTCCTCGGGACCTGGACCGAGGTTCATTACGTTGAAACCACTCTCATAGCCCTGTTCGGCGGCATGCTGGGAGTACTTTGGATGGTTCCGCTCCGTCGCGCACTGATCATCAAGACAGACCTGCCGTTCCCTGAAGGGGTCGCGGTCGCCGCAGTTCTTACAACCACGGTCGGTGGCGAGACCGCACAATCAGAGAAGAAAACCGGCAGCGGGGTGAGCGGGATATGGCTTATTGTCGGCGTTGTTGCTGCTGCATTATTTAAATTCGGTCAGGTTGGTCTGAAGATATTTGGTGGTGCAATCCACGGGATCGTGAATATCGGTAAGTTTAATCTTGGTAATGGAGAAAAACCCGGCGTGTTTTACGGCGGAGTCGCAACGTCTCCAGCGCTTCTTGGGGTCGGCTGGATCATCGGGCCGAAGATCGCTGCGTTCGTGTTCGTCGGCGGCCTCATCGGCTGGGTGATTCTCGCCCCGCTCATCGCGTTAGCCGCTGGTCTTCCGACACCGATGAGCCCGACTGATATCACCGATGCACTTGCGTTTGGGTTCGGGAATGCGAACGTCGGGTACCAGATCTGGGGGTTCTACCAAATTTGGGGTAATTACATCCGATACATTGGTGTTGGTGCCATGGTCGTCGGCGGCTTGTACACGATTTTCCGTCTGCGGTCGAACCTCGCCAGCGGTATCAAGGAAGCGGTTGCCGGAATCCGGGGCGGTCAGGTTGCAGTGAAGAAACGAACCGATACTGACCTCAACATCAAGTTCGTGTTTTTGATGATTGGCGCACTGACGATCCCCGTATTTCTGATTTACGCGTGGATATCCAGTCTATGGGTGGTGTCCGCAGTCATGGCCGTGTTCGCCATTTTATTCGCCTTCATCGCGAGTGCGATCGCTGGGTACATGGCAGGGCTACTTGGCTCCTCCAACAACCCGATCTCCGGTGTCACGGTCTCCGTGCTTCTCATCACATCGCTCATTTTGCTTGGGTTCGGTCTCTCCGGGAACCTGCAGGCTGCCGGAGTCGCGATCCTCATCGCCGCGGTGATCTGCTGCGCGGCAGCTATCTCCGGGGACGTGCTGCAGTCGATGACGTGCGGTCAGATGATTGGCGCGACACCACGGAACCAGCAGATCGCGGAAATCATTGGCGTTGCGGCAGCAGCCCCGATTCTTGCGCTTGTCGTCCAAGCGCTAGACAAGGCATATCGCATCGGAAGCACCAATCTACCCGCGCCGCAAGCGTTCCTCATGAAAGGTATCGTACAGGGCGTCCTTGGCGGTCAGATGGTCTGGCCGTTCGTGGTCGCTGGCGCGGTGCTTGCGTTCGTCCTCATTCTCATTAACCTGCCTGTTCTTCCTGTCGCGATCGGCATTTACCTGCCGTTCACCTTGAGCACCCCGATTTTCGCTGGTGGTATTGTTCGAGCCGTCACGAACCGGGCGATCGCGAAGAAGTACGGCTCCGCCGAGGAGGAGGAGATCAGCGACTGGGAACTAGCAATCAAGCAGACGAATGTGGCGCCGAAAGAAAAGATTATAAGAACGGGACTTCTTCTCACCGCGGGACTCATCGCAGGAGAAGCACTCATGGGTGTCATCGTCGCCTTCCTCATCATCGGAGGGTTGAACTTCTCGATCTTCACCTATCCACCTATCTGGCCTTCCGTGCTGGTCTGGATCTTCATCGCGGTGCTGCTTGCGTACATCCCGTTGAGGGAAATCTACGCGAAGGACAAAGAATAAGAAACGTAAGGGGATGCCCACCGTCGAGGAGTTTCTCCAATACAAACCCAAACGACTTGATTTTGAGTGGACGACAGGTGAGGACGGGCGTGTACAAATCAAGGTCCCGAAGTTCACCGGTTCTCTTGGCAAAGGCTTCGTGAAGGTCATGAAAAAGGAGAACGTCTTCACCACGAATCTCGATGCGCTCGGCTCGTCCGTGTGGAAGCAATGTGACGGGACCGTGACCGTCAAGGAGATCCTCGACAAGGTCAGGGTGGAGTTTCCCGATGAGAAGGATATCGACCAGCGTCTGTTTTTGTTCCTTCAGCAGCTCTATAGTTTGTGCTACATCACGCTTTAGCTGTCTGAAAGATGCGCGCGTTTTACCTGTAACACCCCGCTGTCCCGGCACCATTCTTTTTCTGCTTCGTCGATGACAAGTCTTTTTGTAAAAATAGGCCCGTCAAGGACCAGTGTCTCAAACTCGCCGCCCTCACCTGCAATGTTGATTCCGAACCTCTTCTGATGCTCGAGGAGTTGCAGGATGGTCTCTTCCGTGATCTGTTTTCCAAGCCAGGTTTCATTGAACCCGTTCGCAAACACGCCAACGATGATGCTTTTGAACCCTGCTCGCAGCTGGTCCCGTAGGAGGAGCTCGGGATTCTTATGCCACAGCGGCGTGAAGGATTTGATACCGAGCAAGTCGCAGACCCGTTCGATGCGCGTCCGTTGGTACTCAGAGGCGATGGCCCCGCTAATCACCCCGTCGATAGGAAGACCCTGGAGAAGCCCCTGCAAATCTTGTAGCTCGCGCTCCTTCTCCCCTTTCGTGGTTCGTCTCAAGAGAGGGATGCCGAGAGCCTCCGAGAGCAGGTCGGTGAGATGGATGTTAATGGAATGGAACATCCATGAGGCCTTGTTCTCGGACGCGAGGGTCACGAGATGGGTAACGTCCCAGCCGTACTGCTGTGTAATATAAATCGAGAACACCGAGTCCTTCCCACCGGAGAACAACGCCGCGACCTTCATCATGATAGGTATCTCTTTAAACAAATAAACATTTCTTGGTTCGGAGGTTTGTTCTAATGAACATCGGGATCCTCTGCGGGCATCTGCTCCCTGATCTAGTCAAGAAAGGCGAGACCATCAGTGTCGAGACACCGTACGGCCCGGTTGTGGTACAAGTGTCCTCACTCGGTAATCATGAATTGTTTTTCATCCAGCGGCATGGGGCAGGACCAGGGCTTCCACCTCATAAGGTTAACTACCGTGGGAACATCCAGGCGCTTTGCGCTAGCCACGTTTCTTGTATTCTCTCAGTTTCTACGGTTGGATCCATGATAAAACAAATCCAGCCGGGGGAGCTGGTGATCCCCCATGATTTCCTTGATATGACCAAGTCCAGACCCGCTACGTTTTATGATGATACACGCGTCCATGTGGACATGACAGACCCGTTTTGCCCCGACCTTCGTCTATCCCTTCTTGAAGCATGTAAAGCGACACGCACCAAGTACCATGACAAGGGCGTCTATCTCGCGACTGAGGGCCCACGGCTTGAGACCGTAGCAGAGATCAACTTCTTTTCCGGTAGCGCTGACATCGTGGGGATGACGCTGGTACCGGAGGTGGTGCTCGCACGGGAGAAGGGTATCTGCTTTGCTGCGCTCTGCCTTGCCTGCAACATGGCGGCCGGCTTGCAGCATCGGCTTCCTGCTGACGACATCGTTAACGTGTTTACGAAACAAGAACCGATGATAGCCCAGGTCCTACGACGTACCATCGAGTCATTGGATGAGCATCGATCCTGCCACTGCGCCATGGACATCACAAAGGCAACCCTATGAAGCCGTACGAGCTCATCGAGCATACCGCTGACGTCGGGGTGAAGGCGTACGGCAGGACGCTTGCGGAGGCGTTCGAGCACGCCGCGAAAGCGATGTTTGATATCATCACCGACTCTTCTGCAATAAGTCCGCTTGGCCAGTATGATATCGACCTAGAGGCGCCTGATCTGGAGCAGCTGCTCGTGGACTGGCTGTCGAAGCTGCTGTTTCTCAATGGTGCGGAAAACCTCGTGTTCGGAAAGTTCGATGTGACACTTCAAGGAGCTACACTCCATGCGCATGTCTACGGAGAGCAGTACGATACAAAGAAGCATAAAATGGGTGAGGAGATCAAGGCTGTCACGTATCACATGCTCGAGGTGCATCAGACCAAACCGATCTATGTCCAGGTTTTATTCGATATCTAAAAAAAAAGGGAATGCAACCAGAGGCCTACCTTTTGAAACAAGAGTTTTTGTTACTTTCGCTGACCTCCCCTCTTCGGATTTATATACGTAGACAGCCCTTCGTTCGTCTAGGAAGTACCTACCGGACGGACCGTCTTCCTCACCGAAGCCTTTTTTCCGGATCCCAGACCGTCCGGTTCTCCTCACTTCCTCCCCTCTTTTTTATGGACGGCGGGGATACCGAAACCTCCACTCCGCCGACTCCCGACTTCTTTGAATTCACCTGATTTCCTCATAAAAACTCTTATATGGGGGTGGTTCATACCGACCATCACGTAGAGGTGAACATCTATGGCCAAAGCCAAGATCACAGAAGATATGACGATCAAAGAGGTCATCGACACCTACCCGGAGACCGCGATGGTCTTCATGAAGTACAACGTCGGCTGCATCGGCTGCCTTGCAGCATCCTTCGAGAAAGTGAAGGACATCGCGACAGTGCACGGCATCGACATCAAAGCGCTGGTGAAGGATCTCAACGAGATCGTCCAACAACGCTCATCTGCCTAAGGCCTCGATACACCGTATTTTTTCCTCTTCGTGTGATAGTTTTCCTGCAGTGGTCAGAAGAATCCTCGAGGAGTCCTGTTACCGTAAATTATATATGACTGTGCAGGTTACTTCCGACCCAACAAGTGGAGGCAACACCTATGGTTTGTTATGCAATACCAACGGTCGCGGCTCTCATCCATTACGGGATGAGGACAAAAATCAGCAGCTGGAAAAAGAACACCTACCATCTCTGGCTTGGACTTTTACTCGCTGGCGGCGCCCTGTTCGGCATCATCGATCACCTCTGGAACGGCGAGCTGTTCCTCATAGGAAAGAACATCGTCTCAGACCTACTGCTCGGGGCAACCATCACCGTGGTGATATTCGTCGCCTGGGCCGTGGTCGTGCTCCTCGATAAAGCGAAGATGAAGAACGCTGAGAAAACACTACAGTAAGCGTACCTTTTTGCTTTTTCTTTTCATCTCTTTCTTTGGTGAGGATTCCCTGTTGCTTTTCTCTTTGACGCTTCTTCTCCGAGAAATACCCGTAAGAGGTTGGGATACTCACTCGGAATCTTCCCGTTGCCGTACCCTATCATTTGGATTCTCATGCGTGGCATCTCACCAAATACGGTCGCTAGCGTGGTGATGATGGCTGCACCCGTCGGTGTCACGAGTTCCTGGGTTCGATCCACGGAATAGACAGGGACGCCTTTCAAGAGTTCCATGGTGGCAGGGGCAGGTAAGGGGAGCATCCCATGGGCACAGGTGACGAACCCGTGGCCCAGCGGCAGCGGCGAACAATAAATCCATTCGACACCCAGTTTTTCCAAGCTGATGACAGATCCGACGATATCAACAATCGAGTCGACCGCACCGACCTCATGGAAATGCACCTCCTCGACGCCGACGCGATGGACCCTGCTTTCCGCGTGGGCGAGCCGGTGGAAAATATCCTTACACTTTTTAATGATGGTCGGATGGAGCGTGCTATCCTCAAGCATCGCGGTGATATCTAAAAGATTACGTTCGCACTGCTCCTTTTGTATCGTGATGGTGACGTCGATCGCGTGGATGTGGTGGGAGGTGACATGTTTCGTCGTGAATGTGTATCCTTTTACAGGTAGTTTTTTGAGTTCTTTCTTCAGGTACTGTTCGCTGACGCCAAGGTCGATCAGCGCACCGAGGATCATGTCCCCGGCGATCCCTGAGAAACAGTCAAAGTACACGACCTTCATTATGACTCACCTGTTGATGAGGCTTGCGAAATACCCGGCGCCGAAGCCGTTGTCGATGTTCACGACCACGACCCCCTCCGCGCAAGTGTTCAGCATGGTAAGGAGAGGGGCGATCCCTTTGAAGCTTGCGCCGTACCCGACGCTGGTCGGGACCGCGATCACTGGCTTCGAGGCAAGCCCACCGACGATGCTGGGGAGGGCGCCGTCCATGCCTGCGACGACGATGATCACGTTCGCAGAAAAGATCTTCTCTTTGATGTCAAACACGCGGTGCACCCCTGCAACGCCGACGTCGTACACCTTCTCCACTTTGTTACCCATGAGTTCCGCGGTCACGACCGCCTCCTCAGCGACCGGGATGTCTGAGGTGCCTGCGGTGAGGATAAGGATCGCCCCCTTCTTTGGTGCCACCTTGTGGCGTCGTAGGACGATCGTCTCCGCCTGCTCGTTGTATTCGAGGCTCCGGTAGTGTTTCTTTAATCCGGCGTAGACAGTCTTCGTCGCTTTCGTCAGAAGGATGTTCTGATCTTTAGATGTCTTGTCGATGATGGAACGGATCTGCGTGAGGGTCTTGCCCTGGCAGAAGATCGTCTCCGGGAATCCTTTGCGTAGCTCCCGGTGCGTGTCGAGTTTCGCGAACCCGAGGTCCTCATAAGGGAGGGTTTTAAGTTTCTCAAGTACTGTCGTTAGAGGGATTTTTCCTTTCTTGTAGTCTTGGAGGAGTTTCTTCATTGGGGGAGCACCTCGTTGAGGCTTCCGGTACGGTACCCTTCGATGTCGAGGGTCACGTAGGTAAAACCGAGGCGTTTGAATCGTTTCACGATCTCTTTAGCGTTTTGAAGGATCATCCGGAAATCCTTTGATGGTACCTCGATGCGCGCGATGGCGTCGTGGTACCGGACACGACAGGAGCGAGCACCCAGTGAGACGAGGAATTCCTCGGCAGCTTCCACTTGTTTCAAGCGCTCACGAGTGATCCTTGTACCGTATGGGAATCGGGAGGCGAGGCAGGCGAGCGCTGGCTTGTCAGCAGTGTCGAGATGCATGGATTTCGAAAGTCCCCTGATCTCTTGTTTGGTGAGGCCGACGTCCTGGAGCGGGCTTCTCACGCCGAGTTCATCTTTCGCCTTCGCACCAGGCCGATAGTCCCTCTTGTCATCCGCATTGGAACCGTCAAGCACGTACGCGAGACGGTGTTTTGTTGCGATCTGCTGTATCTTCTGGAACAATTCCTTCTTACAGGAGTAACAACGTTCCGGTGGGTTGTCAGCAAACCCGTCGATGTCCAGCTCCTCAGAATGGATTATCACATGTGGGATGCCGAGCTTCTTTGCATACCGCTCCGCTTCCTTGAGTTCTTTCTTCGGGTACGTCGAGGACGTCGCGGTCACTGCTAGCGCGCGACGACCCAGTTCTTGAAACGCCACGGTGACCAGAAACGTGCTGTCCACGCCGCCGGAGTACGCGATCGCGCAGCTTCTCATATCCTGAAGCTGCTGCCGGAGGCGTCTAAGCTTTATCTGAGTCCTAGGGTTCACAGGAGAAACCAGAAAGATGCCTGCTATATAATGATTATCCGCTTACTTGAAAAGCTCGTTGAGTTTCTGCGGCTTGCGTTTCTTCCAGCTGCCTTTGTGGTACGCATAGCTCACCAGGAGCGGGAACGTGATGGTTGCTTCTCCGAACACCATCTGCTCGTACCCAGTGTCGACCTTCCCCCAGGAATTCGCCTCCTTGAAGGTAGAGCCGGAAAGCCCCCCGTCGCGCTCGTCAGCGACCGTGAGCTGCACCGCGTATTTGTGCATGGGCGCGTCCACTCCCAGGATATCTGCTGCGACCACCGTGTCCTGGACGAAGTTCTTCGGCACACCGCCACCGATCATCAGCAGCCCGGTTTCCTTCGCAT
Organism: Thermoplasmatota archaeon; assembly: GCA_035543435.1. GTDB lineage: Archaea > Thermoplasmatota > E2 > DHVEG-1 > DHVEG-1 > SM1-50. The sequence continues at coordinate 9,706 of DATKKD010000078.1, forward strand.
GGACCTTCAGTTCCGTGAGCTCACTGAAGTCCTTCACAGAGTCGATCGTGACATGGTTCTTCGCTTTCTCATGCTGATGGAACACGAGCCCGAACCCGGCGCTGCTGTCCGAGAAGGCAGGGCAGAAGATAGGGACGCCGTGCTTGTACGCCTCGAGAACGAAGCTGTCGAGGTTCGTGCTGTGGTGCTCGAGGTACCGTCCCATCTCGTAGATGAACTCGCGGGAGGAGTACGGCCGTGACGGCAGCGTGTCCGCGATCTTTTTGACGGTCATGTCGCATTCGCGCAGCTCGTCCTCGTCGATGTAGGTGTCGTAGATGCGGTCGATATGGAGGCGTTGGAGCTTGGAATCATCAACCCTGATGTCGCCGCGGTAGTGGTTGAACCCGAGGCCTTCGAAGAAATCCTGGTCCACGACGATCGCACCGGTGGAGACGATCGCGTCGACCATAGAGTAGCGGATCATGTCGACGATGATGCTTTTCAGCCCCGCGCTCACGAGGGAACCTGCGAGGCACAGGATGACGCTGCAGTCCTTGTCCGCGAGCATCCGGTCGTAGATTTTGCAGGCATTTGCGAGGTTGCGCGCCTGGAACGCCATATGGTCGAATGAGTCGATGAGCGGCACCGCATCGATGGCTTTGATGTCGATGTGCTTGATTTTCGCGGAGAGTAACTCCTTTTTTCCCGAACTTTTTTTCGTTTTCATCCTGATGACCACCATGGCATATTTCATCCGGGTTTTTCTTTTTTTCGACGCGATGAATAAAAAAAAGTCAAGAAAATGATTTAATTGTGATTTCATGATAAGTATTATTAAAAGATGCTTGATAATTGAGAGACGGTTGATGAAATATGATAAGTGATGTTTTCGAATTGCTTCCAACTCTTTTCCTCGTCCTTATCGCAGTCTTTGTCATCATCACTATAATGTTCGTGTACCGCCAGTACGCGATTATGAAACGTCTCCTTGAAGCGCAGGCGTTGAAACGCGGTGGGACTGTTGTACGGACCTACACCGCCCGACAGCTTAAATTCGAATACCATGACTATCCCGTAACCGTCTCGGCACGTCAGGAGAGTAGGTACCAACCGCCAGAGACAAAAGTTCACTTCGATCTTCACAAGCCAGTCCCATCCACCGTCTCAATCTCCCACGAGTCGGTCGCCTCCCGCATCGGAAAAGCGTTCGGAGGGCAGGACATCCAGATCGGCATGGATGAGTTTGACAGCACCTTCAGAGTGAAGGCTGATAATGAAAACTATGTGCGAACCATTCTGAACCTCACCCTCCAAAACAAGCTTTTAGAACTTGCGCATGAGCGACCGCATATTCTTTTGAAGGGACAGATGCTCGACGTCT
>DATKKD010000079.1:0-4785 GCA_035543435.1 Thermoplasmatota archaeon
CGGCTATGAGATGCCGATCCAGTACAGCTCGATCCTTGAGGAGCACATGGCGGTACGCAAAGCAGTCGGATTGTTCGACGTGTCCCACATGAGCAACGTGTGGATCACCGGACCGGACGCACAGAAACTCATCACGCTCACCACGGTGGAGGACGCATCACGGATTCCGAATGAGAAAAGCCAGTACACCGTGATCCTACGAGAGAGCGGCACCATCATCGACGACACCATCTTCATGCATCTCGGCAACAAGTACATGATGATCCCGAACGCCGGGATGAACGAGATCGTCACCTGCTGGCTCAACGATCAGGCGAAGAAACACCGTCTGAAGGCAAAGGCAGAGGACGTCTCACGCGAGTACGTCATCCTAGCGATACAGGGGCCGAAGTCTCGGGAGACCCTCCAGAAGCTCACGGACACCGATCTCTCGACGGTACAGTTTTTCGGGTGTCTGTTCACCAAGGTCGCCGAGGTCGACTGCATCCTCTCCCATACCGGGTACACCGGGGAGCTTGGCTTCGAGCTGCAGATCACGCCGACCGCACGCGCAGAAAAAGTCTTCACCGCTATCCTAGATGCCGGCAAAGAATTCGGGATACGACCGATCGGGCTTGGCGCGCGTGACACCCTGCGGCTCGAGAAATGTTTCATGCTTGCTGGCAACGAGTTCGAGGGAGGACACACCCCGCTCGAGGCGACGCTCAGCTGGACGATCTTCTGGGAGCACGACTTCATCGGCAAGGAGGCGCTCCTCAAGCAGAAGGCCCAGGGGACGTTCCCCAGGATGACCTGCCTGCAGTGCACCGAGAAAGGCATCCCACGGCAGCACTGCGAGATCCACAAGGACGGCACACCGGTCGGGATGGTCACGAGCGGCACACTGTCGCCGTGCCTCGGCATCGGCATCGCGATGGGATACGTGCAGCACGACAAACGCGAACCAGGCACGGTCCTCGACATCATCATCCGTGACAAACCGGTGAAAGCCAAAGTCGTGAAACCCCCGTTCGTACCCAAGGACTGGGCCCAGAAACCGGAAGCGGTCGCGACCTAGCGCCAGGGGACTTCTTCTGATGTCTTATCCTTGCTGTCGAAAAGATTTAAAACAACCAGGAATTACCAGTCCTCGATGGCTATGGCAAACGAAGTGCGAGAAGGACTCAAGTACACCAAGACCCACGAGTGGGTGAAGCTAGCAGGGACCAAGGCAAAAGTCGGGATCACCGACCATGCCCAAGAGGAGCTCACCGACATCGTGTTCGTGGAACTGCCCGCGGTCGGCAAGGAAGTCAAGAAAGGGGAAGAACTCTGCGTCGTCGAATCAGTCAAATCAGTCTCCGAGGTGTACGCGCCGGTGAGCGGCAAGGTCGTCTCCGTGAACACGACACTTGACGACTCGCCAGAGATCATCAACAAGAAACCGTACGACGACGGCTGGCTTGTCGAGCTCGAGGTTAAGGACAAGAAGGAACTCGACATGCTCTTGGACGCTGCATCATACAAAAAAATGTGATGCTCAACTCGTCCGTTCTAAACCGCTTTTCATTGTAAAACATTTCAAACAATTACCTTCAGATAGGGATGCACAGGAAAACTTTTATACGGTCATCACATAAAGAATCTATCGAAGACATGGTGATGGGATGAAGGATGACCCGATTGCACTGGTACTTGACGATTTAATGAAACTTGATGATATATTAGCGTGCATGGTCGCAAGGCGCAACATGATCAGCGTCATGCCATCGCGAGAGGAGTTCAAACCCGAGGTGCATCAGATCTGGGACAATATCCATCGGGCCATGGATGATGTGTTCGGCGTGATTAGTGCCTATTCCCAGATCGGGCTCGGTGAGATGGAATTCCGACTCCAGGATTACGAAGTGTTGTTCTATGTGTTTCCTGAAATGGAAAACGCATTGGTCGCCATTATTCCCGCGCTAGCAAATAAAGGACTCCTTGAGGTGGAACTCGAGAACGCCCGACGTGAGATTCTCAAGCTACTACAGACGCCTGAAAAAGAGAAAATGGTTGCTACCATTTAATGAGAAAAAAATAGAGAAACGGATGCACAACATATGATTGACTCACAATTTGAAGCAGCGGTTGGCATGAGCCGCAAATGGGATGCACGAGAGGCAGGAAGAGAGGTTGCAGAAACCACCATCCGACAATTAAATGAACCACCAACTTTCTTTGTGTTGTTCACAACAATTCATTATCGAAAATACGGCGGTTTTCAGGAATTATTACATGGGGTCTGGGATGTTCTTCCTAAAGGAACACCGCTTATTGGTGGAACTGTACGCGGTTTTACCAATAATTTTGGCTGCTATACAAGGGGATCAACAGCTCTTGCAGTGTCTTCTCCGGATATAGATGTCGCCACCGGGTTTGGGCTAAGCACGAAGAGAAATCCTCAGAAAGCAGCTTCGCATTGCGCACAAATGATAGAAGAAGGAGTAAAAAAAAGTAAATTCCGTAATGGATTTTTGTTCAATTTGGTTTCAGCATCAGAGTTACCCGATATGCCGCCATTTAACAAACAAAAAATTATTAAAGATAGTACAAAAATCAAAATCATGATGCGAATGTTCGGTATGACTCAATATCTAATACAGAAAGGGGCTGGACGAGACGATGAAGTCATTGAAGAAATGACGGCGTGCCTACCAGATTACAAAATGCTCGGTGGGGGAACAATTGACGATGGTCCCAATTTATGTAATTATCAGTTTTACAATGACAAGGTTTTCACAAATTCAATTGTCAGTTTAGGGATAAAAACAGATTATGATATCTTTGTGAAAACGACTCATAACATGAAAATGACAAATATCAAATTCAGCATCACAAAAGCAAGCAAAGACGGAAGAATAGTACATGAAATTAATGGGAAACCTGCTGCTAAGGAGCTCCTCCGCCTACTGAAATGGCCAGACGATTTTCTCCACGATGACACTTGGTATAAAATCACGTACTACTTTCCGATTGGATTTAAAAAAGAAAACGATAATGCATTTGGCCCAAGAATCATCGGAGCGATATATGGCAACTCTCTGGTAACCGTGATTCGTTCACATCTCACTGATGGATCTATCCTCACCATTGATGGAAAGAACCTTCTCAAAGCAATCGATGATAATTTATCTTCAACTCTCATGAAACCAAGATTTGGACTATTTTCTTCTTGTACTACACGACTGGAAACATTAGGAAGGAAAATATATCAAGAGAGAGATAGGATTACACAGTACCTCAAGGACGCCCCTTTCATAGAGTTCTACGTAGGAGGAGAATCTACATATTCTCCATCCAATGGACTTGATTTTGTCAACATTTCCTTTAACTCGGCGCTCATTGGGACATAAATTATTTTTTGGTTACTTTTTTCATAGCTTCAAGAATGTTCAGTCTGCCGAAGTACACTTCACGAGCGAGGAAATTGAATCTTGAAATATATTTTCCTAGGATGTGCGACTTGAATTGATTATGATAATTATTGAATGTGAAATCTTGGCGCTCATACGCATCTATGATGGAAAGAGCAGCAACTTCTCCGTACCATAACGCCAGATGGATGCCGCCACCGAGAAGCGGTTCGATTCCTGCGGCGTCACCGACTAATATCACATGATTAGCAGCCATCGGGTCGTTTCGAGCATGCCAAGTGAGCGGACACCCCTTCCATAACGATGATGAAGGATCAAGGTGTCTTGCGTTCAGACTCTGGCTGAACATCATACGAAGATTTGGGTATGGAATTTTCGGATTAATCCGGGCATGGAAGACCCCGTGATTCATGAATGGAACGCTTCCTTTTATAAAAGGAAAATGCCACAAATATCCTTGTAATCCTTCCTTCATCGGGGTGAAATCCATCACAGTTTTTCTCTCTTCAAATTCTGTGTCATAATCCTTTTGCACTGGAGTCATCACTTCCAGACCAGAAGCTAGACAAGGGTCCGGTATTTCGGCACAAGAACGGACCTTACTGACTGCTCCGTCGGCACCAACGACCACCTTGACTGAATAGGTGTCTTTGCTTGTCTCCACCATAAACCTGTGTTGAGTTTTTTTTAGATTTCTTACTTCTTCGTTTTGATGGATGGTGAGGCCTCGATTGATTGCCTCCATTGCCAAATGTTCATCGAAGGAGTACCGCCATATTATCCTTAGAAAATTCGTTTCTTGGTGCGTGAATACTTCGCCGTTTGCCCAATATTCTGCTCTGTGAACCTCAAATGTTGGGATGTTCAAGGAAATATCGAGTTTTTGAAGCGTCTCCCACCCAGGTGGTGAGATAGCACCCCCACAGAGTTTCTCCCGTGGATAGCATGCCCTTTCGACGACCAAGGCTTTTATTGCCAGGTCTGGTGCTAGCTTATGAAGGTGAAGCCATGTCGAAATTCCTGCTGGTCCCCCTCCAACAATTACTATCTCTGGACCCGACTTCATGCTTACTATCTCTTGTGAATTTCCTGGCCAAAATTAGTCAATTCATGTAAGGTGAATCCATATTTTTCTCCCCACTGCTCTGTTTTTTTCAAATGATGTAAATCAATTGACCCAACATGGTTCTCCCGCTCGTTCTCCATAGCTTGCATGATCACTTCGACGATACAGGCAAAAAGCTTTCCCGGAGGCATTCCAGGGATAGGTAGGTGATTCTCCTTTGGAAAATCCACGTATCCACCGTCGATTCTAAAGACATCAGGACGCTTGCGATGCAACTCATAGGACATATTCGGTGGCTGGGACACATCGACGACGATTGCGTTT
>DATKKD010000080.1:0-1199 GCA_035543435.1 Thermoplasmatota archaeon
TCCCTTGTCTGCTGCTCCACAAAGGCGCGGATGCACCGTGCGACCGCCTCCGCTCCCCGTCCGGTCAGGAGTCGATCGCGGTACGTCGGTACCCACACCAGGTGATACTGACAATGCCACCTGGGGTGTGATCGCTTCCGAAAACGGCTCATTGCGTAAACCTCTCTGAGAAGCTGTCTGGCAAAAATATTTTTAATGTGATATACTGAAAAATTAGATTATATTGGTATAACTAGGCGGAGATTAATAAATGTATCCAAGCGATTTATCGGACAAAGAATGGGAATTAATTTGCCATCATTTTGAACCTAATGACCGTCGAGGCAGCAGCCATAAACATCCTAGAAAATTAATTGTTGATGCCATTTTGTATGTCGTGAAAGGTGGGATTCCTTGGCGCCTCATGCCGAATGATTTTCCCTGCTGGAAAACCGTATACGACCATTTTCGGAACTGGAACCAACGGGGTGTATGGGAAGCCGCCTTGGACCAAATGAACCAACTCCATCGGAAAAAAAAGGCCGCACCGAGAGTCCAAGCTACGGTATCATCGACTCACAAAGCGTTAAAACTCAATACGCTAGCGACGAGCGTGGGTTCGATGGGCACAAGAAAGTGAAAGGGCGCAAGCGACATGGTGTGGTCGATATTTTGGGGAATTTAGTGACGATTGTGGTCCATGCAGCTAATCAGAGTGATACCGTAGCGGGCTGTCAGGTTTTAGCGAAAGCCTCGCAGAAGCACAAGACGATTAGAGCGTTTTCTGGGGATCAAGGTTATCAAGGGACTGCGGTAGAGTTTGTAAAAAATGAGTTGAGGCTGTCTTTAACGATCTCCACCAAAAAAGAAGGTGGATTTATCGTATTACCGAAACGTTGGATTGTGGAAAGAACCTTTGCTTGGTTAGGTCATTTCAGGCGCTTATCTAAAGACTTCGAGATTTTAACTTCAACGGCTGAAAACGTCATTCGCCTGGCTATGCTGAAGATAACGATTGCTAAGTGCCTGTAAATGAAAACGTTTTTTGCCAGACAGCTTCTTAACTGGTTACCTCCGTCTACAGATCGATTCCCCGCTTGGCGCACAGCAATTCGGCGGAGGCGACGACTTTGCCGTCTACGCTGGCTTCCCCCAGGAAGCGGCCGACATCACGTCTCATCCGCTCCAGCGAGACCTGCAGAATCAATTGATCGCCGGGC
>DATKKD010000081.1:0-3617 GCA_035543435.1 Thermoplasmatota archaeon
ACAGTGACATACTCGTTCCCTGTCGGGGTGGTGCCGTTGATGTCTCTGTTGCTGCGAAGGCACAGTTTCGTCCACCCGGTCCGGTTGATCCAGCTGATCCCGTCATTGTTCAGAGAAATATTGTTGTACCCATTCCCAAAACCTGCTGTACTTAACGTGCCGCCGTTCCCGGAATAGTGGGTCTTGCTGTAATCCCCGGTTTGCGGGGGGTCGTGCGGGTAGGTCGGCTGCCCGTTCTGAAGGGTGATGAGAAAATCGGTGGCGGAGGAATCGCTTGACTTGTACAGGCTCAAGGTTGCGTTATCGATGATCGCGTTCGAGGGTAACGCTGAGGTGTTGAAGAACACGAAACCCCGGTGGATATAATAGGTCAGGGTCTGTTTACTCTGCCCAATGGTGATATGTGTCGCATCAATCATTCCATTGCTTGTAAGCGCGTTCCATGAATTAAGATAATTTGTGCTATGGTTGCAGAGACGTTCATCATTCGTACTGGAAGAGAGGGTTAACGTCGGGTCGATCACCACCGGGAACGTCATCGCAGACAGATCAGCGATCTTTATCCCGGAAAGCAGGTAGGTCTCGCCATGGAGATGCACGATGCGATACGTCAATTTCTGCCGCACCGACTCATTGTTCACTTCGTACGCATCACCCAACGGCAACCCGCATTTGAAACATCCGAAGGCATCCCGCAGATCAACCCCTGTGTCGGAGACGGTGACATTTCCCGAAAGAAACCCCGATGTGTTATATAGGTTGAGGGTCTGATAGTCCAGCTTGGTGATGAACACGAGATACGAGCTTGCGTCATGGAGACCATATTGTGATGGTGGGTGATTCTGCAGCACCGTCTTCGTCGCATTACTCATCGTGATCGCCTCCTTCAACTCGGTATCCTCATAGCTCCATGTGACGTTTGTCCCAGTGAACACACTGGGGTAGATGATGGAATAATCGCTGGTCTGCCCCTGGCTGCTTTGCACAGTCTGCAGGTAGTGGTACGCCCAGTTGCTTGCGGGATCGAGATACCCGACGCCCACAAGCCTGCTTCTTACAACGTAGGTGGTGGGATCCATGGATCGGTTATATGTGAACGCGACCGGCCAATCACTCTGAATATTTGGTTTGAAGTACACGCCGAATAATCCATGATTGTTCCCTATCCGGTACCCATAGGTGTAGGCAGGATGATCACTCGTAAGCTGAGCGAGTGAGACATTGATTGGCGTCCATGAGCCATTATCCTCCCTGTAGTTCACTGGCCCTTGATAGCTTTCGAGGATATTCGTGCCAGAAGACTCATTGTAGTAGGTGTTCCAGGTGAGGCCCCGTCCGACAATGGTGAGATTCTCTGGTGGGTTCGGCGGGTCCGTAATGTTGATGTACTGGTTCCCTGTGTAACTATCCTTCAGGGTGGCGATGCTCATCATCGCATTGACCGTGACGTTGAAGCTGTGCCCCGTGCTGGTCCGCATGTTACTCATGTTATCGTACGCGATGATTGTATAGTTGTAGCGACCTGCATGCCAGATGTTGGAGAAAATGTATCTGTACATGGTCCCCGAGATATGAGTCATGGCGACTGTCTCTGAGCTCAGACCGCTCCACGCTGGGTAGGAGATCGTGGTGCTGACGTTTTTCACGCCGCTGATGCTGTCGGTGACGTTCGTGGTGATGGTGACATTATAGCCGAACCCAACGGTGTTTGGGGTTGCGTTGATCGTGGTGATTGAAGGCGGTGTGGTGTCGATGGTGACCTGCCGCATCTCGGTGGTACTTTGATTGCCTGTGGTGTCAATCGCATGCGCGTAGTATTGGTAGATGCCGTCCGATAGTCCTGTGAAATTATGCGTCAGTCGGTAAAGGCCGTTGTTGTAGCTAGCATTGATCTCCTCCCTGCTGAGCGCTCGGTTGTAGAGCTGTGGTTCATCGAGGAGTCCGTCGAAATACGCGTTGTTCGACCAGTGGCCGTAGGCGAGAGAGGTGTGCTGGGTGTTCGTGATGTTCTTCGCGGCACCGGTGATGCCTGCATCGTAGGCGCCATCGACGTAAATGGAGTAGTTCATCCCTCTCCGTACGTAAGCAATGTGGTGCCAGGTGTGGTCCGTCACGTCGGCGTGTCCGTTCAAGGTGACGTTGTTTCCTGCTGCTTGTGTGACGTAGAGGTAGGTGGTGTTTTGGAGACCAAAAATGTAGCCTTTTGCGCTCGCATCCGCAGGCCGGTTTGTGAGGATCACTGCCTTGTGGGTGTAGGAGGTTTGGTCGCTGTTTTCCCAGACGATGAAGGTGAAGTTCCCTGTTCCGAGGTGGAGGCTGTTGTTCACCCCAAGATCGAGGTCGTTATTGGTTCCGTCGAATTCCATGGATTTCCCGTATTTTCCTTGGTGTACGCTACTAGGGGTCATTCCTCCTTCGAATTTCCCGAAGTTATGGTACGTTGAATTATCGTAGACACCGGTGCTGTTAGAGAAATCCATGGGCCAGTATCCTTTGAGGCTACGGTTCCAGTCGATCAATGCCGAGCTGGGATAAGTATCCAGGATGGTGGTATTCACGAGTACCCAGTTATGATTGAAGATCGATTGGTTCGTTGGTGTTGGTGGTGTTGAAAAATTGATGTAAGGGGCTCGGATGACGGTAAAATAGCATCCTGATGAAGAGTTGGTGTTATTTGCATGATCGGTGACCCAGATCGTGAAATTGTATTGTCCAAGCTGCCAGGTCTGGTTATAGAGATATTCGTAGTCGTAGCCGCTGGTGTTTGAGACGCTCATGGTGCAATTCCCCGTGGTGTTATTTGGGGTGGTGATGTTGATGTTCACTTGGTTCACGGTGCTTTCGTTGTCGAAGAAATTGACGAAGAGAGAAAGATTGGAGCCGGGAACAATGATGGTCGGTGAGTAGGTTGACTCAAGGATGGCGGGGGGCGTTGTATCGATATGGAAAATCTGCCAGTAGATGTTGGTATGACCGATGGTGTCCTTGGCGGTCAATGTGACATTGTAGGCGCCGGTTGTCGCGTATGAATGAGTCGTGTTACGTGAGTATGAAAGCGGGGTTTGATCGCCGAAGTTCCATGTCCAGTTGGTGAGACTGGCGCCGCTGTATACGGTTGAGGTGTCGTTGAACCTGATTCTGTTGTTCGGTGGTGCACCAGTTCTATTCGTGGTATACCCGGCTATCACATTGAGGACTTGGATTGTGTGATTACAGGTGTATACGTGACCGAGGGCATCGGTCACATTTAATGTCTGGGTGTAAGTATTTGTTGTTGAATAGGTGTGATACGGGTTTTGGACGTAGGCGTAATCCTGGGTGGCTCTTGATGGGTAATTGAAGTTCCATGTATAGTTCTGGATCGGCTCCGTGGCGTCGTAGACCATGGCATAGTATTGTGCGTTGGCGCCGAGGAGCACCTGGGAAGCTGCGTTGATCTCACAACCTGCTGCCAGGTTGAGATGCCAGGGTTCTGACCAGTTGCTGAAGTCTGGTCCGAGCCAGATGTCCCGTGCTCTGACGCGTACGTCGATATCGCCGGAGAACGTCCATGTATGGGACATGGTTTCGTTGATGCCGGAGGGGAACGGGCCTTGCCAGGTGCTGTATTCATGGAT
>DATKKD010000082.1:0-2239 GCA_035543435.1 Thermoplasmatota archaeon
GGGACACCAAGCAATGACCGACGTACTCTTAGGAATCTCACCTGAATATCTCTACTACAAGGGGAAACAGCCGCGACCTGTCTCCGAGCTTCACCACCCGTACTTCCTCGCGTTCGCCCCAAGCAAGCTCAGCACGAACACTACACGAAAAAACCTCCTAGATCTCTGGGAGAAAAACAAGCACGACCATCCGAAGCTTTCGAAGATCGCCTCGATCGGCGATGTCGAGACTTACCGGAGCTTCTGCGACTTCGGGGCCACACGCGACGTGTTCAAGGTGTTCACCAAGGAGTCCTACCTTGTCCCGGAGATCTCCGACCACCTGTTCTATGAGCATGAACTCTACACCGCGGAACACGACATCCCATACCAGCAGCGGGCGCTCGTGGACCTCGCCGCCGCGGACAAAGCATGGCTGTTCGACACCAAAGGGCGCAAAGAGACCCTAAAAGTGCTCGTGTACGACATCGAAACCACCCAGTTCGAGGAAGGTAAGCCGGACATCCCGGTGGACATCATCGGACAGGCGTGCTTTGACGTTTGCATCGAATCAGAGAAAAACCTCGCGAAAGAGGAATTCCGGTTCGACATCAGGGACTGCCCGTCTCACTGGAAGGACGTCGAGGTCGTCCAATACCTATCGCGAAGCGTTGACGAAGAGATCACACATCTCGCACAGTTCTGCAAGACCGCCATGGACTGTGACATCATCTCCGGCCACAACATCGTCGGGTTCGACAACGTTCACATACAAGGACGCATCAACTGGCTACTGAAAAACAAACAAGAGCAGCTGTCCGCCGAGGAAACGAAGCTCTTCCAACGCTTCATCACCCAGTACACTCGCGAAGACAAATCGTTCCATTTCGGGATCATGGGCGCCGAGGTGGTCCAGATGTACCCGGGCAGCTTCGACACCTACCTTGCGGCACGGAAGTTCTACCCATGGTTCGACGATTTCCGTCTGAAGGCGCTCGCCCCCTTCATCAACGTTTTGGTGGAGGACCGGGTGTACCTCACCCCGTCGCAGATACGACTCGACGACCGGACGATGAAGTACAACAAGCAGGATGTGCAGGAGCAGATCGGGCTCACACTCCACTTCATCCAGCAGGCGCTGCCTTTGTCCTTCACTACTTGCATGCCGTTCGACACCGTGCTTTCCACCGGCGCCGTCAACATGTGGGACCACATGGCGCTGATCCGAGGCGCGGCCCACAAGAAGATCATGCCGCCAATCTGTCGTGTGAAAACCATCTCGCAGATCATTGCCAGTGATTTCGGCGGGAGTCTGAAAAAAGAGGACCTCGTCAAGAAAGCAAAACCGCGTAGGGACCAGCTCTCAAAAGACTTCGTCCGGGTGCTCAAGTATGGCGAGGAGATGCCGGATTGGGTCCAGTATCCCTACGTCATCTACAAGGAGTATGCAGAGGAGGACGACGATGAGGAGGTCGTGAACTACCATATGCCTGGCGGTATGACCATCAAACCAGACAAGGAGGCGGTCTCTCATTTCATCCCGTGGTACTACGTGGTGGTCGCGGACGTCGGCGCGATGTACCCGACGATCCTGAAAGCCATGAACATCGGTGGCGACACGGTCCACCTTGCCAAGAAGAACGAGACCCCAGACGCGTGGGTGTGGCTCAAGAAGCTCCCAGAGGCATTCTTCAAAAATAGCGAGGTGAACTGGCGAGAGATCACTAAAGAGGATACTTATGCTGACAAAGGGTACATGATTGCTATCAGAATTGATACAAAACCAGGAGTAGTCAATTTATCGATGACCGGCATCATGAGCGTCATCGGCAAACTCAAGAAAGAACTCAAGGAAGCGCAAACGAAATCCCAGAAATCCGATGTCGACCGTTTGAAGATGATGTACCAAAGCATGAAAGGAGCTCGTAATGCAGGGACGCACGGGATTTTAGCCGCGCCGACCGTCACGGGACGACAGTTCAACCTCTGGGGGGCTGCCGCGATCACGACGAAAGGGCAGATGATCCTCGCCGATACTCTCTCGTACCTCAAGGACCAGCACATCCGCGTGGTGTACGGTGACACTGACGGTATCTACCTTGGGTGCGCCCGGTCAACCGGAACGATTCCTGAGCTTTCCAAAGCACTCAAAATACCAGCTGATTCTGACAAGGAGGAATGGATCACCAACCCCCGGATCGCGCTCGCTGCTATCAAGGAATGTAACACGAAATGGCAGCAGGAACTCAAGTACCCTGAC
>DATKKD010000083.1:0-6134 GCA_035543435.1 Thermoplasmatota archaeon
TGCCGGATGTTGGGGTATCGACCCGATTTACTGTATGACCTATAGTGGGACCGATATCACGACCATGCAGAAGATCGATAATAACACGATTGATGTGAGCACGGGTGTAAATCCCCATGGCCCATCGGATAACAAGGTCACGGCGATAGGTTTTTCCAGTGCGTATTTGGGATGTACAGGGTCTGATGATAGTGGGAAGTATAAGAACATCGAGATAAGCAATAACACGATCAATAACCTTCAGCCGTACGAGCGTGGAATTGCGCTTGATAATTTCGCATGGGGCGCCGGATCAGGCGGAGAGATTTCCGCGGCCATCATTAAAGACAATGATATCAACGGTATTTCGACTGCATCCCCAAGTTTCGGGATTCGGCTCTCTGGTTGTGTCTCCGGCACCATCGTCAGAAGGAACACGATCAGCGGGTGCGATATGAGTTTCTATGGAACTAAAGGCTTCTATGGTGGCAGCACCGCGTATCCGACAGAGACGAAAATCAATTACAACAATTTCGTAGGGAATAGGGAGGGACTCGTTTGGGAAGGGGCTACACTCCTCACACTTCTCAACGCAACATCGAACTGGTGGGGCAATTCGTCGGGGCCACATACATCAGGAAATCCAGGTGGAACTGGTGATCCTATCAGTGGTAACGTCGATTATACCCCCTGGCTGTTACACCCCTCCCTGTACGCTGTTTTTAATTATACCATCAGCGGCAAAACCGTGACTTTCGACGCTTCAGGGTCAGGTGATTACGACGGGACAATTGTTTCCTACAAATGGGATTTCGGAGACACCACGACAGGGAATGGGAAAATCGTGGATCATACCTATACCGCGTACCAAAGCTATTCAGCAACTCTGACGGTCACGGATAACAATGGTCGCACAAATTCCCTATCGAAGACGTTCACCTTGGGTGATCTGACTCCGCCGACCGTTGTCATAACGCAACCACAACCCAACCACGTCTATTTCACCTGGCGTAACCTCATCTTCTTGAGAATCCCGTTCTTCATGACAATAGTAATTGGTAATATCAACGTCACTGTGGATGCATCCGATGTGCAATCAGGGGTGAACAGGGTGGAGTTTCTGGTGAACGGTATATTGAGAGACACCGAAACCACGGCTCCTTACAAGTGGTATTGGACGGATAAAGGAATCTACCAAATTGATCTCCAAGTCGTCGCATACGACAATGCCGGCAATCATAACTCTTCTTCCTTGACGCTGTGGAAGGTTAAGGTTTTCTGAAACCCCTCGACGTGGCTGAGAGACTATTCTAACGGAAGAAAAAGTGATTATGGGAGAGATCACCGTCGGATTTGAATACTGTAGCGATGATAACGGTCCGCTATGCCGCTAAAAAAGGACCTCACCTCTTTTGACCTGACCAGTATTGTGGTCGGTTCTATCGTCGGAGCAGATATCTATATCGCGTCCGCGCTCACAGCAGGACTGCTTGGCCCGGCAGCTATTCTCGTGTGGGTCGCCGCTGGGGTGTGCGCAACAGTCATCGCCCTCGTGTTCGCGTACTGCAGTTACTACGTTCCTCGGGTTGGCGGCCCGTTCGCCTTCGTTTCCGAGGCATTCGACGAGTTCTACGGATTCCTGACCGGGTGGAGCATCTGGGTCGCGGAGATTCTTTCCCTTCCGGTGTTTGCGATCGCGTTCGTGCAGTACCTCAGCTTCTTCATAACCTTGAATTTCTATGAGCAGATTCTCGTCAAGGGGCTGTTCTTATTCGTGTTAACGTACATCAACATCAGGGGAGTGAAAGCGGCAGGCAGGGTGAACGATGCGCTGACGATCATCAAGCTTGCTCCTCTGTTGCTCCTCATCATTATCGGGTTCGGGTTCTTTGCGTTCCATCCGGGAACACTCACCGCAAACTACCTCCCTTTTGCACCTCTGGGGTTCGGGAACTTCGGTGTTGCGCTCGTCCTCATCTTTTGGGCGTATGTCGGTTTTGAGATGGGGACGTTGCCTGCCAGTGAAGTGAAGGACCCTCGGAAAACGATCCCGAAAGCCATCATCACGGGCATGATGATCGTCACGGTTTTTTTACCTTTCCACGAACTTTATCGTGTATGGTCTCCAAAACTGGACGCAGCTGAAGGACACGAAGGTTCCGCTTGTACTTGCTGGAACCGTGCTCCTTGGGACGGCTGGCGCTGTGATCATGGCGGTCGGTGCGTTGGTCTCCGTCTCAGGTTCTGACGAATCCGGGATTCTTGGCACCGCCCGTCTCTCGTACGCGATGTCGGTCGACGGCCTTTTCCCTCGCTTGTTCTCAAAAGAGCATCCGAAGTACCAGACACCGTATATGGCGCTCCTCGTGCAAGGCATCATCGCGTTTTTCCTGTGCATCTATTCTCAGATCACCGACCTGATTTCGTTTTCGGTCTTCAACCTGGCGTTCGCGTTCCTACTCACCTGTCTCGCGCTCCTTGTCCTTGGGAAGCGGAAGCACGCAAAAAAACTGCGTGGGCAACGCGTGCTGCCTGTCGCTGGCATCGTGATTTGTCTGTACCTCATCACGATGTACCTCCTCGGGTCAACCGCCTTGTTCATCAAAATCATCGGCATCATGATTATCCTGTGTGGGGTCCCGTTGTACGTGTTCTTTTCCCCGAAAACGGACGTCCATCATCTCAAGGAATTGTTCCTCTCTGAAGAGTCGGTTCTTCTGCGTCAGTTTCAACGAACCGACCGGTTTCTCGCACATCTGCTTGTCCATCTCCGGAGAGCGTTCGTAAAATTACGAGGACGAAAAGAACAGCGGTCCCCTCCCTACAGTGAGTGAAGTGTTCAGATACCTGGTTTTTTGATAAAGAGGTATTTGATCGTGAGAAATGCAATTGTGGTGCCGATGATGATGCCGATGAGTGCGGAGAGCTTCTCCGAGAAATCGCTCGACACCATGTTCTGCATCGCAAGCCCACAAATCACGATGGTCACCGCCCCGATGATGTACTGCATCTGTTTGTCGGTGATTCCGTTGGTCTTCTGCCGATGGATATGAACCACTTTTTGAGGGATGACGGCCCTCTGACAATAGTCGCAGTACCATTGATTCTGTTCCGGGATGAGTCGCAACGCGAAGTTGCAGTTGGGGCAGTGAGGGTGACGGTAGAATATCGGTTTCGTCTTTGTTTTTCCCATGCGTTTGAACAGGGAGGACCCCATGCTGCGTTTGAAAAGCACTGGTGATACAAAGCAGCTAGTAAAGATGAGAAACAGAGTGGCGGTCCTCATCTGGGTAGCAATAATACCACTGGGGTCGCCAAAGATCCCTCGGTCGATGCCTGTTGATGCGATGATCAATGCGACGCCCATCACCGGCATCATGCCGATCCCGATGCTGAGTGCCTCTTTTCGTTTCATTCCCGCGATGCGCGCTCCGAACGAGCTCCCAAGGAAATTCCCAAGCATCGCAAAGACGACGAACGCGGCGCAGAAAAGTAGCATCGATGCGAGTTGGTTTGAGGTGAAGAGCGCGAGAAAGTTGAAGCTTGCTCCAACCCAGACGAAAAACAGAGGGATGAAGAACGCGTACCCGATGGTCTTGACATAGTCGGAGATCACACCAGCTTGGGGTGTTTTGTTGATGAAAATCCCAGCGATGAATGCACCAATGATCGCAGTGAGCCCCATGTTCTCGGCAAACGCGGCGAACAGAAAGCAAATTCCAAGGCCGCTGGTGATGATGATGGTGGGTGTGTGGCGTTTCGCACTGGTTTTGGTGGTGAATCTTACGAGGAGAAAACCGATGACGAGGGTTATAGTGAAAAAGACGGCGATCTGTAGGAGCAGGACCGCGGAGTTGCCGATACCGAACACAAGTGCGAAAAACACCACCGCAAGGACGTCGTTGATGACAAGCGCAGTCCGTAAGGTGAGGCCAACACGTGATGCGAGCGCGTCGAGGTCGGAGAGAATCCGTACCGCGATGGTCGTGGATGTTGCCAAGAAGATCGTCCCGATAGCCATGGATTGGACAAGGGTGAAATGGAACAAGAAACCGACCATGCATCCGAAGAGGAACGGCACGATGATGCCGAACACGCCGACACCCAGTCCTGCTCTCTTCGTCTGTTTCAGGTCGTTGAGGTTGGTCTCCATACCGATGATGAACAGCAGGAACACAGAGCCGATGAACGCGATCTGTTTGAACTCTGGCGTGGAGAGGTCAAGATTGAAGTCGAAAAAAGGAGTATTGAGCAGCATGAGTTTCGATCCTGACAATAGTCCGATGCAACACGGACCAAGGATGACGCCAGCCAGGATTTCCCCGATGACGCCTGGCTGTTTTATTTTCTCAAAGAGAGTGCTCAAAATCTTAGCAAATACAATAGCGACAGTGATTTCAAGCAGCATAGAGCAAGCATCCCAAGCTTTGTACATCGAATGAAAAGACTTGTATTTAAAAGCATAGCATTTTTCTGCTCAGAGCTTTTAAATAGACTTAATTCAATGCCCTGCACCGAGGGATGATGAGCGAGGCGAAAAATACTTTACATGATTTGTACGAGGCGAAGATCAAAGACGTTATGCAGCCCGTAAAAGCCACGCCGTGCATCCAAGGCGATGCCGCTCTTGATCAAGTTCTTTCTCCCTTGAAGGACTATGGGTATGTTTGGGTGGTTTCAAAAGGTGCTTCGAAGCACATCCTTGGGGTGATCACGGAATTCGATATGATTGCGCTGCTCTCCCCTCCCATCACATCTCTTCAGACGTTCGATAAACCTGATTCTCATTCACTGCAGTTCGGGGTGCCGCTCACCGCTGAGGAGATCATGTCGAAAAACCCTGTCACCGCATCAACTGAGCAGACGGTACGCGATGTCATCATAAAAATGAAGCAATTTCGTGTGAAGCAGCTCCCTGTCGTTGATCATGAAGGGGTCTTGCTTGGTGATGTCACCCTGCATCAGTTCATCGAGATCTATTACAAGGGACTGTTCTAAGTGATGGTCTCTGCTTTTTTCCTTGAGACTTTCAATGGCTCATCCTTTCATGAAATGTCGTAGAGCAATTGGGACGAAGATCGTGGTCAGCAGGCTCATGAGGATGAGGGCGACGTAGATGTCCTGTTGGATGACGCCCAGGTTCAGGCCGATGAGTGCGACTATCATGGCGACCTCGCCGCGTGGCGTCATGCCCATGCCGACCACCAGGGAATCTCTAGGGGACAGGCGTCCGATGCGTGCACCGAGGTAGCACCCGATGATTTTGGTGAGGAACGCAACCAGGGTCAATGCAACGAGGAACCAGAGTATCTGCATGGTCAACGCATGGAAATCAGCTAGGATGCCGAGCGAGACGAAAAAGATTGCCGCAAAGATGATTTGGAGGTATTCGGCTCCTTCCTTGAAGTTTTTCCCATGTCTAATGATGACACCGGTGAGCGCGACCCCTGCGAGGAACGACCCAACGATGGCAGAAAGTCCTATCACCTCAGCGATCATCGCATAGAGGAACGCGATCATCATCGCAAGGATGAACACGGTCTCTGGGTAGCGTCCCGCGAGTTTCGTCGTGTCAAACCGCTCTAAAACCTTTGAGAGGTACTTGTGACCGATGTACGCCCCAAGGACCATGAACACGGCTGCCTCGATGATGATGAGCATGAGAGGGACGAGGGACATGGTTTTTCGTGCCACTTCCATGGAAAACGACAGGACCAGAAGCCCAAGGACGTCATCGATCACGGCTGCGCCAATGATTGCCTTGGCGGCCTCTGTTTGGAGTTTCCCCAGCTCCCGCAGCACGTTTGCGGTGATCGCGACACTGGTCGCGGTGAGGGCGGTGCCGACGAACACCGAGCTGATGAAATCATACCCGAAGAAGGTCGCAAGGAAATATCCGCCAACCCAGGGGACGATGACACCGATGAGGGCGATGATGCCATACCTGAGGGTGAAGACATCCTTTATGTTGAATTCCAGGCCAACGACGAACAAAAGCACGACGGCGCCCAGTTGCGCGAAGCTTTCCACCGATTGCGTGTAGGTGATCAGGCCGAGCAGGCTCGGGCCGATGGCGATTCCGATGAGGATCTCCCAGATCACTGCCGACTGGTTGATTTTGGAAGCGATCAGGTACCCAGCCAATGACACGAACA
>DATKKD010000084.1:0-4012 GCA_035543435.1 Thermoplasmatota archaeon
CAAAGATGCATTCAATGCTTAAACAGCATCAAGTAAGTAATCAAGGGGTGCTGAAGGAAATCAAGGCTGTTGTTGAAAAGGATGTTTCACTCAAGAATGAAATAACGCAATTATCAAACTCGCAGTGTGACTGTGGGAATGATAATACAACTCGTTGGAGTTTCCCAATTATTTGTATGATTTTATGGCCTCTATATTTTTGGGCGTTAATGCTTTGGGTGACACATAATATATTTTATAAATTTTTATTAACTATGAATAGTATTGGGTTGGCACTTAACTGTCCTTGGTCTGGCGGTCCACCTTAAAAGAGGAAAATCAATGAAAAGGAAATATTTGGCGGTTGGAATCATTCTCTTGTTCATCGGTGTCGCAGTCGCACCAAGTATCAACTTAAGTGTTGTAAAAGCATCCACTGACAATGAAATACGGAGAGCTCAAGGAACAATAAAAAGTAAGATTGTCCATCAACCAATAAACATCATTCTCAAAAGAATGATTGATATATTAATAAAAGGAGATTTACCTCGACATCCCTTACTTTACTTCATCGTAGTAATAGTGTATAAATTTCGCACCATTCGGGGAGTTTTTCTTATTGATAAATCGGAGTATAGAATGTCACTGTTATTATTACTTAGAGGCTTCTGGTTGGTGCTGTCAGCATTAATTTGGTATGGAATTTGGGCAAACATATCAGATGTCATGGGTTGGAACTGGCCTACTCCCAGTATACCAGAATAATAATGGGAAAGAATCTTCAATCATCGTGATTGTCATTTTGATTCGCATAACACAAATTCAATTCTTTTATGGAATGGTTCTATCACCCGACTTGTTACACCCCTTCAAATCAGTCGCCATCACCCGATTACGTTACAGAACCGAACTGCAACAACATTTATATACCATATCTTTAATTGCCTACTTCCTGTCTCAACCAGACACGATCGGGCAATTCCTCGAGAACCCCGGTAACAGACAACCACCATGATTTCTCGGTTGTTTCGGAAGTGTCACGGTCGAGGCACATCAAAGCATCCATTCGTATCACGACAAAAAAAGAGGATAGAGCATGCCAAATATCCACCATCCGAAACGCGGGTCGCACTGCTACTGGCCACGGAAACGGGCGAAAACACAAACGCCGCACATCAAGACATGGCCCAACGGCGGAGACAAACCCAAGATCCAAGGGTTCTTCGGCTACAAGGCAGGCATGACCCATGCCTTCATCGTCGATTACCGGCCCGCCTCGACCACCTCAGGCCGAGAGGTCAAAATGGCGGTCACTGTCGTCGAGACGCCACCGATGAAAGTCGCAGCGGTACGCGTGTACCAGCGCGACGCCTACGGACTCCAGTGCATCGGCGAGGTCTGGGCTGACAAGCTCGACCCCGAGCTTGCACGGCAGATCCCCATGGTTAAAAACCAGAAACAGAAGAACTGGGACTTCACCAAAGACGCGGATGAAATCCGCGTGATCGTCTACACCCAACCGAAGCTCGTCACCGGCGTGCCCAAGAAGGCACCAGAGATCAGCGAGGTGAAGATCGCTGGGGGAAGCGTCGAAGACCAGATCAAGTACGCGCAAGGCATCCTCGGCAAAGAACTCAAAATCAGTGATGTCATCAAAGAAGGAGACATGTTGGACACCGTTGCCGTCACCAAAGGAAAGGGATGGCAAGGAACCATCAAAAGGCACAATGTGAAGCTTCTCGTCCATAAGAACTCCAAACACCGCAGAATGATCGGTACCGCAGGGTCCTGGCATCCAAGCTGGATCCAGGCGACCGTTCCCCAAGCAGGACAAATGGGGTACGAACAGAGGACAGAGTACAACAAGCGGGTGCTCAAAGTCGGGGAAAACGGTGAAGAGATCACCCCTTCTGGCGGGTTCCCACATTACGGTGTCGTGAGGAACTCCTACATCATTCTCCATGGTTCCATCCCTGGGCCGGTCAAACGGCTCATCGGGATGAGAGATGCGGTGCGATACCAGGCAGGCGTCAAAGTCCAGAAACCTGAACTCACCTATATTTCGACCACCAGCAAACAAGGAGTCTGAGCATGACCAAAGTCAATGTGTACGCCATCGACGGGACCGTGAAAGAAAAAATCGATCTGCCAAAAATCTTCGACACGCCGTACCGTCCTGACATCATCAAAAAATCCTTCGAGGTTCTCCATTCTAATCAGCGACAGCCGTACGGCAGCGACCCACTTGCAGGAACACGGCACGCGGTCGCATCCGTCGGAAAAGGCAGAGGGATGTCCAGGGTGCCGCGATTGACCCAAGGGCAAGCCGCAGCCCTAGCACCAAACGTCGTAAGCGGACGACGTGCACATCCACCCAAAGTCGCGCGCAATTGGAAGGAGAAGATGAACAAGAAGGAACGGCTGCTCGCGAGGAACTCCGCGCTTGCCGCGACCGCGGATAAGACCGTCGTGAGCAAACGAGGGCACGTTTTTGATGAGAAAGTCACGCTCCCCTTGATAGTCGAAGATACGTTCGAAGGCATCAAGAAAACCAAAGAAATCGCGGACGCTCTTGAAAAAATAGGTGTGTACTCAGACGTGCTGCGTTCAGCCAACGGAACCCATGTCCGCGCCGGACGAGGCAAGATGCGCGGGCGACGCTACCGCACGCCGAAATCATTGCTGATTGTCTCAACCAAACCAGACCTGCGGAAAAGCTCCAAAAACCTCAGCGGCGTCGACATCACAGAACCAGCGCAGCTCAACATCGAGGATCTCGCCCCTGGCGGGGTCGCAGGCAGACTCATGCTTATCACGAAATCAGCGTTAACGAAACTCGGAGGTGCAAAGTAATGGTCATTGATCCGTATGCCGTCGTATTATATCCGTTCGTCACGGAAAAGTCGATGAGTCACATGGAAGAGAACAACGCGCTCGAGTTCGTCGTGCGACGCACCGCGAACAAAGCCCAGATCAAGAAGGCGATCGAGCAGATGTTCTCGGTCAAGGTCAAAACCGTCAACACACGGATTACGAAGAAAGGAAAACATGCGACCGTCGTCTTCATGCCTGAGTACAAGGCAGAGGACATCGGGATGCGCATAGGAGTGTTCTAAGGGGTGAACTATGGGAAAGAACCTGATCCAACAACGACGCGGCCGGTTCCGCGGCAGATATCACGTCCCGTCGCATAAGTACCGCGGGAACATCAAATACGGTAACGAACGAGAGCAGAAAGGAGTCGTAGAAAGACTACTCCATGACCCCGGCAGGACAACACCGTTGATCGAATTACGCCTTGAGAGTAAGAAAAAAATCCTGATGCTAGCGACCGAAGGAACAGAGGTCGGTCAGGAAGTGAAATTCACGGACAGCAAGGCATCCTGCGACATGGGCAACATCATGCCTATCGGCAACATCCCTGATGGATATCCGATTTACAATATTGAAATCACCCCAGGTGACGGAGGCAAGCTTGTTCGCGCCGGAGGCTGTGGCGCAACTATTGCCTCGCATGACGCGCGACGAACAATCATTAAACTACCGTCCGGCCAATTCAAAACTCTAGACTCGCTGTGTCGAGCGACCGTCGGGCTGCCTGCGGGCGGCGGACGGAAAGACAAACCGTTCCTAAAGGCAGGGAAAAAATACCATGCACGACGCTGCAAAGGGAAGAACTACCCGGTGGTTCGAGGTGTCGCGATGAACCCCGTGGATCATCCTCACGGTGGCGGCAGCCATCAGCACATTGGGAAGCCCAGTTGTGTCGCCCGCGGTGCGCCCCCTGGTAGGAAGGTCGGACATATCGCAGCACGGAGAACTGGAAGAAGGTAAAAATCATGGCGCAACAGATATTTGGATCTTCAGCGAAAAGCAGGCGGAAAAAAGAGAGAAAAAAGGTAGAGATCCGCAAGAAAGAATTCCGATACCAAGGGAAAACCCTCGAGGAACTCCAGAAACTCTCCCTCGAGGAACTGCTCCCGCTGCTTCCCGCGCGGTCCCGCAGGACTTTGAAACGGGGACTTAGCAAGGA
>DATKKD010000085.1:0-5314 GCA_035543435.1 Thermoplasmatota archaeon
GGAAGAATGGTTGGTCTTTTAATATAGTCCACAAAAAATCGAGAACCACTATTATTAACTTCTGGGGTTGTGCTAGTTGCATTATTATATGGATTTAAATCTATAATTGAATCACCCGCATCATATTTTGTACTGTTATCAGAATCCCGAAAAACAAAATAATGACCGGTACTGTTTTTTGCTAGAAGCCCTCCTGAATCATTTACTATTGGTATTGCATTCATTCTGTTTCCATCATAGTCGTAATTTAATATTTCTTCCCCGCGGTCATATTTATGATTGTTATTTCTATCAATGAAGAGATACGAGTCTCCTGTTGCATTATTTTTTGCGTATAAACATCCAATCTGGAACTCCCCTGAGTTTTGGTTCCATTCCTCCAAGCTCCCGTCTGACCGTTCAAAGGTGAACTGTCGGATGAATCTGTTATTGATGTTCATTGATGTAATCACTGCTTGTTGACTATTCATATTCGCAATAACAAAGGAGACACTACCCAAGGTTGGACTATTATAGGTAGGATTCTCTAAAGAAAGGACCGTGAGGTTTTCTAACGTTCGTTGGAGTTTTTGGGTTTCCGCGTCCTGGACCTTTCTCTGCTGATCGCTCAGAAAGATCGCATAGGTTGTCGCTGCGGTCACCACGATTAAGGTCAGCATGATGGCGCCGACGACAGTCGAGATACCGCGATTATCCCCCATGAAGTTACGCATACGAAGACCGATGGTTTTCTCTTTTTTTATAGTTAATGCGTATACAATATGATACCTATATACCTCTATATAGGAATATATTCTTGCAGTGAAGGTAGAGTGATGTGGATTAAATCCGTTTGAATCCAGAGGACCGTTCACCAGGTTGGGGTATAGATGCTGCTGCGGTATCAAGTGGCTGTTCTGCGTAGTCCAGATAGTTCTTCTGGGGTTCATCGTTCATCACCGGGAGATATGGAGCCGGCTGTGCGCCAGTCCTCCTTCGTTTGAGAAGAAAGATCCCTAAAACAACCCCAACGACGACGATAATAACCAATATTAACAAATACAAGATGGGAATAGATGATCTGTCGGAGATGACAACATCATAGGTTTGAACCCCTGACATATCGTAATTCATGTTCAACGTCGTCACATTGATTTTATACGATCCCGGCTTGGCATACACATGCTCTATGGTGATAGGAGTATCAGAGCCAGTGAAATTTGTCGTTGTCTTCTTCCCGTCGCCCCATTGGATGCTGAAGAACACATCGCCTCCATCTGGGTTGGTTGCCGACAGCGTTAATTGGTATTTGGTGCCATCAGAGGCTTCCTTCAGTTTTTTTGCTTTTCCAATGTGTACTTCTCCGGTGCCTCCAGTAGGTACAATAATCGAGATCTGGGTGGTGACATTCGCCTTCGCCCCTGAATCATCAGTCACTGTGAGTTTCACCGTATAACTTTTGGCCTCACCAAAGGTATGGGTCGGTGCTGCAACGATACTATTCGTGCCATCACCAAATTCCCATAAGTAGGAGGCGATGGTCCCATCAGGGTCGGTACTTCCGGTGCCGTCAAACTGCACGGAGACGCCGACGTGCCCATCAGTTGGTCCGGAGATCCGAGCGGTCGGCGCGACGTTCGCAAGGACAAGCACCCAGGTGTGGACCTCGGATGACCAGTAACTGCTATTATCCTGAACCTTCAGATAAATCGTGTGATTGCCAAGGGAAAGACCCGAGGTGTTAAAGGATGCCTTGCTGCTCAGATCCCCTGATCGATTCGACCGCCACGCATAGCCAACGACGGTACCGTCGACGTCGCTGCCATGTCCTGTGAAGCTTATCTTCGTATTAACCCGTGCTCGTTTTGGTGTAATAGTATCAATAATCGCGACGGGTACACGATTATAATGGGTGATCCGAAGAACCGTCGACACCTCAGACGACCAAGAGTTGTTATTATCCTTGACCTTAAAATAGATGGTATGGTTCCCTTTTGCCATATTGGTGAGGTCAAACGAGCGGTTCGTGCTCAGATCCCCTGAGATCGACGAGCGCCACTGGTACGCCGTGATGTTCCCGTTAGGATCGGAACCATGACCGTCAAAGTGGACGGTCCAGTTGTACGCAGCAGGATTGGGGCTGACACTGTCGATGACTGCTGTTGGGGGTGCATTTTGGGTGAGGTTACCGACGTGAAGGTCGAACACGTACTCGATTGCCGAGCCGATGACAAAAGAAGCATTGTCGGTGGGTACGACATTGTTTTTCCCGCACAGGAAATAAGCTGTTTTCCCTTCATAGCCTGGGGGGATACCGATGATGTAATTGTATACATTCCAGGGTAAGGTTTTTTTAGAGAAGGTCTGGTTATCGACCTTTATTTTAACATCGATGCCCGTGGCTGCCTTCTGCCCTGCCACATACAGGGTTCCGTAGACGGATTTCGGTCCGTTCGCTAGTCCAAGTGGCGAAAAGAGTAGTGAGAAAAGTAACAAACTCACTACGCTAGTGGCGACGATTCTTGGTAGAGTCAATGCTTTCTTCATGGCTTGCTCACCCCGTCTCCGTGAGGTAAAATCGTGTTGCATTGATCATGTTGACCCAGTACCAGACGCCTGCCTGGGTGTTGGTGAGGGTGTTGATGGGTCTGCCATATTTGTAGTTATCCCAAGTGGACGAATCAAAGACATAGTTGAAATCCCCAAGGATGGAACGGAACACATGTGGAATGCTGGTGTTCGTACCAATACTAGGGAGGTTTACGAGGTTCCAGCCGACGGTCATCCATTTGTCATACGTGATATTGCTCTTCACTGAGCAGTGAACAGGCGGGGTGATGACGGTGGAGCCAGAACCGTCGGTGACGTAGGCAAGTACCTGGAGTGTACTGGTGTTTGTGTAATTAGTGATGTCAATATCAACCGTGAAATTTTTAAAGATGGTGCTATAGGCCGCGGTATAGGTAAACGGTGGATCATTCTGCCTGTCTATCTCTACAACGACCTGGAGATCTTCGGTTGGTGTTTCTGCATCATGTGCTTCAACTTCTACGGAAAGAGTATGATTATAGGTTTTACCCTCAACTGGCGAGATGATGACGCCAACCGGGGGTGTGTTCGTATGGGAAGATGTCACGTTGACTAGGATCGTCGCCTGACCGATGTTGCCTGCGATATCAGAGACCGTGACCGTGAAGGGGATGTCTGTCCCGCTGTCGATGTTTCCAGGGAGGGGCAACGTCCCGGCGCATCCTCCTATTGTAGGGTTATATTGCAGGGTCCCGAGCGGTATTCCTTGGAGGGTGACGTAGCAGGGGGTGCCTGCGTCGATGCCTGATAAATCGTCCTGCATATATGCGGTAATATCTACCGGATTCGGCCCGATCATAGCGCCTTGCTGCGGTTGGGCGATGGTGACACTTGGCGGTGTTCGATCGATACCAACGTAGACGATCTGATGGGTGTTTTGGAGTGGTTGGATAAGTGTGTTAAACACGTTTTCATCACCGGCGGCTTGGAGGAACAGCTCGTGAAGCTTGGAAAGGGTGTTGTTGACGTTACCTAGGTCATCCGAGATGAGCGTCCCAAAAAGCACGGGGCCGTTTCCAAAAGGTATGTTCTGAGGAACGATGAAGTTGCCGAGGAACTTACCCTGGGTGGAGTCATACACGCAGGTGGATCCATCAAGGAGGATGTATTGGAATGATGGAAACGCGTCTAGTAGGAACGCATCTGCTGGGTTCCCAGCGCTTATTCCCACGGCAAGCTCATCATCACAAGGAGTGTTGTTATTTGGCTGATCAATCGCAGGGATGATCGCGGCGATGGGTGAACCAGTGGTGTACCACCCGTTCACTGGTTTGATGATGCTGATCTGGGGTGGTGTATTATCAACGTAGTACAGTTGTATTTTCCGGTCGATATGATTCAGGACGTCCCAGGCCATGGCGTCAAGCTCATAGATGCATTCATCAGAGAATGTCAAGGTGAACGGGTGCTGATTCGTGATGTTGTGCCACACACCCCTGTTGATGCGGAACTTGATGGTGAAGAAGGGGCAGTAACCTGGGTTCTGAGCGTCCACCGTGATCGATGTGCTCTTGTTCACCCAGGAGTAATTCTGCATCGGAATCAGGGGATCGCCATGGGTGATGATCACCACGGGGGGCGTATCATCCACGCAATAGGTCTGATAATGTGTTTTTTCACGGTTCCCAAGAATGTCTTCTGCATACCAGCGTACCTCATGGGACCCCTCCCCTTGAATCGTGAAGGTCTCTTCGTCAAACAA
This sequence comes from Thermoplasmatota archaeon, assembly GCA_035543435.1. GTDB lineage: Archaea > Thermoplasmatota > E2 > DHVEG-1 > DHVEG-1 > SM1-50. The sequence goes on from DATKKD010000085.1 coordinate 4,271, forward strand.
GGTCACATTCTTCTGGAAGGTCTTTGTGTTGTTAGCCCAAATCTCATAGTGGAAATATTTAACACCGACCGCGCAGGGTGGTGTTTGATCTGCTGTCTTAATTGTTATTGGGGTCTGGTTTGTGATATAGAAGATGGTATCACGATAGTATTGCGGTGTGCCAGTGATATTGATGGTGACGGGTGGCGTGTCGTCTACCCGGACGTATTCCTTGTACTCTGGTCCCATGTTGCCGAGGGTGTCGATTGCTTGATGGTAAATGTGGTACTCCCCATCACTGGAGATATTAATGCTCATGTTGATGGTACCAACACCGGTACCAAATGGCTTGGAGCTGATCACCACCCAGTTACCATTGAATTCTGCGAATGTATAAGGGCGTGATTGGTCATCAAAGGTATAAAGTCCACCTACTATTCCTTCTTGAGGCTGTGCTGGGATAGCATCATGGTTAGGATCGTAAGAAATAATGTTGTCGCCATTGGTGTAAATGAAATCGTTATTCGTATCTTGGAAGATGAACGGCTGTTGAAACGAGTCTAGGGCAAAAAGGCCACCTTGGTCACCGCGGTGCGGAACCGCAAGGAATCCATCCTTATCAGGATCGTAGCTTAAGATAGGTTCACCGATGTCATAGGTATTATTATGGTTAGTGTCCTGAAAGACATAGGCACGGTTTTCCGAATCGATGCCCCAGATACCGCCGGATTGTCCTTGTACGGGGTGGGCGGGAGAACCGTCGGTGTCATTAATATCGTTGTCATGGACTGTCCCCCGTTTTACCTCCATCCAGCTTCCATTGATGTTTTTCGCGACTCTCCAATTCACCAGGGAGACCCCAGAGCCCTGAGGGTTGCAACCGGTGTCCATAACCGTGACCTGCTTTTTCGTTTGATTTGTAATCCACATGAAATGATCCACGGGGTCTTGGTAATGGGGGTTTGTGTACGTCCATGTAGTCGTGGGAGCATTTGCATCGACGAGGAACTCGGTTTGTTCGTACGAGGATTCGTTGAGAGGGTTGCGATTCTCGAGTTTATCAAA
>DATKKD010000086.1:0-14418 GCA_035543435.1 Thermoplasmatota archaeon
CTCCTATCCCGAGGATGAGGCTTGATTGGATGGTCACATTTGAGTTCGCGGGGATGGTGATATTTTCACCTGTTGTTAGCTTGCCCAAAAACACATAATTGTGTAAAGTGATCTGCCAGTTCACATTAGAAATTGCTGTATCACCTGGGTTATGAATTACTGCACGGACCTTGAACAGACCACCTTTCAGATTCACTAGTTCAAGATTTGGTCCAGTAATCTGAACAACCAGGGGATCAGACCATGGACTATCGACAGCAGCGTCTTTTGCTTTCAGTTTTACATCATACGTCCCACCATAGGTCCACGCATGATTTGCTGTGACGGTAGCACCAGAGGCGTATGGACCTAGCCAGTTGCTATTCGAACCGTCTCCCCAATCAAACATATAATAGATGTTGTCTCCATCTGGGTCTGTTGTATTACCTGAATACGTATACTGAACAGTTGCTTTACCTGTGGTTGGTCCGGATGGCACGCCAGGTTTATTTGGTGCATTATTAGTCTGTGGTGTCGCTGCGATGGTTTCATCAACATAGTATGCGATGAAAGGTGCTTTATCTCCATCATGATCGTCATCATTTGGATCAGAATACCCTTGATGTTGAGTGTTACCAAAAACAGCAAGAATAACCTGAATGTTTTCTGAGCTAATATCTCCGTACCCATGAGCGGCCCCATCCCATATCTTGCTATCCGAATAGGTTCCGCCCGCTGGGATAGTGATGGCCTGATTAAATATAAAATCTAAGAACGCGTGATTGTACCATTGCGAATTATAATCCTTCCATCTTGTGGATTGTTTTTCAAGGATATATACCCGAAGATGCCCTGAGTAGTCTGTTTGCTCATTATTTTCAATTGATAAGTCAACTTTTACTTGTGCGGAACCCAACCATTGTACGTTCATTTGCGCGGTAAGATCAGGGACAGCTCTTGCTCCACATGAGTTTAAATAGTTTTGAAAAGTCCCCTGGTTAGTTCCAGGGTAAACATATTGTCCACCATCAAAATACGATGTTGGGACCCAATGTATATTGTAATCGTTTTGCATCCTTGTGTTAGCTACAGCATCTTTATCAATAACCATTTCCGTGTATTCAAAGTTATAATTCCCACTCTCATAGATAGTGTGCCAGACACTATTTGATTGAGGACATGCGGGACACCAGGTGGCAGTTCCGACTTCGACCATTACGGTATGGGTGTAATCGGATCTCACTGTATCACTCGTTTTCATTGGTATCGGGTCAAGACCAGCCCGTGCAACTGCTCCAAATGCGGTACTAATTAATATACCGACTATTAAAATTGGTAGTATTTTTTTCATACTATACCCCTATAAACTTAATACACCTTCGTTATATAAATATATTGTCATCTTTTCGTTGAGACCATATATAAATACGTTGAGCCGTGGAGAGTTACTGAACCTCTTTTGTGGTCACGCGTCTAAGGGATTATGATCCTCGCGCAAAGGTAGCTCAATAACGCTTCATCGTGTTCCACTGATTCTGCGGCATCTCATGAGAAATTAACCCTTTTTTCCTTAATTTATTACGATCTTTACTTACCCTGGGAACCCGAGAAAAAATACTAATGATATTTCAATCCATGGGAAAAGAGGGTGAATTTGTTTGTCTTTTCTGATGTGCGCACTCGATACAGAGAGCATGACGGCGTTCATAGCACCTCTCGCATACTAACCGTCCACACATATGACACGTGTACATCGTGCCAGGCTGCCCGCAGGTCATACATAATCCTACAACATCTGCCATGCTGTTTCACTTTCCCAATGAGATCAATCGTTTTCGTAGCTCCTCTAACGGGATATTCGTCACAACCAATGGCATATCCTCTCGCTCAGCAAGCTGGATAGCTAGTGGATCGACGCCCCCTGGTTGATGGTAAACCACGACGGTCGGCTTCACGGGATGAATCCTGATCGCGATCATGGGGCTACGACCGAACTGTATGCGGGTGAAAATCATCGCCCGCTCGGTACTCCAGCCGTACAGATTCGAGTAGTTAGATGCCGTCAATGTCTTAATGGTCTCAACACCGTCGATTAGAGTGAATCCTTTTATGGTTCGCTCCAAACTCACATTCGGAGATGTGACGACGTTCCCATTGATTTCCTTGATCAGTCTCTCGACAGGGATCGGGTACGGATATTCCATGATGTCGATGATACCGTTTTGTGTTTTTGCCATAAACTGATATTGCTGGAGAACCATCTTGTTGTGTTTGGTTTCATCAATCATTATCAAGGCTTCAACGATTTTTTTGACTGAATTAATCCCCGGTGACTTTCGTCTCCCTGATTCGTAATCACTGATGACGCTTTGTGCCAGCCCTAAAAAATTCGCAAGTTCCGCTTGGGAGATGGAAAAGGTTAACCGCCATTTCCGTAATGTCTCCCCCGGTTTTGGAGAAAGCGTGATTTCCCCAGCGATTTTTTCCGCTAATAATTCTTTTACACCCATATGACCACGGGACTTCCCTTATTGTCGATAGATATATCGGCAATCTATTAAAACATTTCGGAAAAAGAGGGGAAAAATAGCCAGTCACTAGGAGCCTGGCTGGTACTTAAACACCCATTCCATATACGGCAGTCCACTGTGATCTACATCAACGTTCCCAGCGTTGATTTCATTTTTACCGTCATTATCGCAATCGCCGACACAGACGACCGCCATCCATCCATAGGTTGGGAGGGTGGCTTTCTCATTGTACGTCGTTCCATTCCATTGGAGGATATGGGTCACACCGGCCCCAGCGACGACATTCGGGATGCCATCTCCGTCAGTGTCCCCGACATCAATCCCCTCGATGACAGGCTCGCCGTTTTGCCAGACATGATCGTACTGGAGCGCATACCCTGACCCGTTCCACTTGAAAATCGCAATGTAAGGGGTATAAAAACTGACGAGTATCTCAGCTTTACCGTCGCCATCGCAATCCTTGCACACGCAACCGAACGGCGACTCATGATTATGCTGGTACTGCTTGACCAATGTAGAAGTGAATGTCTTGTTACCAGAATTCCACTGCAGCACCACGATTTTATCAGCGTACGCACAGGCGATCTCGTTTTTCCCGTCACCATTGACATCACCAAGACCAGCCATGTACACATACCCTGTCATCCGGGGGTCTTTCCACCCGGCAACCCGCTGCAGCCACAACCCATTCCATTTAAACACCGTGATTTCAGGAACGGAGCTGTTCGATTGCCATTCAGGGCCACCGCTCACAATCAACTCGTTTTTCCCGTCATTAAAGCAGTCTCCTATTAAACAATCAGCACTCCCACCATGATGCGCAAAAATCCACCGGTTCATACCGATGATCCAATACCTGCCCAGAGCATACTTGTAAATCGCGTCATACCATGTTGCAGCAATCTCGTTTTTCCCGTCATTGGTCACATCACCAATCGCCATACCACCAGCATCACAATGGATAATTGGATAGAAAGGCGGTCGTAAGATACTGACCTGCGAATAGTTCTGCTGCTGGTCATCCCATTTCATGACGCGGAGCATACCATCTCGACCGCTGATTAACAATTCGTTCTTCCCGTCGTTATCGGCATCACCGATTGGTTGTGGCCCTTGAAACCGGGCACAGGATCCCGAATTGGTACCATAGTTCATCGACCATTGAATCGTATAATTACCAGAGCCTAGAGACGGGTTTGTGGTAATCGTGGACTGTCGTTGTCCGAACACAACTGTAACCGATGTACTACCCATGAGGAGAACGAATAGCACCATGACACTCGTAATCTTATTCTTCATAGTATCCCTTATCAATTTAGCAAGTATCCCCATATAAACATATCGTTATCCTACATAATGAGTTCACCTCTGTTAAGATAAACCTTTAAACCTTTTATGCATTCCAGAACGGTCAGGACCTATGGCTGAATCAACGATGCAACACGAATACGATCTTCAATTTTTTCATACGAACGGGTACGTTCGTAAAAAATGCAAGGCATGCGGTGATTACTTCTGGACGCTGGATTCATCTGCCGAGTTTTGCGGCGATCAGCCGTGTGTCCCGTTTTCGTTCATTGGCAAACCAATCGCGAAAAAACCACTCACGCTTGCAGAGGTCAGGGAAGGATTCCTCTCTTTCTTTGAGCACCATGGTCATTCTCGATTGCATTACCCTGAGACCGGACAACGCTGCCCGGTGATTGCGCGCTGGCGATCAGATATTTATCTCACCATTGCCTCCATCGCAGATTTTCAACCCCATGTGACCTCAGGAGTGGTCCCTCCACCAGCAAACCCCCTTGTGATCTCCCAGCCATGCATTCGGCTGAACGATCTCGACGAGGTCGGAATCAGTGGCCGGCACCTTACGACCTTCGAGATGATGGGGCATCATGCATTTAATAAACACACGGATGAGATTTACTGGAAAGAAGAGACCGTTGCGTATTGCGACGAGTTCTTCGCCAAAAAAATAGGGATTCCGAGAGAGGCCATCAACTACAAGGAGCAGCTCTGGATAGGTGGGGGTAACGCTGGTCCCTGCGTCGAGGTACTCGCAGGGGGACTCGAGATAGCAACCCTCGTGTTCATGAACATGAAGGAGGATGAACACGGGTCCGTAACCCTCGAGGGAAAACAATACTCTCCGAACCCCCTCAACATCGTTGACACCGGGTATGGACTCGAACGGATCGCCTGGTTTACGACCGGGACGCCGACGGTGTATGAGACGGCCTTACCAAAAATGATCAATCACCTCCGAGGGGCCACACACAACGACCCGGATCTCCCCAGCATCTACGCACTCGCTGATCACACAAAATGCCTCGCCTTCATGCTCGGAGACGGCATCGTCCCGTCAAACGTCAAGGCAGGATACCTCGCACGGCTCATCATAAGACGATCACTCCGTTTCATCGAAAAACTCAGACTCGACGCCACCCTCCATCAACTTGTCGAGCTTCAACTCGGATTTCTCGAAAAAGAATTTCCATCACTCATTAAACGAAGAGACCAGATCAGCGAAATCCTGGACATTGAGACCAAACGGTACTCGGACACCCTGTCGAAGGGCGAAGGGCTCATCAAACGCATCCTCAAGGAAAAACAAACCCTCGACGCGAATGCCTTCATCACCCTGTACGATACCCATGGCATGCCTCCCGAGATTGTACAGAATATCGCCAAGAGAGAACACATTGAGGTAGCGATACCGAAGAATTTCGACTCTATGATCGCTGAGTTGCACTCCCATGAGAAACCAGAAGATGAAGTGTCATGTGTACGCACCGACTTACCAAAAACCCATCCATTGTACTATGATGATCATTACACACGAGAATTTGACGCAGCGGTTCTCTGGACTCAGGTGACCGAGAGAGGAACTGAGGTTATCCTCGATAAAACTGCCTTTTACCCGGAGGGCGGAGGACAACCGGCTGACAAAGGATTCTTCACTGTTCATGGTCAACATAACCCTGTTCTCCATGTAGAAAAACTAGGGGACTCTATCGTCCATATCCTCGCCCAGCCCCTACAAGTCGGTGACAGAATCCATGGGTCGATCGACTGGGAGTACCGCTATGCGCTCATGAAACACCACACCGGAACCCATGTTGTGAATGGGGCGCTCCGAAAGTTATTCGGCGAACACATCTGGCAGGCTGGCTCACAACTCAGCTCGACAGAGGCACGGTTCGACTTTGCCCATTACAAACCCATTTCTGAGGATGAAATCAAGAAAATCGAGGACCAAGCAATGGTCTTCATACGACAGGCCGTTCCTGTGGAAAAAAAGGTGATGAAGCGTAATGATGCGGAAAGGGCATACGGCTTCAGACTCTACCAGGGAGGTGTTCCACCAGGTAATCTCATCCGCGTCCTGTACATCCCCAAGATTGATGTGGAGGCCTGCGGTGGAACCCACCTGAACAACACCAGCGAAGTAGAGAAGGTACGAATCCTTAAAGCAGAGCGGATACAAGACGGTGTGAATCGTATCTTTTTCGTGGCAGGGAAAGTTGCGGATCAGTACCAAGAAGAGGAACTGCAACTGTATCAGCGGTTGGAAACGCTCCTTGCACCGTTGTACATCATCCAACAAAAGGAAGACATCTTCGAGCAGCTTCGAACAGCAGCGAGACTCTTCTCCGTGTCACCGGATTTATTAGAAAAAACACTCCAACGGTTTATCCAAGAAACCGGAAAGCATGGCGTCACACGAGTCTCTACCCTCGCCGAAGCCAGCGAACATCTCTTCAACGAATGGAAGAACGCCCAAAAACAAAAAAAGACCGTCACCTCTGACGTACTCGACGAGTTCAAGCGCCAGGCACATTCTATCCCGGGGACCATCTTCAAGGTCATAACAGGAATCACGGAGAATGATGCGATCGCCATCGCTGGTGCCCTCATCAGTGAACCAGGATATATCGCTCATATCTACGATGGGAAAAAACTCGTCTCTGCTGCCTCCGAGGATGTCGCTATTGATTTACGAGAGATTGTTCCTGATCTAGGGAGGATGTTGGGTGGGAGCGGTGGAGGAAAGCCAAAACTCACGCAATGCGGTGGTCCGAACAAAGAGAAAATCAAGGAAACGCTGCAGATAGCACAAGAACTGACTATGAAGAAATTAAAAAAATAAAGGGATTGTTTTTATATTGGTTTCCAAAGTCCGATCGCGATTACGATGACGGCGGTCGCGACGCAGGCAAAAATCACAAACCATGGTGGGATCTTAAACGCGGTTTTTTCCTCTGCGTCGAAGTAACGGATTAATCCTGCCCCGGAATGGAATCCTTCACCTTTTTTCTCTTGTGCCATAGCATCACGATAGCATCATCAATCCTGAAGGAGTATTTGAGGTTTGCGCTCATCGTTTTTCTCTTGCTTTTTCAAAGGGGCAAACATCTAAATATCCTGGGGTGATACCTCAATTCGAGGGTGTGACCCACATGAAAGAAATAGATTCTCTCATTAAAAAGGCGTTAAAGTTCAAAGAGAGCGGACTGACCGATTATGAAATTGGCGAGGAGCTGAATGTCTCCAAGGAGACCGCCTCATGGCTCTTGAATCAAGGAAAGGAGAAAAAACCTGAAGGAGAGTTAAAGGTCGGTTGGCGATCCGTTGGGGTTTCTCCCTCACGCATCGGATCTATATCCTATGCACTCTCAGATATTATTCTAGAAGAAATGGAGAAACGCGAACTGGATCTTGACGTCGTCGTTGGCGTCGCTATCAACGGAATCCCCTATGGGCTGTACGTCGCGGAGGAGCTCTGCCTTGATTTTGCGGTGTTCCGGCCACATCATGAAAAGATTGGTGCGTTCTCCTCGAACTATGCAAGCGTCGCAGGGAAAAACGCTGTGCTCGTTGACGACGTGATTGGAACAGGGGAGACCTTCAAAAGCGCAATTAAAGCGATTAAGGCTGAAAAGGGAAACCCTGTCTTGTGCGTGGTTTTATTAAACAAACGATCGACCAATGATGTCGGTGGTGTCCCACTTCGCTCGTTGATCCGTGCACGACCCCTTTAAAGAATCGTAAACGGGAGTATTCTCTATGCATTGGGCAGAAGTGTTAGCAGACGGATTACTGAAAAAACAGCAGAAGCATGTCCTTGCTACCGGCATCACCCCTTCAGGCCCTATCCATATCGGCAACATGCGGGAGATCCTGACGACGGATGCTGTCTATCGATGTCTCGTGGAGAAGGGGGGCGATGCGGAGCTCATCTACGTCTGTGACGATTACGATCCCTTGCGCAAGGTCTATCCCTACCTGCCACAGACGTACGCGCAATACGTCGGGAAGGCAATCTGTGAAATCCCCTGCCCCTGCGGAAAGCATCGAAGCTATGCGGATCATTATTTGACCTCGTTTCTCAATTCACTCCAGGAGATTGGGGTGAAACCTCGTGTGTATCGAGCAAGCGAGATGTATGCGCGTGGCGATTATAACGAGTCGATCCAAATCGCACTGGAAAACACCGACCGGATCCGTCAAATTCTTGAGACGATTTCCGGACGACAGATGCCAAAGGACTGGCTGCCTTTCAACGTGAAATGCCAGACCTGTGGTCGTCTCTCCACCACACACCCGACTCTCTATGAATACCCGGTTATTGAATACACCTGTGATTGCGGACATGCTGGGGAGGTGGACATCAGACAAGGTGGTATCGGGAAGCTTCCCTGGCGAGTTGACTGGCCTGCCCGATGGAGGATGCTCGGGGTCACCTTCGAGCCCTGCGGCAAGGATCTTGCGACCGTGGGAGGGGCCCGAGAGACCGGTGCAAAGATTGTGGAGGACATCTACCACTATCCCCACCCTGCCTTGCAAGTCTACGAGTTCATCATGCTCAAAGGACAGGGAGCGATGCACAGCTCGAAAGGAACAGCGCTCAGCGGCGAGGAGATGCTGCATATGACGCCTCCCGAGGTCCTTCGTTTCCTCATCATGCGAACACAACCAAGCAAACACATCGTGTTCGACAGCGGCCTTGGACTGCTCTCCTTGGTCGATGACTACGATAAAGAGGAGAAGGTGTACTTCGGCCAGGGGGAGGAAACCAAAGGCATGAAGGATCTGAAAAAAACCTATGAGCTTTCACAACCTTTCCACATCCCAGCGGCGATGCCGCTTCATCTGCCCTATCGCCATCTCGTGACACTACTTCAGATAGAAAAAACATGGGAGGGCGTCAAAGAGATCCTCGTACGGACAAAACAGATTCCGAAGGACCTCGGCCCAGAGGATGAGGGGCGACTCAAACAGCGAACCACGCATGTCCAATACTGGCTTGACAAATTCGCGCCTGAGGAAGTGAAATTCGAAGTCCAAGACACACTCCCTAAGATCAGCCTTACCCCTGAACAAAAGACGATCCTCGCTCGCCTCAAGGACAAACTCCCCGCCCTTTCCTGGGAGCCGGAGGACATCCACAATGCGATCTACGAGATCTCGGAGACCACGAAATTACCAATCACCATTGCCTTCCAGGCAATCTATGAAAGCATCCTTGGGAAACCAAAGGGCCCCCGTGCGGGTTACTTTTTATCCAACCTGGATAAAGACTTCGTGTATCAGAGGTTGACAGAAGCAGTTAAATAAGGCCGTACCTCTTTTCTTCCCCACCATGAAGGTGTACATCGAGACCTACGGCTGTACTGCGAACAAAAGCGATGAACGGTTAGTCGTGGGACTCCTGGAGCAGGGTCACCACACCGTCGTCCCTGACATGCACATGGCTGACGCCCTGATCCTTCTCACCTGCACGGTGATTGGAACAACGGAACAGCGCATGCTCTCCCGGCTCAGGGTGTTCGAAAAAACACACAAACAAATCATCGTGACAGGTTGCATGCCTGCGGTGCAGCCTCAACTCATCAAAACAATCGTCCCTGATGCATCCCTCGTTCCTGCACAACAGATATCCTCAATCAACGAGGTAATCGCAGGGAAACCGCTGACAAGAAAAAAGACAACAAAAACCTCACTACCAAAAAAGTTCGACAGCGTCATCGCCCCCATCGCAATCGCGGAAGGTTGCCTGCTGTCCTGTTCCTACTGCATTACAAGGATCGCACGAGGATCCTTGCGAAGTTTTCCCTTGGAAGAGATAGAAAATGACGTCTGCGGTGCCATCAGCCAGGGATGCAAAGAGATCCAACTCACCGCACAGGACACCGCATCCTACGGTCTTGACATCGGATCAAATCTCGGTGAATTGCTCGCGAGAATAACCAGGTTAAAAGGAGAGTTTCGGGTTCGTGTTGGCATGATGAACCCGGCAACTCTCAAACAACATGAGGCCTCCATTCTTGCAGGCTTCCATCACCCCCGCCTCTACCAATTCCTCCATCTCCCTGTACAATCAGGGGATGACCTGATACTTCGCGCCATGAACAGAGGCTATACGATCCGCGAGTTTGAGATGATGGTGGACCAATTCCGCAGAGCATTCCCTCGCGTCACACTCTCAACAGATGTCATCATCGGTTTTCCAGGAGAAACGGACACACAATTTCAGAACACCATCGACCTGTTGCAAAAGGTGAAACCAGATATCATCAATATCACTAGATTTTCTGCTCGGCCATACACTACCGCAAAAACGATGAGCGGGCGAGTACCGACAAAGGTAGCGAAGGAGCGTTCTATCACCATGACCAACATCTGTTCAACGATCACTCTGGAAAAAAACAAAGAACACCTTGGGAGACAATACTCGGTTCTCATCACCGAGCACGGAACGCAGGGTACGATGTCAGGACGAGCAGAGAATTATAAACAAGTGATTCTGAAAGAGAAGGTGAGAATCGGCGACATCGTCTCCGTCGAAATCGTCGAGGCTCATCAAACATATCTGGTAGGAAAACTTATATAATGTTCACTGATTTTGGCATTTTTGTGGTTTGGAGATGATCCGAGTAGGTATCAACGGGTTTGGAAGAATAGGACGAAACGTTCTACGGTCAGCATTGCAACATTCACAGTACGGGAAAAAATTTGAGATCATCGCGGTCAACGACCTTGGTAACACTGAGATCCTTGCCCATTTGCTCAAATACGATTCCATCTATGGGAAATTCTGCGGAGACATCAAAGTGAAACCCGGAGGTGTCGAGGTGGACGGACATCTCATCACGTTCTTTTCCGAAGTGAACCCAGGGAACCTTCCTTGGCGGAAGCTTGCAGTCGATGTTGTAATTGAATCCACTGGTATGTTCCGAACCCGCGAAGGCGCTGGTAAACACCTGGAGGCAGGGGCGAAGAAAGTCATCATCTCCGCACCCGGGAAAGAACCGGACCTCACCGTGGTGCTTGGAGTCAATGAGAAGATGTATGACCCCGGCAAACACCATATCATTTCCATGGCATCCTGCACCACGAACAGCCTTGCGCCACCAGTCAAAGTACTCCAGGATACCTTCGGTATCGAGCAAGGATTCATGACCACGGTGCATTCTTACACCGGAGACCAACGTATCCTTGATTTTCCCCACAAAGACCTGCGACGAGCACGGGCGGCCGCTGTCTCGATCATACCCACCACAACCGGTGCTGCGAAAGCAGTCGCACTCGTGATCCCTGAGCTCAAAGGCAAAATCGACGGGATCTCACTACGCGTCCCCACCCCCGATGGTTCCATCACGGATTTCACCTGTGTGCTAAAGAGACCGACCACGGAACAAGAGATCAACAACACACTAAGGACCGCTTCAGAAACAAGCCTGAAAGGCATCATGCAATACACCGAGGAGCCTCTCGTCTCCGTCGACATTGTGGGCAACCCGCATTCTGCTATCATCGACGGGCTCAGCACGAAAGTCATCGGGGAGAAGGGAACACTGGCGAAAATTTTGTCCTGGTACGACAATGAATGGGGGTATTCCTGCCGCATTGTCGACCTTATCCAGTACATGTTCAGTGAACGCATGGTCCCGGTCGAGGCAGTTCGGCAATGACAACAGAGGATCAATCGACACCTGGACCTTGTTGATCAGGTTCTTTTTTTCCCCATGGGAACCATCATGCTATATCTTTAAATAAATACACCTAATATAGGGGTCAGAGGAGGTCATATTTGTGAAGGAATACAACACGTTAGATGATTTTAACGTCAGCAACAAAACCGTGCTGCTTCGTGTAGACTTTAACATGCCGCTTGATAAAAAAACCCTTGAAATCACGGATGACACTAGGATTCGACTCGCCTTGCCAACCATCAAGGAGCTCCTGGACAAGCAAGCAAAAATAGTGATTCTCGCACACCAAGGGAAACAAGGCAGTTGGGACTTCACCTCCATGCAACGACATGCGAAACTTTTACAAAACCTCTTGGGAAAACCCGTCACCTATATTGACGATGTCTTCGGACAAAAAGCGATAACTGCGATTAAGAGCATGACCCCAGGGTCCATTGTCTTCCTTGATAACGTCAGAAAGTTCCCCGGTGAAACTGACAAGAAAAAACCTGAGGAGCACGCACAAACACCTCTTGTCCAAACCCTTGCGCCACTCGCTGATTACTATGTGAACGATGCGTTCGCGGCGGCCCATCGGGCACAATGCTCGCTCACCGGTTTTGCCGCAGTTCTACCCTCTGCGGCAGGGAGGCTGCTTGAAAAGGAACTCACCAGCCTTGAAAAAGTGGTGAAAAACCCGGAGAAGCCAGCGGTGTTCCTGTTCGGGGGAGCAAAATTCTCCGATGTCGTCGTCACCATCGACCGCGTGCTTTCCAATAAAACCGCAGACACGGTGCTACTCACAGGACTTCCCGCAAACGCATTCCTGAAGGCGAAAGGAATCCCCCTTGGGAAGATCAATGAGGAAGCCATGGCTGAGGAAGGGACCCCGGAGCTCTTCGACCATATCACCAAGGTCTCTGCGAAGTATCCGACTCAGATTCACCTGCCCGTTGATTTCGCGATTGAGAAAAACGGCAAGCGACACGAAATCAAGCTCAGCGACCTGCCCGTGGAAAGCCATTTGTTCGATATCGGTGAACGGACGATTCAGCAATACAGCGATATCCTTCGGGATGCAAAGACCGTGTTCCTCTCGGGTCCCTGCGGCGTGTTCGAAAATCCCTTATTCCAAAAGGGCACGAAGGAGATTTTCACCACAGTTGCTCATTCAAAGGCGTTTTCCATCGCCGGTGGGGGTCACACCATCGCAGCACTTGATCAACTTCACCTCAACAAGAACATCTCGCACATCAGCACTGGTGGCGGTGCCCTCGAAAAATTCATGATGGGAGACAAACTTCCCGTGGTTGAGGCGCTCAAGCAGTCCAAACAGCATCACCTGATCAAGGTCAAATAAAGCCTCAAGGGGAAACAATCAAATACTCTCTCTTTTTATCGGTGTTCCACGTAGGGCTGATAGATCAGCGGAAGATCGCCGCCTTCGCAAGGCGGAGGCCGCGGGTTCAAATCCCGCTCAGTCCATTCAGACATTCAAAAATCTTTTAGCAAATCACCGCTTGCTGAGGAAATCATGTGTGCGACATTTTCTGCTTGAATCGGCCCTGGAGGAAAAGACATTTTTTTTTAAAAAAATGTCCGTTCTAATATCATGGGTTCTTGTAGATCCTGCATTTATATGGTGGAAAACAATTATATGGAGCGCGTAGGATGAAAAAAGTAGAGGAAACTTTTTAATTCCCAATGATTTCACTAGTACTATTGAAAATAGGGTAAAGGTGAAGAACTTGCCACGAACAAGGAATGAACGTCTTATCTCAGATGAAGGCAAGGTGCTTGGCGTTCTCCAAAAAAATGCTCATGAAAGCATTGATGCAGTTGCAAAAAAATGCGGTTTTTCGCGACAGAAGGTTTGGCGAATCATTAAAAAATTGGAAAAAGACAAAATCATCTGGGGATATACGACCATCTGCGATGATGAGACAATGGACCAGAAGCATTACATCGTACTAGTGAAACGAAGCCCTGTTCCCCTTGATAAAAAAACGATAAATGAAATACTATCGACGCGGCTTGAAGACCTTGTAACTGATCTCCATGTCCGCATAGAGAATATCGAATTTATCCACGGGAGTTACGACGTGGTTTTCAGTTTCTGGACCGACAACCTAATATCAGCAAAACGATTTTGCGAACAGTTCAATGAACACTACCTCGGGTACATCGCAAGCTACGAGCTCTCAGAAACCATTTTCACAGTCCGACGGGCAAGCGTCAGAAATCCACACATTAAAGAACAAATCAAGTTCCTTTAGAACCGATCATGATGTTACATCGAACTTAGGCAACATTTGAAATCATTGTTTTGTGTTGATGAACTCCTAAAGTATATTAACCTTTGTTTTCAGTTTGCCTCCAGCGACCGCAAAAGATATATGTAAGGTTTATATATGATAATTATATACGGTGAGGTTACCTCGAATAAAAACCTCATGTATGTAAAGATCCCGGGTCATTCCGGCCGGTCTATGAGAGTATGTCATTTAGACAGTTTCGATGAATAGACCATTTCGATTCCGGGGCACAGATGGAAGTGGAGGTTCAAGAAAATCAAGATGCTTTGAGGTAGCTGTCTTGCGCGCTCTTGAATCTGACGATCGACGTGATTGGTGATATTTGATTTACCCACCAATTTCTATATCAATAATAGTGTGCCAGATTCTGGTTGATCCTGCCAGAGGTCACTGCTATTGGGATTCGACTAAGCCATGCGAGTCGTGAGGGTTCGGCCCTCGGCTGACGGCTCAGTAACACGTGGATAATCTACCCTTAGGTGGAGGATACCCTCGGGAAACTGAGAATAATACTCCATAGATCTAGACTGCTGGAATGCTTTTAGATCGAAAGATTTATCGCCTAAGGATGAGTCTGCGGACTATCAGGTTGTAGTCAGGGTAATGACCTGACTAGCC
>DATKKD010000087.1:0-38507 GCA_035543435.1 Thermoplasmatota archaeon
CCCGTTTGGGAGATCATGAACGAAACAGAAAGAGCAGTGTTTCCTCTGTACGGTTTTCTTAGTTCCGCTGTGGTGTTTTGTATTTTAACAGCCGTCTTCTACTTCGACATCCGGAGAATCTTGGAAAGAAAATCTGATTAATCGGCATGGTTGGTCTCTAATTATGAGAAATCAAACCTTGTAATAATAAATTATATATAATAGAATCTAATTTAATTTCTACGTACGATGTTTTACCACGGGAGGACAACAAAAGTAAAATCGGAAAGACGCCCCGTTTCCTCCCAGTGTCCGAACATCCAAAATGAAAGAGAATGGAGGAAAACAACATGAAAAAAAGACATTTATTAAAGGCTGCTTTCTCTCTGGTGCTGCTTGCCATCCTTCTTACCTCGTCAGCGCAAGCCCTTACGGTGCCGACGGTGGCGCACACCAAGAACCCGGCTTCGAAAGCAGGGTGGCACTGGATACCGCCCTATCCAAACTATGCACCCTCAGGGATGCCTGATTTTGACCAGAAGCAGGATCGCTGGAAAAAGATAGCCCCTGGGCCTGACGGCGTCATCGAAACACCAGTCATAGGGGATGATGTGAATAATACCCAGGAGAATTGTATCGCCCCAGGACCTGACTGCTATCTGGACAGTATCCCAGCAGGTGATGATGTCGAGGAATGGGTGTTCTGCGGCCCGGTCGCGGTCGCCAACAGCCTCTGGTGGCTTGACTCCAAGTACGCAGACCCCGCGGGTACTCCTGGTGATGGGAAGGATCAGTTCCCGCTCGTGCAGAACTATGGGGCAGGCGACGATCACGCGACAGCAAACGTCCCCCTCCTTATCCAGAGGCTTGCGGTCGCCATGAACACAACGAACAAAGGGACGACCTACATCAACGATATGGAGAACGCACTCACCACCTGGATCAACACAGCCGGACTTTCCGATAAGCTGATGACGGACTCCTACGACCAGCCCAGCTTCGCCTCCGTGGAAAGCGAGATTGAGCAGAACCAGAACGTCATCCTGCTCCTTGGTTCGTATGATTATATCACGGGAACCCTGCTTGTGGACCAGTCACAGCTCAGCGGCCCCCATACTGATTTTTTAGAGACAATCTCCTGGAGTGATTTCCAGAGCTTCATCCCGACAGTAACGCGGTTAGACGCGATAGACGTCTTGCTTGTGAGCAACAGCGTCACACCGTGTAACGTGATGGTCGATGTCTACGACACATTGTACAGCACGACCCCGCTCGGGACTGCCACCGTCAATCCAGGTATCCTTGGCTCCCCGACATGGATTCGTTTCAATTTCACCCCCTACATCGCCCTCACGCCAGCCTCGCAGTACTACTTCGATGTTCGCCAGGCGGACAACAACTACCATTATGAATGGTTCTATGAAACTCCGAACCCATATCCTCCGGGACAGGGATGGTTGGACAACCAACCGGTCGACCATTACGGGAACACCTTGGACTGGGCGTTCCAGACCTTGTACTTTAATCCACCTCCAGGCTCCGTCCGCAGGGAAGGACACTACGTGACCTGCGCAGGCGTGGATTCCGCGGCATCTACGATTGCAATTAGCGACCCGACGCTTGATATCGCCAACGCGACCGTTATGGACCATAACGATGCGGGCAACGTGTCTCATGACGTCTATAACGTCAGCATCGGTGCCCCGAAGCCTGACATCCCCTGTAGCTGGTGGTTCCAAGGATATCCCTCTGCGTATAACTACACCGTGGTGGAGAAGGCGGTGGTGATCGCGCCTATCCCTGACACTTCACCTCCAAGCGTCACCATCATCAAACCAGTCAATGGCTTGTACATCCAGGATCGTCTCATCTTCAATCTTTTCTTACCCATCATTATAGGGAAAATAACCATTGATGTGAACGCGGTGGACAACGACTCAGGGATCGACCATGTGGCGTTCCTCATCGACGGCCAACAGTTATTCAACGACACGACCGCGCCGTACAGCTACACCTGGAGCGAGCTGGCGTTCTTCAAATACACTATCAAGGTCGTCGCGTACGACAACGCGAGCAACACCGCCTCTGCCAGCATCGACGTGTGGAGATTCTTCTAACCACACCCTTCTTTTTTTTCTTTTCTTTTTTTTGGAGTAGGTACTAAGTTTTTTCAAGGGGCTCCCTATTCTTTTGTTCGAGGCAGATGACACAACGGGTACTGTTTGTAGAACCACCGAAAGCGTACTGGTTTGTCATGGGTGAGTATCTCTCACCGCCTTCCCCGTTGCTCATTCTAGCTGCATACATTGAGCGAGAATTGCCTGAAGTTGAAATCGATATCCTTGATAGTCAGGCAGACCGACTCAGCTGGAAGGGGCTAGAGCAACGCATCGAATCGCTGCGACCCACCATGGTGTGCACCTCTGGGTTCACAACGAACGCGTATGGCTGTGCAAGGGCGTGTGAGCTGGCAAAAAAAGTCAACGAGGACCTCGTCACGGTTGTCGGCGGCATTCATTTTTCCTACACCCCTGACGAATCTCTCAGGGACTTCCCTGAAATCGATTACATCGTGCGGGGTGAAGGGGAACAAACCCTTGTGGATCTCATTCGCACGATTGAGCAGAAGGGACGCATGCACGACGTGCAAGGAGTCTCCTGGCGGCACAACGGCACAATCATCCACAACCCACCCCGGCCGCTCATTGAGAACCTCGATAGCCTTCCGTATCCAGCGTACCATCTTGTCGAACAACACCTCAGGAAGTATCACTTCACGATGATGACAAGCAAGAAGACCATTTACATGATTATCGAGGGCGCCCGTGGCTGCGAGCACCGCTGCTCCTTCTGCACCCAATGGAACCACTGGGGGAACCGATGGAGGACAAAGTCAGCGAAACGGATCGCGGATGAGATAGAGTTCATGCATGAAACCTACGGGGGCGAGTTTCTCTGGTTCACGGACGACCACATGAACCTCCGACAACGTGGAAAACCGTTATATGAAGAACTACGACATCGACAGTGTAAGGATGACATTATGATTTTTTTCCAGGCAAGGACCGATGATATCGTACACCATCCGGAAGTCATCGGGGACCTCCACGATGTCGGCACCTATTGGATCTTGTGTGGCGTGGAATCAGATTCACCGGAACAGCTCAAGGAATACCATAAAAACATCTCAACCGCTGACGCGTACACAGCGATGAAACTGCTCCGTAAGCATGATATCTTTGCCCAAGCGATGTTCGTCATCGGCGGACGAAAGGACACCCATGAGTCCATCGAACGCCTCAGGCAGTATTCCCAGGACATCGACGCTGATTTATCGATCTACACGGCCCTCACGCCGTTTCCCGGGACAAGTTTTTACGATACTGCGAAGAAGAACGGATGGATCCAGGACACGAACTACACGAACTACGATATGACGCATGCAATCATGCCGACGGAGACCTTGACCCGTCAGGAGGTACAAGAAGAACTCTATCGATGCTATTATTCCTATTACGGATCCATCTCCAAAGGAATCGCAGGGGTGTTTGCCAAAAATAAGTTGAAGCGCAACGTGTACCGTCACATGGCAGGTCAGCATGTGCTCACGGGTCTCAGGAGATTGATTTGAGACACACCAGCGAAGTCTACCTGTTCCTTCTCTTTGCGTTCATCGCTATGGCATTTTTGATTCTTACGATGCTCTTAGTGCCAGCTCGAACCATCATGATTCCTTTGGACAACAAGCTGATGGTGTCAGCATCCTTCATTGCGAGTTGCTGCGTTGGGATGAGCCTCGCCGTATACCCAGGATGGTTCCGGAAGAGACTCACCGCACACAACATCGCAAGAAATCGGAAAAATGGACCTTCGACACGCGCATTTTCAGGTCACCATCCAGACTGTGAACGATTCCAAGCCCATAGACTCACCATAGGTGCTAAAACGTGGTGCGCCGGCTGCCTGGGGCTGCTTCTTGGTTCTCTTGTCTCTATTTTTTTTATGATGCTGTACGTGATATCGTCACCCGGGTTTTCTCGAAATATGTACGAGCTGCTCCTGCTCCTCGGTTTGATTCTTGTCGTCGTTGTCTTCCTTGAAACAGTCCTACAAAACAGGCACCCCATAGCTCACGTGGCCCTCAACGCGATACTAATCCTGGGTTTCTTTTTCGTTACCATGAGCGTCACCGAACTCACTGGAAAAGGGCTCTTTGGCGTGTTCACCGTGGTTCTGTGTGCCTTATGGCTCAACACAAGAGTGACGCTTTCAACCTGGCGCCATCAACGTACCTGTAGTTCCTGCACAGCATCATGCAAAATGTACGAAGCGTCTAGTGCTTCGAGATAAGCCGAAGCCCGAAGATGATGATAAACAGCGCGACGACACCTGCGAAAATCCAACCCCATTCAACCGTTGTCACCCAGGCAAGCTCGGGATAGTGACCGGAGTTGTACATGCCTTTCAAAACCACTTCGAACAGGATTGCCAGCCCAACCAGGATGACGATGACTCCCCAGAAGATCGCCCACCCGCGGCCGCCTTTTCCGCCAGCGCACTCATCCTCGCAGCGTTGATCCCGATGGCGCTCACGGTCCGTTGTAGGAGCCTGCACGCCAAGTGAGGCACCACAGTTCTTACAAAACACTGCGTCATCATCGTTTTTCGTTCCACATTTCGGACAATATACCATACTCTTCCTCTTCCGTATGCTAGAGAATGAATTATTCTTTATATAACCTTTCGTTCAGCCTCAGATAATCCTTTCGCTAGGGTTGTCGTCGTTGTTCTCTTGACAGGTCTAGGGCGAAGACCACGTAACCAATGAGGAGCACAAAGATAAAGACGGTCGGTAAGATGGAATTAATCGTCGATGCAGCGGTCTTGAGCTCGGGAAGTTTCAGCGGATCACTGAGGGTAATCAGGACTTGCATCGCCACCCAAAGCCAGACGACCGGAACCACCGCTATCAAGATAGGGGAAAACACCCGAAATTGCAGTGATCTCCTGGCGAAATACTGCGTGTAGTTGGAAAGCAGCGTCACCCCGAACAGAATCAGCAGATAGGTGTACAGCGACGCACCAAGAATCTGAAACACCCTGACATTATCAGGGGAAAGCTGTAAGAGTTCGACCACAATCCGCATGATGATCAAGAAAATAAAACTTGAGACGAGCGGACCGATGATGCCAAAGGTTCGATCGTACCGTGACTGCGCAGACCTGCTGATGTGGTCCGTGCGCTGCTCGAAACGTCTCCCTGCTTTCGACGTCCTGTCGGCGACACGTTGAGCGGCCTGTGAGACCCGGTCACCCACCCGCTTCCCGAGTTGATCCATGTCCTGGGCAAACCCTTTCATCCGTTGGTCAACCGTTGATGCAGGAGCGGAAACCCCTGTTTTAAAGGACACACCGCAGTGTTTACAGTACAAAGCGGCGTCATCATTCTCAGTTCCACAATTTTTGCAGGTTTGCATATCGTTCCTTCCCTTCTCGCAAGATTATAACTTGTGATTCTATAAAAAGATACCTACAAGGGAAAGACCATGGAAAGAACACACAAAATTATGGCTCGGTTTTCGTCTCAGTCTGTGACGATCCCTCTGAGGGAGCAGGCTCCGCAGCAGCCGGCGGCGTCTGGTCTGAGGAATCCTGAGTTTTTTCCTTCACCACGTGCCCGATCACTTTCTTCGCAAGGAACTCTCTGATCTCCTCTGGCTTGGTCGAGTCGATGCCGAAGTACTCGGGGAAAAGCCTCGTTGTCGTGAGCATCTCCGTCGCCCCATGTGGTGCCGTGTGCACGAGATGCAGCCCGACGAGCCGGTCGACGTCACCGTAGATCCGCTCCCCAATCATGTGTCGCAGGTTCGACTGCTTCACCGGCTGATGGAACGCGATGAGCGCAAGCGTTTTTAGTAGATCACTCGTCAGTTCCGGGCGAGCGACCATGATCGACTGGTCAGCGTAGCTTCTCTTCACCTGCATCGCGTACTTGTTGCCAGCCTTCACCACTTCGATGGATGTTTCCTGTTTGCGATCGACATTGTACGACTGCTCGAGATGCTCGATCGCTTCGAGGATATGTTTCGGGGAAAGACCTGTTGTCTGCTGGATCTCTTCGACACTGAGCGGCTTCCCCGCTGAGAACAACACGGATTCGACGATGCGGTCTTCCTTCACGCCCATTCTACAACGCTCCTAGGTATATCCGATTGTTTTAATAAAAATTTCTCCATACGGAAACTTTCGTTGATGCACGGTGATCTTTTTTTCGTACGCAAGGAACAAGATGGAGAGAAAGGTCTTGATGCGCTCCTCGGCATCTTGCATCTCACAGAGGTCCGAGAAATTCATGGACGACCTCGGGAACTTGCAGATCCGCTCCCAGATCACCGCGACATCCTCCTCCAGGTGATCCTCATGGGCTGACCCTTTCATGGCTTTGCGCGCCTTCTCCTCAAGCTTGATACGCTCTTCTCGTCGCAGGTTGTCGAGCATCTGATACTGCTCGGATTCCTTGCGGACCTCATCGAAGGCGTTGAGCAGCTCCATGAGCGTGACCTTCCTGGTCGAGTCCCGTCGCAGCGGCTCCTCGAGCGGTGGCTGCGGCATCTTCATGAGCAGATTCGTATAGGAGTAATCATCGTCGTTGGCGAGCCAGGCCTCGGTCGGGATGTCCTCCCAGCCGAACCCCTGCTCCAGCTCCATCGCTGGCTTCGTCTCCATGATCACCACCAGATGGTCGCTTTGCATCCGCAGGACCTTCCACGCCATGTAAATGATCCTTCCTGCGGTCATGAGGTCGATCTTCTCCTTCTTCGCCCGCTGCAGATACATGGTGGAAAAACCGACAAGATCGATGTCCCACGGGTTGAGATGCTGGTTGAGCACGAGGTCAAACGCGAGGTACATCGAGCGGTCGAACGGGTCCTCGATCGTGGAGGACTCACCAGTGCTTGCCGCCTTCGCCATCTCCAGGTACTGGTTCACCCGGGTCATATCGTTGTTCTCATCGATGAGCGCCTTGTGGAAGAGCAAGTGGCTGACGACCTCATTGTCCAATTCCAACGCCGGCCACCTCCTGTTGTGGTAACGAGATTTCTCCTTTTGGCCCTACCGAGTCAGGGTCGATGTTTCCGATCATCTCTGAGATACCGGAATCATGCATCGTGACGCCATACAAGTAGTTCGCCTCCTTGAGCGCGATCTTTCGCAGGGAAACGCTGATGAACTGGGAGTTTTCAGCCCTTCGTTTGATCATCCGGGACACCATCTCCGCGTTCACGCCGTCAAGGAACATGTCGATCTCATCGAGCACGTAGAACGGGCTCGGGTCGTACTGCTGGATCGCAAAGATGAACCCCAGCGACGCGATGCTTTTCTCGCCTCCGGAGAGCGCCGCGAGCCGCAGCACCTTCTTCCCGTGCGGTCTTGCTTTAATCGTGAGGCCGCCCTCAAACACGTTCTCCTCGTTCTCTAACAGCAGTTCCGCTTCACCACCCTCAGAGAGCTGACCATAGATCTCCTTGAAGTTCTTGTTCACCTCATCGAAAACCTCGAAGAACCGCTCCTTCTTTTTGCTCGTGATCTCCTCGACCACGGACACGAGGTTCTTCTTCTGCTCATTGAGATGTTTGATGTCCTCGTCGAACTTCTTCTTCCGTTCCGCCTGATGCTCGTACTCCTCGAGCGCCCGCATGTTCACCGGCTCAAGACCCTGCATGGTCTGCTCAATCGAAAGAATCGCTTCCTTCATGGATTCAATGGGAGGCAGTTTTGTGGTAGTAATATCAACGTTATACAAGGCGAGCTCCCGGTCCATTTCCTTCAGGGAATCCTCCAGGGTCGGTAGCCGGTACTTCGCCCGGGCGACGAGATCAAGGTAGGATTCGACCTTCGTGGAGATCGTCTCAAGTTCTCCCTCGATGCCCACGGTCTTCTTGTAGAGCGCATCGCGCTCACCGGCAAGCTCTTTCACCTTACCGCTCATGGTTTCCTCGACCGTCATGAGAGCCTTGAGCTCATTTTGATGCTTCCCGCGGGTCTCTTTGAGCTCCTGCACCGTCTTTTTCAATGCTTCTATCTGTACCCCGATCGTCGTGATCTTCCCGGAAAGCTCGGTCTTGCGCTCTTCCAATAGTTCCATTTTCTTCCGGACGGTCTCCTGCTCGCTTTGGAGTCTTAGGGTAGCCTCTTGGAGTTCTGAGACGGTTTTTTCGAGGGCACGGACTTGCTGTGCAACCTCCTTCTTCGTGCTCTTCAGCAGGTGTTTTCCTTTCTCTTCTTTCAACGCATCGAGTTCTCTGAGTCGTTTCTCAAAGGCTTCAATCGACCCGAGAGCCTGTGTGGATTCAAACGCGATAGCCTCTTTTTCTTTTGCCTTGGTTCGCAGGTCATTCATTAACAGCTCGAGTTTACCTGCAAACTCCTTCTTCCGCAGCTCCAGGTCCTTATGCTGTAGGGTTGCCTCTCCCTCGCCCTTCAGGGTCCGTAGCGCATCCTCGATCTCACCGATCTCTTTCTTTAACGTGGTAAGTCTCTCCGAAAGTGCATCCTGATTCTGGATCGCCGCCTCAAGTTTCCTGGTGATCTCATCAAGGCTCCGCTGGTCAGCAGCGCCAAACGAGAGATGCTCGCTCGGCTGACTCCCGCCCACCATCGCACCGCTCGCTTCGATAAGGTCTCCTTTTATGTCGACAAGGCGTACCCCGCCCATGAGGCGTCGTGCATCCGTCAGCGTCTCAACAATGATGGTGTCGCCGAACACGTACCAGAACGCACCACGGTAGTCAGCGTCGAACTTCACGAGATCAATCGCGAAGCCTTTTGAGCTTTCATCCTTCACCGCCATGAGGGACTGCGCCCGTGGTTTCCCCACAATCATCTTGTTGATAGGCAGAAATGTGGCCCGTCCGAGCTTCTTCTTCTGCAGATAGGTGATCGCCTCGGCTGCGGCTGCGTCGTCTGTGACCACGATCGACTGCATGCGTGGACCCGCGGCAATCTCAAGCGGGAGTTTGTAGGCGTCTTCCACCTGGGCAAGCTCCGCGATCGTCCCGCGGATCCCCTTGAGTTCTCGCACGTCACGCGCACCAAGTATCGCGTTCACCGCTGAGTTATACTTGGATGAAACGGATTGGGTCGCCTCCCGTTCCGCCTGGAGTTTCGATTGCTCGCGCTGCAGCTTCAGGATCGCGTTCTGCAGGTCGCCGAGCTGCTCCGTGACCTCGGACTCCGCGCGTTTTTTCTCCACGAGCTGTTTCTCAAGGTCCTTGAGTTTCTTGGTGCTCTCTTGTTTCCCTTTCTGCATTTCTCCTGTTTGCCAGTCGACATCCTTCAGTTCGAACTCGTAGGTTGATTGTGTCTCCTGCAACTCCGCAATCTGCAGCTCGAGACTATCAAGTTTTTCTTTCAACCGGTCTCTTGTAAGCTCCGCCTCGTGTTTCTGGACCTGCGTATTGGTGTACTCCTCGCGCATTTTGACAAGTTCCCTCGTGAGGTCCATGGAGGTGTCATCGGATTGTGCAATCTCATTCCGCAAGGCCGCAAGCTCGTTTTCCTTGGTCTTGAGCGCCGCTTCGCTCTCTTTCAAATTCCTCGTGCAGTCATTGGTTTGTGTCGTCAATTCCTCAAGCTCTTTTTCGATACCATTCAGGGTCGACTCGAGCTCTTTTTGTTCCTTCTTCTTCTCCGTGATCTCATCGTTGGAATAGTTGATCCGCTCATCGACCTTGATGCTCTCAGAACGTAGGGCGTCGATCTTACCTTTAATCTCGTTCGCTTCGTTACCCCCGGCAGCGCCGATCTTCTTTTCCATCTCGGCGAGTTTCTCTTGGAGACTCGTGTACTGCGTCCGAAGTTTCTCCTTCTGTTCTTCGAACTTTTTCTGCTCGGTCTCGTACGACTGGATCTGTTTGTTGACCTCAGCGATCTGTACCTCGACTTCTTGTTTCTTTTTTACGGCGATCATCGCCTTGGTTTCGTAGAGCTTGTCTTTGAGTTCTTTGTACCGGAACGCCGCGTCCCGGTCCTTCTTCAATTGTCGAATCTGGGTGGTAATCTCATTGAGGATGATGTCGATGCGCTCGAGGTTCTTGTCAACGTCCTCCCGCTCCTTCTGCGCCTTTTCGATGTCCTCGTCAAACGTGCGGATACCCGCGATATCATCGATGATCTTCCGGCGGTCCACAGAACCCATCTCCACGAGATTCGTCACATCACCTTGCTTGATGATGTTGTAGCCTTCACCGGAGATGCGCGCATGGGTGAGGAGGTCCTCGAACTCAGAGAAAGACGCGGCATGGTCGTTGATGTAGAAGTAACTATAGTAATTATCGGGGTTGTCTTTGAGGGGCGCCCGTCTGATCATCCGAGTGAGTACGACCTCATTCGATTCGATGTTCATCTTGCGTGAGGAGTTGTCGAACACGAGCGACACCTTGCAGTACTTCGACGGGTTCTTGTGCTTCTTCCCTCCGTTGAAGATGAGGTCGGTGAGCCTTCCAGCGCGCATGACCTTCGAGCTTTTCGGGCCGAGCACAAACAGGATCGCATCAACGATATTGCTTTTCCCTGAGCCGTTCGGCCCGGTGATCGCGGTGAACCCTGGGAAAAACGGTACGGTTAGTTTCTGCCCAAAAGACTTAAAATTCTCCATCTGGACTTCTTTGAGATACACCTTACATCCCTTTCCACTAGCGAGCGCATGTAGGCTGCTCTGTACCTGATTCCGGCATCCCATTAGAGAGAAACGGAGAACTGTATATAAAATTTTGGAGATAATTACTGTACTCATCTTTTATAGGGAACACGCATTTCATGGGGGTTGAATTGGTGAGTTGACCATGATCATCTGCGACGGTTTGACTAAGCGATTTGGATCGATCACCGCGATACAGGATTTCTCTGTTGAGATCCCTGACGGCCGTATCTTCGGACTCCTAGGCCCGAACGGTGCAGGCAAGACCACGACGATGCGGATGCTCTCCTGCCTGATTCAACCGTCCTCAGGGAAAGCCATGATTGATGAGTACGATATCCGGCACAAAGAGGATGCGCAGAGGATCCGCCAGATGATAGGGCTCCTGCCAGAGGTCCCCGGGTTATACGAAACCCTGGGGGCGTATAAGAACCTTGATTATTACGCGCAGCTTTTCGGCATCCCGAAGCAGAAGCGAGAGCAGGCGATTAAAAAGACCTTAACGAACCTTGAGCTGTGGGACCGCCGTGCTGAACCGGTCGGAGGGTTCTCCAAAGGGATGAAGCAGAAAATCGCGATCGCACGCGCGCTCGTCCATGACCCGAAGTACATTTTTCTTGATGAGCCGACGGCAAGCCTGGACCCTGCAGCATCCAAAATCGTCAGGGATTATATCCTCCAGCTCAAAGCCCAGGGTGACACAATCTTCATCAATACCCACAATCTTTCCGAAGCAGAACGCATCTGTGATACCGTCGCGCTAGTCAAAAACAGGGTTGTGAGAATCGGCAACCCGAAAGAGTTGGCCCGAGGACTGTTCGCACGAACAGTCAGCTTCACGCTCGATCATGTTCCAGCAACCCTGCTTCAAGAGATATCCTCGCTGGAGATTGCCTCTGAGGCACGCATCAGCGGCTCCCAGCTGATTGTGAATGTCCGCAGGCCTGAGGAGGATAACCCCCTTATCATCACCTGGCTCGTCAATCACAAGGTGTCTGTACAATTTGTCACCGAGGAGGAGCACTCGCTCGAGGACGTGTACCTAAAACTCATCGAAGGGGGCGGTCATTGATGCGATGGAGGAACGCCTGGATAATAATGCGCAAGGACTTAGATGAGTTCAAGAAACAGAAACTCGTGATAGGCTCCATCATCGCGATGCCGATCGTGCTAGGGGTCATTATGCCGCTTGCGATCTTCGTACCGTTGGTTTCGACCACGACCGCGACAACCGTCTGGGATGTGCCTGGCCTCCTTGAAACAGGGTCGCTACCAGGAAACCAAAGTGTCCTTTGGACAAACCAAACCTTGTCGGACGTCTCGTTATCCTCAAAGATTATCAAACACACTGTAATCTCCCATGCTCATCTATCGAATTGCTTGGTAATATCATGTATCATCAACAATTCTACAGTGGATCACTCGACAATCGAAGAAAGCAACCTCACGCAAACGTACCTTTCCAATACGACGGTGACGTATTCGAAGGGGACCGGGTTGGACGGCAGTAATATCCTTGCGGTTCAATCTTCCTTGTTCTTCACCAAAACAAAACCCTCAGCTCTTTCTGTCGTTCTTCCGATGATGTTCAACTTGATCCTTATGATCTTCATTGTCGTGCCCGCGACACTTCCGACGATTATCGCGACCTACAGCATCGTCGGTGAGAAGAACAACCGCAGCCTCGAACCACTCCTTGCGACGCCGACGACCGACGGGGAACTGCTTGCTGGAAAGATCTTCTCTTCATTCATCCCGTCTATGGGGTCGACGTATCTCGCCTTTGTGCTTGGTGTGGGATTACTTGATGTGGTGCTGATCCCGCATGTGGGGTACCCGCCGCTGCCTAACGTCATCTGGATCCTTGCGATTCTTCTGATTGCGCCCGCGGCATGCCTCATGAGTGTCCTTGCCTGTGTGCTTGTTTCCTCCAAGGTTAGCGACGTGCGTGCTGCACAGCAGCTCGGTGGGTTTGTGGTGATGCCGGTCGTCGTCCTGATGCTGGGAGTACTCTCCGGGCTTCTGCTCTTGTCTCCATTCACCGTCATCGTCTTTGCGTTCATCTACAGCGGAATAGATCTTGGGTTATTCTACTTCGCGAGGGCCGTGTTCAACAGGGAAAGCATTCTCACGAAATGGACGTAAAAAAAAGAACATTGGTTGCTCTGAGTCTCATTCTTATGTTTTTTAGGAGTTTCTCTCTGCGATATCACCTACGATGGGGAGCTTATATTTCACCCCTTGCAATGCCTTGATCATAAGGATGACCCATAGGATAATGACCAGGATCCAGAACACCCAGCTAACCCAGGCGAAGAAATACCATGCGGGTCCATAACCGAACACTCCGAAGAACCCGCCGAAAATCCACGCAAGGATCGTCAAGGGGAGAAATACGAGGATTGACTGCATCGCATGGAACCGGATTAGCTTGTTTTTATCCTCCACGAAATAGAAAATAATGCCGGTGATCCAGACGCCCAAATAGCACAATGCTGCCTCAAGGTTTTCTTCCAACCCTAATGATGTTTTCACCATAGATGTTCCTTCCTACTTTTTTTGCCAACTCTTACCTTATTATAGCCCTATGCGGGAGAATAATCCAATGAGGAAATCAAGCCCGATGATGCCAACGATGATGATGACAAATATGAGAAGGACCCAGAGGGCGAACTTGATGAGTTTCCATGCGATGAACGCCACAAGAATAAGGATGAGCAGTACTACCCAGAACGGAATCACCAAGGAAAATATCTGCATGGGTACTATAACTCCTTTCCTTCTCTCATGTCTTATTTAGGACGATAGATGCCCCTTGATCATTACTCAGAATCATTTGTGTCGATGACGGAAAACTATAGTTCAGAGTGAATCCCAGCGACCCTGCTGAAAATGTTACTTTTTGATTCGCGACAGAAAAGTTGAAGGTACCGGTGAGCCCCACGATCCCCAGGGGACCTGACCCGGTAATCGTTGCGGTGTTATCATTGTTGAACGTAATCGCCGTGAGTCCGTCCGCGGTTTGCCAGGTCCCGATGAACTTGCTTTTTTCATCCATGCACCCGCTCAAACCAACGACGAGAACTAGGAGCAGAACACCAAGAACGAAAACCTTTCCACAGCGTTTGCATCCTTCCTTCATGGGCGCTCTCAACTGATTGGAGGTATAAAGACCTTGCTACAGAATGAATGAGATATGAATAAAAAATGACTTCAGCCATGACTCACGAGAGAAATATTCTATCAAGAACGAAGCCTGTTGGATAGAGTTTAATAGAAGATAGAAGATGCACAAGCAACACAACGGAGAGGCGATATTCGTTGAAATATCACGTGCGATCGGTAATAAACTCTGACGGACCTGCGGTGATAGGAATCTTCAATCACTACATCGAGCATAGCTATGCAGCGTTTCCTGAAAAACCACTCCCTTTTCCTTTCTTTGAAAAGTTAAGAGATCTAGCCTCCGGATATCCCTTTTATGTCATTGAAACCGATCAACACTTGGTTGTTGGATTCGGGTTTCTCCATGCGTTCCGACCCATGGAGGTCTTCGGGAGGTCCGCTGAGACGTCCTATTTCATTCATCCGGAGCACTGCAGGAAAGGCCTTGGGACGCAACTCTTGGATCGGTTAATACAGGATGGAAAAGCACGAGGGATTGACACGCTCATCGCGACGATTTCATCGATGAATCCGGAAAGCATTATGTTTCACAGGAAAAACGGGTTCCACGAATGCGGCCGCCTCAAGACGGTGGGACGGAAATTCGCAACAGACTTCGATATCGTCATAATGCAGCGGGTGTTTAAAGGCTGAGATTCATGAAACATGAAGGACGAACCATGAGCAAGGTAGATATTTTTTCACAAGCAAGCGGGGTTTCCCAGAAGGACCTTGAGAGACTCCACCCAGCCATTCTTGAGGAAATCGCACGAATGAACGAGGCGATGAGGCACGAGTATCAAAACGAGCGCGCGTCGCTGTACGTGCTTGAGGATAACGACTCGATACGCAGCATCAAAGCACTAGTGAGCGAAAAACAGATCCTGCAACCAGTCTACCTGGTCGTGGTTGGTATTGGTGGGAGCAACCTCGGGACGATCGCGGTACAGGAAGCGATCCTGGGACGGTTCTACAATCAAAAGGATCCACCCATGAAAATTCTTTATGCTGACACCGTCGATGCTGACCTTCTTGCGACGATCATCGCACTCATCGAACCCGTGTTGAAACGAGGGGGGAACGTCCTTATTAATGGCGTCAGCAAATCAGGGGGGACCACGGAGACCACTGCGAATTTCGAGGTGCTCGTCGAACTACTCAAACGATACAAGCGTGAGTGGCAGCAGTGCGTCGTAGTGACCACGGACAAGAATTCCAAGTACTGGTCGCTAGCACAACAGCAAGGGTTCTCCTCGCTGGAGATCCCAGCGACAGTAGGAGGCAGGTTTTCGGTGTTTTCGGCGGTTGGGCTCTTCCCCCTCGGCATGCTAGGAATCGACATCGATGCACTCATTAAAGGGGCGAAGGCGATGAGACAGCGATGCCTATCTTCTCAACCCGATAACAACCCTGCCGCCCTTGGAGCGATGCTGAGCTATATGCAATACAAAAAAGGGAAGAACATCCATGACCTGTTTCTCTTCAGCACTGATCTCGAATCTCTTGGGAAATGGTACAGGCAGTTGCTTGGCGAAAGCATCGGCAAGCAATATGATAGAAACGGAAACCAGGTGTTTACTGGCATCACCCCGACCGTATCGATCGGATCGACGGACCTGCATTCCATGGCGCAGCTCGCACTCGGCGGACCTTTCGACAAGTTCACAACCTTTGTACGCGTGGAACACACCAACACGGATGTCCACGTCCCCAATCTCCCTGAGTACGCAAATCTGGTACGTGGTATTCAAGGGAAGTCCTTAGACGAGATCATGCAAGCAATCCTGAAGGGTGTGCAGGCCGCCTACCGCAAAGGGAACCGCCCCTTCGTCGAGGTCGTACTCCCCGATAAGACCGCATGGTCGCTTGCCCAGTTCATGCAACTGAAGATGATGGAGACCATGTTTCTTGGGGCGCTCTGCGAAGTCAACCCTTTCGATCAGCCAAACGTCGAAGCGTACAAACGTGAGACACGAGAGATTCTTGAACAGCGCCTGAAACCCCAAGAACCGTGAGGCAGGATATTCGAATGGCGGACGAAACCGAGCACAGCAATCACCACCCCTTATTTCATCGAACGTACGTCTTCGAAAAGCAAGGTGCATCAGCCGCCCAGGATTCCACAACGAGTATCTCCATAAAACCGGTCACTACTTTTTCCATGTTTAAGACGTTTTATCGTGTACCCTTTCTGGTCTACCGTGACGACCCCTATTGGGTCGCTCCTTTCTGGCGGGAGGTCAATGATTTCTTTCGCACCGAGAACCCGTTCTGGTCGCATGCAGATTGCGTCTTATATATCGCCGTAAAAAATGATGAGTTCGTCGGTCGCATCGCGGCCATCATCGACCATTCCTTTTGTGAGGCGACAAAAACTCAGACTGGATACTTCGGTTTCTTCGAATGTATCGAGGACCTCGAGGTTGCCTCAGCATTATGGCGAGCGGCCGAATCCTGGCTTCGTTTAAATGGGATGACGAGCATGCGGGGACCGATTGACGGCCGTGTGGACATCGGCTGCGGGTTTCTGGCCACAGGGTTTCAGCATCGGCCATGCCTCCTTTCTTCCTACTCGCCACCGTACTACGTGTCCTTCGCCGAGCGATATGGGATGATAAAAGTACGCGACTTCTTCGATTACTACGTCGATCTCACACGATCGATCCCGGACCAGCTGAAACAGCGAGCTGACGACTGCGCTGCCTCAGGGGTGAAGATCCGTCGGTTCCGCCGTCTTCGTACAGGTACGGAACTCAGATGGTGGGTCCCCTTGTTCCTTGAGACGTTCTCCGACCATTGGGGGTTCGTCCCGGTTTCCCCTGAGGAAGTGACGACCCGGTTTGGGGTGAAACAGCTCCGCTGGACCGTGGATCCGAGGTTGTTCCTCATCGCGGAAGTCGAGGGTGAACCGGTCGCGTACCTCTGGGCAACGCCCGACTATAATCAGCTGTTTCAGTCCATGGATGGACGGCTCGGACCAGTCCAGTATCTACAGGTCTTGATAGGGATGCGACGCATCACAACCGGGAAGCTCCATTTCATCGGGATTAAAAACGCTTGTCGGCATCGCCATGTAGCCTCGTATTTGAACTATGCGGCATTGATGGAGATGCAGCGCCGCGGGTACCAAGGTGCCGAGGTCGGCATGATCGATGAGATGAATCCCCATGCTCATCAGACAATCGCGATTACGGGCGCCACCCGATATAAAACACATCGTGTGTTTGAGAAATCTTTACAACCCTCTGAAGCATCAACCTCTTCAGAAACCGTGAGGCGACCATGACACAGAACCTGGAAACTATCGCAGGCAGGGAGGGACGAAGCCCTCAGCATCCACTCTTTGGAGTATCATTGAGGAATTGGGTACGGCTCATCAGCAGCAACGGTGGTATCGATAGCAAATACCTCGGCAAGGCCGCCTTTGTCACCATCACATCTCTGGGGACCGCACCAGCGCGCGTGATGTTTCGACTCAGATACAGCGGTACCATTCAAAACACCACTATACAGAACCCGCCGGTGTTCATCATCGGGCATTGGCGCACCGGCACCACGTACCTGCATGAGCTGATGAGCCAGGACCCGCAGTTCTGCTATGTTTCCCTTTGGAATACCTTGCTCCCGGATAGCTTCCTTGTGTTCGAACAGATGAAACCTTTTCTTGCACGCTTCCTGCCTTCGAAGAGGCCCATGGACGAAATCAGGGTCGATATGGACGGACCCTATGAAGATGAGGCTGGACTTGCGGTTCTTTTGCCCTGGTCTTTTTTCCATTGCCTGCATTTCCCCAGGAACGCTGAGGAGCAGTACCAGAAAGCTATCTTGTTTCAAGGGTTGACGAGCGAAGACATCGACCAGTGGAAGGAGCGTTATCTGACCTTCATCAAGACCGTCACCTTCGCGAACCAGGGGAAACGGCTGCTGTCGAAGAACCCTCCGAACACCGCACGCCTCTCCGCGTTACTCGAGCTTTTCCCCCAGGCTAAGTTCATCCATATCTACCGGAACCCGTATAAGGTGTACCTCTCCACCAAGAAAATGCGTCATAACGTGCTGAAGCAACTCGCATTGCAGCAGACCACTGAGGAGGATCTCGAATGGCATGTGATCCATGACTACACGAGGCTCATGGACGCGTTTTTCGAGCAAAAAGATAAGATCCCCAAGGGGCAGCTTGTTGAACTGCGGTACGAGGACCTCATCAAAGACCCGCTTGGACAGGTGAAACAGATTTATCGACAACTACAGTTGCCAGGATTTGAGCAGGCCGTTCCTGAGTTGCAGAAATATTTGGACCGGCAAGCCAAGTACAAAACGAATGTCTATTCACTTGACGCAACCACCATCAACAATGTAAAGGAGAACTGGAGCAGTACCATCGACCGCTGGGGCTACAGCCCCCCCAAGAGATGAGTATGGTATCCTTCCCCGAATCTACCACAAAGCATCGAACCATCAGAGTCGGAATCCTTGCTGAGGAGCCGCTAGGGTGGGGCTCCGGGAAGCATTTCTTCCCCATCATCCTTGATAGGTACACCTGGAACGCTGGGGAGACGACCTATACATTCATCACGAACTTCATCTATGATGACGACATCCTGCAGGGGCGGTTGCATCCATCGAACTATGATGTACTCCTGGTCCCAGGCGGTGGGGTCGGTGACGGCCTCGCAGTGATGAAAGGGTTCACGTTCCTGCCACGAGTCAGGAAGTGGAAGAACAACATCGCGAGGTTCATCCAGCATGGTGGCGGGTACGTCGGAATCTGTGGTGGCACCGCGCTCATCACGGATTTAAGAACAAAGGACGGTACCTATCGCACATTCCTTGAGCGGCAGTATCATAAAAGCTCGCTCGGCGTTTCTTGTGTTTCTCATTTTTACACCCGTCTTGCTTTTCCGCTGTTGTATCCTTTCCAACATCGACATCCGGAGAACATCGGTGCAATCGCGTACGTCTTTTCCTTCGCACCTGGGGAAACCACCGACGGGGTCCGGCCCTACGCCGGTGGGGCACCCATCGATTTCCAGATTCGAAAGGACAACCCGCTCTTTGCAGATGCCCCGGCTGAGATCCAACGAATCCGTTGGTGGGGAGGCCCAGGTCTCATCGTACCAAAAAACCCTGATCGGGACGTGAAGATCCTTGCGACCTACCCAAAACGTGACGTTTCCGAGGATGAAGCGCTCAGGATCCACGCCTGGCGATACAAAGGAGGATTGCATGGACTCATCCTTGGGTTCTTCAAAGCCCTACGGCTCCTGAAAAAAGAACATGAGCCCTTACGACATCTCTTCCTTTATACATTCTATCTTGCGGGTAAATGGGAGCTGACCGACAAGACCATCGTGTTGGATTATGCGAACCGGCCCAGCATTACCGCAGAGATCTACCCCAATGATCACAAGGGACGGATTCTGCTGTGCACCGCACATCCGGAGTATCTGGTCTGGCGGGGTGGTCGCATCAAAGAGAGGAAGGATTCCGAGTTTCCCTGCCTTGGGACAGGATTGTACCAATGGGAGGATATCGCCCCGATGAGCAAGACCGGGGTGCCGGAATTGACCTACACCTGGTGGATGGTGCGGCGGTTTGTCGCCTGGGCAGCAAAAGTACCCGACACCCATCTTCCGCCACATCAGAAAGAAGGCCTCTCGGAGAAAGACTACGCGTCACTCAAAAAAGACATATTCTGGGATGGAAGCCTGCTTGGCCAGATGAATAATATATGAGCTATCTCCGTCCCCCTTTTTTAAAATAAAGGACATCAAAAGATATATGGGGAGGGACGTTCTTAAGGGGATACACGGAAAGGAGCGAGAGTGACAATGAAGTATGACGTGGTCGTGGTCGGCGCCGGACCCGCGGGAGCGACAGCGGCGAAAGTCCTCACGGAAAAAGGAATCCATGTTCTGCTCATCGACAAAGAGACGTTCCCCCGGGATAAGCCCTGCGGCGGCGGACTGCCAGTACGGGTTCTCACACGCTACCCGTATCTCGAACAACATCACCTGATCGATTCCCATTCATCAAGCATCCGCGTCCACTCGCCTTCGCAACAACACATCATCGATGTGAAAAAAAACGAGACAGTCATCGCGATGGTCCTGAGAAACACCTTCGACAGTGGACTGGTGAACCTCGCCATCCAAAGCGGTGCTGAATTCCTTGGAGGAAAACGGGTTGCTAGCATGATGACAGATAGAGATCGCGCTACCGTGTCGCTGGAGGACGGCACGATCATCGAAACTTCGTACATCATCGCGGCAGACGGGATGTGGAGCACCCTTGCCAAACAACTCGGTGAACCGCAATCAAATGAGTTCACCGGAGTCTGTGCCGTCGAGGAGTACAAGCTCGGCAAGGACGCCATGGATCAGTTGTTTGGCGTGGAGCGATGCATCCACATCCACCTCAGCGTCCTTGGCATCGCGGGATATGGATGGGTCTTCCCAAAAAAGGAGCACGTCAACATCGGCTTATGCGAGTTCCGCCATGCTCTCTCATCACCTCAAGAGAAAAAAAACCTGAAAACCCTCTATGGGCAGTACATTGACCTTTTGAAAGAACACAATGTGATCCCGCAGACGCTCCAGATCAAGAACGTGAAAGGAGGCGTGTTTCCCACACGACCCCTACTTAGAACCTACGGTACCAGAACCGTGCTCTGTGGTGATGCGGCTGGCCTGACGAATCCGCTCACCGGGGAAGGTATTTACTACGCCATGGTTTCTGGAGAAATCGCAGCGAAAGTTCTTAACGATGCGATATCGTACGGATGGGTCGACGAGTCGGCCTTAGCACGCTATCAACGCGGGTGGAAGAAGGAGTTCGGGAATGATTTTCCACGTTACCTCATGGTGTCGAAACGCTGGAAATTGCAAAAAGATAACCTGGTGCGGCTGCTAGGGAGCGACCAAAAAATCATTGACACCGTCCTTACCGTAGTGATGAAACCAGTCAGCTTGAAGACGATACGCTGGAAGGTAGCACGACGGTTCATCTACCTGTATCTCAGAGACCGTTTGAGACGTTAGACACGATCAGTATCATTCCAAGGAGAGCGAATCATTCAGGTGTTACTCATTGACATCGCAAACAAGGTTTTGTCTGGTATTACGAAAATACGTAGAAATTCCGCGGTCTCTCCTTCGTAGATCGCCGGGGTCACTGTAATATTCACGAGAAGCTCTTGTTGCTCTTTGTTCAGCAATGATGTATGAAATGAATCCAGTAACGTGCCCTTCAACCGGTCCACATAAAATTTTCTTGCGTCTTCAAGTGCTTGAGGACTGACATACGTAAAAAAATTTTTCTCGAGAAGCTCGACTGGTTGATAACCAAGAAACTCAGCAAAGGCACTACTGATTTCCTTGATTCTCCCTCGTTTCACGATTACTATGAAATCATTCGTGTTTTGATCTATAGAAGGATGTTGCAGTCGCTTGTTCTCATCTTTTTTCGTCACGACCGCGTCGCTTTGCTTATGATGTGTCACATGAGCGGGTATTTTTTGTAATGTTTCAAGATTATAAAGAACACGATCATTGAAGACGTGTTCGTGATCAAGGATGTGTTTCTGCTCGTCTCCGACGGCGTGTTCCAACGCCTCAAGTCTCGTGGTAGTTCTTTCAAGGCTTTCAAGCGCAGCTTCCATCCGTTGTAAGAATGCATCTGATATCCCTTTTAATTCACTAATCGTTCCTGGAGGAAGGGTGCTGAGACGCTGAGAAGAGGCAGCGAATTTTTTTGCACGAACGGAGGCATCATAGGGTCCAAGAGCTTTGCCTAAAGGCTGTTCTTTTTTTCGGAGTCCCATCGGGTAGTTTTGCCCACTCAACACATAGTTATAATCGATGAGGACTACCAGGAGCAAACATCCGAAGATAGCGTAATGATAAACGAAGGCGAGGCCCATTTGATTTGTCATAATGGACGAGCCAACCCCTGATACCATAATGGCAGTCGGGATGAACGAGAGCAGGAGCTGCCGTCGGCCAGACTGCAGATGACAATACAAATCAGAAATCATGACGACGAGCGCGAGTACCAAGAGTTGAACATCGGTCACTCCAGACAAGAGATAGCATGGCGTGAACTCAAAAATGAACCGCGGCTCATACGCGGCAGTAAAAAAAAGAATAAAGATGAACTTCACGAAAAGATACAGGGAAAAAAAGATGAAGAAACAATTGGAAAAAAGCCAGGACTGACCACGAATCTTTTTCATAGTTTCTCCTGTTTCTGTTTTCCCGATTTGATGTATCTGAGATAGTACATCACACCGGCAATCCCGATCGCAATTGCGATGACGTCAAGGAGAAATGAAGGTATCTTCATAGTGAGGCGACCATCGATCCAAGGGATCACGATAGTGTCTCCACTTCTCGTGGATTCTTCGGTGTTGTATGCGATGTACGCCTGTGCAGCGTCGGACCCTGATCTATCATTAATAACGACGTGTAGCCCAGTAAAAAATGTTTTTCGAAAGACGAAGCGGACCGCGATATCGCACCGTTCATCCACGGTTTCCTTCAGATTAGATTTTTCAAAAAAACATTTCTCCGTCATCAAGAGTTTGTTTTTTGCGGGTTGTTCGCTGAAACTGTTGATTTCGATGTAGGAATCTGGACTTTTGTACTGTTCGAACAGAAAGGTCGAGACCTTCGTCCCGTAATTATCAATGGTGACGCTGACATTGCTGATATCCGCCCATGAGTTGTAATCTGAAATATTCAGATACACTCTAATGGAGTCTGCCTGCTCCTCCACCCGTATGTACCCATATTTTGGTGGAACGTTGATGACACCGACGCCCGCCTGACCAGCACGTGCGTGCTGCATTGACAACCCTGCGGAGCACAGCATCACTGAGAATACGATGAAGAGGGACGCACTGGTTTTCCTCATTGTCTCCAAATTACCTCGTTCTTTTTTTCACATATGAAACGATCATATAGGCGACAACAAGGAGTATGAGGAGTATGACGATGATTTGTACCAATGAAAGCGAGAAACCTGTGGCCACATCGTTTTCTTGCGTCGAGGGTGGTCCAATGGTTATCCGCGTGGTATATGTTTTTGTTTCACCATGCGAAGTGACTTGATAATTGAGAAGACCTGTGGTTCCTTCTCTGAGAGCTTCGACGCTGACGACAATGGTCCGCTCCGTTGTGTTCGTCGAGGTAAAGGAAAGAGGCGAATGGGTCTCTGTCGTCCCGTCGTAGAGATGACGCATGGTGATGTTTTTTTCATCCGCCCAAATCGACATGGTGACGTCCCCATTTCCTGAGACATAGGCGTTGATGTCACGTTGTTCTCCCTCGTGCATCGTCAAGGTTTCTTGATATTGGAAGGTGATACCTGTTCCCACGATCTCATCAATGCGGAAGTTACTATGTCCGACGTAGATAACAAGCTGAGGCACATCGATGATAAACGAGCTGTACAACGTGATGGTCGCATTTGTTTCGACGAAATATGAGCGGGGATAGGACCCATTCAACTGCATGTTTATCCTCTTGATTCCTGGTGGCCATGATGATGAATGGACTGTGACGTACTCGGTCGTGACATCTTGGGGGAGGAACTCCTGATTTATTCCAGTGATGTCAATATAATCGTACTGCCCAGTGATGCGACTGACGTAGAGCGGTATGTTGCCTATGTTCCCAATTTTGAAGAACGCATCTCCTGTTGCATCCATGACTGTGAAGGGATCTACATGGAAAATAATCGATTCTGGTTTGCTGAGTGAGACTCCTGTTTTCGGTTTTTCTACCACAATTCTTTCTGAAGACAGAGTCGTACCCTGGGAAGAGATTTCCATCGTCCAGTTTTCATTGTAATCGACGATGTTTGGCATGGTGTCTTTGATGCCGATGCAGAAGCTGTAGTGCGCAGCATTTTTCGTACATAACTCCTGTTTTATGTACTGGATCTCATAGCCGCTTACATCGTTCCAGACCGCACCCTTGTTTGAATCGTAGGTCCATGTGTAGTAATTTGTTTCGTTTTTATTCCCCGACGGAAGAACGATTCCTTTGTAGAAAGTCAATGATACCTGATCGTAATTTTGATCCAAGGTTATGTTCACATAATGCCAAATGCCCGCGACAAGAACAGGTCTATCAAAACGAGTTTGCTGTTCCCCTTGAAGCATCGTCACTGAGAGTGTCGCAGGGTCAGCGCTTGAACTGGGGAATGCGAGGGTGGCGATCCATAGGACGAGGAGTAACAAACCGATACTTTGCTGTTGTAGCTGTTTCTCCACTCACCCTCTCTCCTGAAATAACTTTAGAGTTTACAGTCACCCATCCGTACTTCTTATCTGTATCCCTGTCTTAAAGTTTTTCTTTGAAAAAAGATAGTGTATCAGGAGAAACAAACCGGGAGGAAGTACGACAGTACGAGATGGTTAATAAAAAAGGGAAAAAAAGATTGAGACAAAGGTTGAGGTGATGATTACGTGGTGGTTAAATGATACCGAATCGGAGCGACATAATCACCGGCTAACTGACCCAGGGGGATATTACATTTGTATTGGACGTCATTGGTGACAAGGCTTGTTCCGTTGGCTTGGGCGAGGTGATAGGCGACGCTTGTGCCGTAGAAATAGATGTTGCTACCGCTTGCGGTGAAATTATCAAAGTCGTTCTGGTCACCTCCACGGACCCAAATGTTCTCTCGGGAGATGAATGCTCCGCCGAACGTCCGGTGTATCAGATTAGTGACGTCAGTGGAGAGGGAATAATTCCCGTTGGAACGCGTCACAAGGGTGATGTTCGAGTTCGCAGTGGCATTTTCTCCCGGGTGACCGATGATTGTTGGCCATCCGGCGCTCACGATCTCACTGTAGGAATACACCCCGAATTCATCATGCATCCATATGGAGATCGGACTTGACGCGTCTTCCCCTCGATCGACAACGGTCATGATATAGTTCCAGGATTTACTATCGTCCGTCGTGTTGAAGGTGTTGTTCCATATCCCATCACCAGGGGCATATCTCGCCTGATAACTCGGGACAATATTAAAGGTTAGAACGTGACACTCTGTATGACCGATGCTCCCGTACGGGTCAAACGACACTCTATCGGAATGCGTCTTAAATATAAATTCTCCGTTATGAGGCCAAAGTATCCTCCAAGCCGGATTTCCAGGGATGTTCTCGTATTGGAGGAAGAGATTCCAGTTTCCTCCTAAG
The DNA here is from genome assembly GCA_035543435.1 of Thermoplasmatota archaeon. GTDB lineage: Archaea > Thermoplasmatota > E2 > DHVEG-1 > DHVEG-1 > SM1-50. The sequence goes on from DATKKD010000087.1 coordinate 25,053, forward strand.
GTCTGGTTGTAGGTGCTGCTATCGCTCCCTTGGTCGTACCAAGCGGTGATATTGACGAATCTGATATCATCCCAGCCCTGGTCGCTGCTAATGTTGACGACAAAGCGATATTCAGCACTATTGTTGACATCGATTTGGCTGTTCAAGCGGGAAACCCACGTACCGGATTGATTATACTGGAAATCATAGAAATTGATACGGGGTTCAAAGTGCAAAACAGTGACGTTCAAGGTAGTCGAATTATGCCAGATATTCCCAATATCACCAGGGTTAGCTCTTCCGATGATGCTGATAGGCCCAAGCAAGAAGATTCCAATCACTGACGAAAAGATGATCGTGAGCCCGATCATCGTGGATAGCACTTTTTTCTGTGTTCCCTTTTCCATTCATTCCACCTTCTTCCATTCAACTATGACATGTTAACACATGCCAGTTACGTGTTTTTGCAAATCATAGTATTTAAAGATGCCCCGTCAAAATGTCACTTTGCAAAAGAGATTTCCTCGAGGCAAACCCCCTAAAAAAAGATGAGAATACACAAGACCTGCAACACCAACAGAAATAACAAAATAGAGCTCAAACGAGCCAAGACATCCTTAGGTCGTCTTGAGATGATAGTGTATCGGCGCGGTATAATCCCCAGCAGTCTGACCCAAGGGGACGTTACATTTATACTGGATGTCATCCGTGGTGAAACTCGTCCCGTTTGCCTGATTACGATGATACGCACCAGCAGACCCATAGAAATAGAGGACATCGGCAAAGCCAGTGAAATTATTGAAAATATCTAAATCACCACCGCGCACCCAAATCCTTTTTCGGGAGATGGTAATGGTGGGATTCACTTTATGCGTCAAATTGCCAACATCAACCGTGAGCGAAAAGTTCCCGTTTGATCGACTCACCATGGTGATATTACTCACCGCCGTCGCATTTTCCCCAGGGTACGCAAAGATGACAGGCCAGCCCACGCTCACGATTTCCGTGTACGAATAGATACCAAATTCATCATGAATCCAGGTGGTATACCCAAGTTTATTCGCGGCAGAGATCTTAAAGTTCCAGGACTGTGGATCTGTCGTCGTGTTACGGGTCGTGTCCCAACTTCCATCGCCGGGAGCATATCGAAACTGATACCCGGGAACAAACGAAAAGGTAATGTTATGACATTGAGTATAAATGGGACTTCCAAGAGGATCACGCACAACTCGTTCTGTATATTTTGCGTTCGTGACCTCGCCACCATGAGGCCAGAGCATTCGCCATACAGCGGTTCCTGTGAGGTTTTCGTACTGGAAGGCTAAATTCATGTTCCCGCCGAGACTCTGGTTGTAGACCGTGTTATCATTCCCTTGATCGTACCACGCGGTGACATTGATATAGGTGATATTTTTCCATCCGTAGTCACTGCTAATGTTGACAACAAAGCGATATTGGGCGCTATTATTCACATCACTTTGTACATTGCGTCTGGACACCCAAGTCCCAGACTGATTATACTGAAAATCATAAAAATTCACCCGTGGCTCTCGATACAGAACCGTGAGGTTTAAGGTCGTGGTGTTGTACCATTTTTCGCTGATATTCCCAGGGTTGGCACTCACGTTTTTCACGACATAAAACTCAAGACAGAATAAGCCAGAAACTACTGACGACATCAAGGATATGACAATGAGGAATGCCACTATCTTCTGTTTTCCCATCCTTTTCGCTCTCAACGAATTCTCCTCAACAATCGATGGCAAGTTTTTGTGTTAGGGTGCGTGTCATTAATTCGTTGTCTATATTATATAATTTTGGGTCCTGATATTCTCGAAATACGAAATGCAGCTTAAGGTTTCTGCTTTATTTTGCTTCCAACATGAGCGGTATACATTCCCTTGAGAGTCCCAAGGGGGATGTACACGTTGAATTGAACGTGAACGACCGCGCTTGTATCATTTTTATGGAAAACACCAGACGTTGTAATGATATACACTGCATGTGCTTCACCAATCCCGGTAAACATGATATCACTGGTGACATCATCATTGATATCGGCGGTTGCTAGAAGATAGACGTTATTGGCAATGGGGATGACGTTCCCTGATGAACTATTGGTGAGATTCTCTCTGAAAAAGATGCTAATATTATAATTATAGTTGGATGAGTAAGTGATATTTACAATGTTCGTCGTGGCATTATACCCTGGAGGTGCATAGACATTCACCCAATTTTTATCCGGCAACAGGGTAGCAAAACGATAGACTCCATACTCGTCTCTTTTCCATGATTTCAAACCAACTGTATCGATGACCGTGATGTTAAAATTCCATGAATAAGGATCGTTAGTAGTGTTTTTCGTCGAGTTCCAGGTGTTATTACTGCAAGCCCATCGTACCTGACCTAGCGGCTTGAAGCTAATTTTGATGATCCTTGTCGTACTATTGATGATGGTCTGGGTACAATTACTGGTGACAAGCTGCACTTCTGTTTTTGGCCACAACAGCTTAAAGCTTGCAGTCCCGGTGACGTTCTCATATCTGAGGAACATGTTGAGGTTGCCACCAAAGGTCTGATTATATGCGGTCAGCTCGCTTCCCTGGTCATACCACGTTTTGATATCGAGGTAATCAACATAGACCCACCCGTATATCTCCGTTACGTTGACCGTAAAGTAATATTCTTTATTGACGTCGAGCAAACCAGTGGCATTATCCAGTTTTGATCCGCTGCTATTTCGTAAATCATAACTATTGATTGTTGGTCTCACTGGCATCACATACTGACATCGTGCATCGTAGGTGCTGGGCATGTCCTCCTTATTTCCATTTATATCGACAGCTATAGAATAGAACCAATAATACCCGTAGTTACTCGGAAAATTATAGTTCCAACCCCAAGGGGAAGCGGTGTCTGGATTACTCGCATTGCTCCATTTCGTGTACCCTGGCTGTTCTGACCCGACACTACTCCACGTCGGAGGGGAGGCCCGATATTTTCTGACAAGCACATTATCCACCAAGACATAGTTCGATGAGACCATGCTCACTCCATGGACATGAGAGACCAGGTAGTCAGCAGTTAATTTCGTTGCATCGGCCACGGAACGGGACGTCGCGCCACCACACGCAGGGTTGACAAGGGCACCATAATTCGACCCTGAGACGTTGATTGTCACGTGATACCAGGTATTGACCGCTGCATCCGGAAATATGGTACCGATACTCGTCCATGTTGTTGGAGCCGAATACCGGAAGAACCCACCGTCCCCATTTGCATTCTGCAATCGCCATGCATACCCACTCGTCCACGATAAGGAGTTGACTCTCCATCCAAACTGATGGATAATCCTTGGGGTGCCTGCCATATAGACATCATACTCGATTGTCCCGTTTCGCATTTTATATGTCGCTGTTCGTATCCGTGTGTCCTGATATGTTCTATTTCCAGGGATGGAATTATCAGGAACATGCTTGAGTGACGGACTTGGATTCCCTTGACTTTGATTCACTGCGATAGCATCGGAATTAAATGAATCCATGTACCATTTGCTTAAACCATTGGAGAAATCATCAAAGAAATAAAACGTGCTGTCCCCATTACTAGTCGTGGATGCGTCGCGATTCCCATAGTACATCCAAATCGAAGAATCGTTGCGAGAGTTGTTCACCCAAAAGGTCGCTTGAATCCCCGCAGTATAATTTTTACGCCAGTACGAAAACTGTGTCGAATTATCCGAAAAGCTAATGAACCGAATATCACTGAAATCACTTCGCGCATGTCCGTTACAATTCACGGTTCCCCCACTGGTGTTTCCGACGATGATTTTCATCTGGTACCCCAAGTTCTTCCCCGTGATATTCAACTGCTTCCGATAGCTCCAGCACGGATTCCACCAAGTTGAATTTCTGGAGGAGTAGTAACACCAGAGTGTTACGTTTTTTGCATTGTCACTCGCAGTTGCATTGATTGGCCAAGGAGAAATCATGATGATATACGGAGAAATGAAATTGACCTGCGAGTAAGGTTTCGACGTGGCATAACCACATTGTGTATCATAATCTGGTGATGTTGGCGGGTTCTCACTATTACCAGCCAAATCATACGCGATACTGTAGAACCGATAATGACCTTCCCCAGCCGGAAAATTAAAACTCCACGCCCAGGGTGCATAGTCATCCAGACCGAACGACACCGGGCTATTCCAATTCGATGTATTGTCTTTTCGATACCGATAATACAGCGTGACATTTTTTACTCCACTCAGATCATCACTTGCATTGGTGACGGTCACAGTGAGCGGATTATTTGTGGCGTTATGCCAGTAGGTCCCAATAGCATCAACCCTCGAAGAGGGTTTTTCGATTTCATATCCACAGAACGTGTCGTTTCCCGTGAAATATTCGACGTTGCTTTCATTATCCATCGCAAGGCTGTAGAACCGATAATAGCCAGTCCCATTCGGAAACGTAAAAACCCAGGAGATTAACTTCCAAGGGTCACTGTCGACACCAAAGGCACATGTATTTGACCAGGTGGCATTGTTGGGACTAAAATAATAATACAAGGTGACGTTATGTAAACCGCTTCCGTTAAAATCTGTCCCTTGTCCGGTTATTGTAAGAGTGGTGCTATGCCAATACGGGGTAATCGCGTTGACGATTGAGAAGGGCCGGGTGGAGTTGTACGCGCATTCAGCGTCGTGGTCGGGAGCTGCAGGCGCATCTTCCGTATTTCCAGCATAATCGATCGCGATAGAATAGAACTGATAGAATCCCTTGGCATAGGGGAAATTAAAACTCCAAGACCATGGAGCAGCACTGTCAGAGGAAAAATACTGCCATGATCTCCATGAGGACCCGTTCGTCATCCGATAGCGGTAGTAGAGGGTAATCATTTTGATACCGCTCGTGGAATCACTTGCTGTTGAGCAATTGACGATGACTTGCCTCTTCGGTTCTTTGTACCAGTAAGGAATGATCGTATTCACTTTCGAGGAAGGTTTGCTGGTATCAACGCCGCACACAGTATCAGGAGAAGTAGGTGCATTTTCGATATTCAACTCATAGTCGATTGCTCGACTGTACAAACGATAATACCCATCACCTTGCGGTGGGGTGAAAGACCATGCGTACGGGCTGGTCGTGTCATTGGTTCCATAGACTTTCCAGCCGGACCAGCCGGTCGCATTATTTGCGCTATAATTATAATACAAGGCAACTGCCTTGACGCCTGTCCCGTTATCTGAGGCAGTGACAGAGATCGAAAATAGTGTGGTTGTTTTCCAATATGGCGAAAGCGGTGTGACGATTGAGATTGGTGCGACATTATCGTACGTCCAGGTGAGATTGACCTCGTTGACGGTGGGAGTTAAATACGTATTCCCCGTGAGATTAATCCTCCATTGAACCCAGCGTTTCTGCGGAAGTTGAGCTATCGCCGAGTACCATGTTGCTGTAGAAAGATTACTTTGGGTGTCAGCGGCTCTGATCCAGGTGGTCACCGTAGACCCAGAGGGCGTTGTCTTGTTTGTAATGATATTGGTATAACTCGGGATGGTTCTCGTGGTATCATCGGCTTTCGAGAGCAGATTACCGGTGGAGTAATACCCACTTTCATTACGCTCAACGGTGACATTGACTAAATCGATATTGTAGTACCTATTATTGTTAAGCCCCTCAACTCTCCATCGAATCCGGAAATTAGATTTAAAATACTGTGAAGCAGTAACCTTCTGCGAGTATTGGGCCCATATGTCCGCGCCTAGGCTATCTAACGCGGTGATTTGATTCCAGTTTGAACCGTCATAAAAATCTAAATAGTAGGTACCCGAGTCACCGCGATGCGAGAACCCCCAAAATTTCACGTAGATTGCGGTAACGTTTGATCCTGAACAGTCCATCGATGATGAAAGCAGATTTCCCGATGCACCGCTAGGGCCTCCATAAAAACCAGCTGAATACGTACCTTCATATGCTCCACTGGCATCCTGTTGCCAGTTGCTGGAAGACGGGACTTCTGACCACCCCGTAGGTGGCCAATTACCCTCAAACCCTTGGTTGATTCGGGTAAAATTTCGTAGATAAAATCGTTCTTTTAAATGAAACGCTCCATTGCTGACATTGATATTGGTTTTTGTCCCATTATTGAAATCGCTTGTCGTGGTTTGGAGCCAGTTCTCAGTGGCGAGATTGTGAGCGAAGGCGATAGTAGTTCCAAACTGAAACATGAGGGTATGGAATCCCGGTTGGAGGACTTCGGAAATCTCTTTACACGTCTCATTGGAAGAAAAATTCGGGATTAACACCGAGTTGTTCACCCAGCTATAGCTGAGAGTTTCATTATCTCTCAGGCATCGTAAGAATTCCAAATCATGATCCTGATCGCAATCGCTCCAGGTCGTCCCGTTAATCGCAGTGATCGTTAAATTTGCACATCCCACCGTGGTAAATAACACGGTCCAATCTCCACCGACTGAAGGATAACTCTGCGGGTTGAGAATTGTAATCTCCCCGAGTCCTTCGTTTCTCCCGACCATACCAATCATTGGTAGTACCGATGTGATAATCATCATGCATAGAACTAAAATTGTTGCGAGCCGTTTTCTCGCTTCGTTACTCTTTTCAGAAAAACCGTCTTTTCCCCCCCGCAATATTAAATCTGACAAGGATGTGACGTTATTCATGCCTTGGTCCTTCAATTTACTGCGGGGGTAAACAGAAATTGTTGGACGAAGAGCGTCCTGTTGAATTACCGGAATCGGGGTTCTGCTTAGGGAATCTCTACTCTTACCAAACAATTCATTTTCCTTCAAGAACGGTCTTTTTTCTTCCAAAGAGGCATCGATAATTTTTTCAATATTTTCTTTCGTCACAGAGAGTTTTTTTTCCTTCTCGAAAACTCTTACATGATCCTCTTGAAAATAGTGTTTCTGTCTGAAGGGCGACTCAAACAATCCAAGCATGGTGGAAAAAAAGAAACACAGATTACCAACGATGAATTGAAAAGAAGTCGAGGTAGCTTCCGTATCACCAACAATGATTACAACGGTCCATCTACCTGGTTTTGCAGAAGAAGACAGTCCAATACAGAAAGTAACGGTATCATTCACTCGATGACAACGGGGAAGGTCCATGTAAGAGGTGGAATAACCACTGGTGTCATTCCAGATGCCATCATTGTATTCCCATTGGTAATAATTTTCTATCGAATGATCCTGCTGCATCGGCGGGGTTACCCCGCTGTAGGCTATCACCGTGATTTTTTCGGTCTCATTCAGTATCGTGACATTGAGATACCGAAAATCACCAGCGACAAGAACAGGATTATTCAACGTGACTGACGGCTTTACAAAACCTTGTGCCTCGACTGCAACGTTATAATTAAGGATTACAAGGAGAAACGGAGTCACTATGATGAGGATGACCAATTTTTTGAATATGTCATCCACTCCCATTCTCTCCGCACGATGCATCCGTAACAACGAATCCGTTTGAAATATTTATAGCTTATCCAAAGGTAAAAACAACCTCACGTTATCCTCATGGCTTTCAGGTTCTTTTCATTTCAGGGAGATGCCATTGATCGTCTCGTATCTGCTTATGATTACCTCGACCAGCGAATTTTCATGTCGATTGTTACAACCTTTAGTATCAGCAACAGCTGGTGTCGACCCAGGCATGATGTGTGCTGTAATCTCATCTTGTTCGTTTTCTACGAATCGCATAGTAAGTGTTACATTAGCAAATATTTGTTAATTTTAAGATATTTTAAAGGGTAGTTTTCGGATATGTTTTTAAGGAAGGAATTATTACTATATCTTCATAGCGGAGGCAAAGGGTATGAAAAAACTACTCATCATTATTGGAACGATTTCCCTACTTGTGTCCGTTAGTTTGAGCGGATGCAACCAAGTAAATATCACTTCAAATCCTGAAAAAAACAAGTTCGTTGGAACATGGGCTAATACTACCAGAATGATGAGTTGGAGTAATGCTACCTATACAGAAACATTCACTTTATTGTCAGATGGAACAAGCTCCTACATGGGTCTGGCTGGCACATGGGATATAAAAGATCATCAGTTGGTCATTACAGATACTCGAGACAGCATTGTGAACTATTATACGTATGTGTTTTCAAATAATGATAGAACCCTCACACTGAATGGCAATCAAGTTTTTACAAAACAATAAAGAAAAACATGAATGAAGAACGTATCAATGCTTTCCCTGATTTTTTATGATATATTTTCAAGTGCAGGGGAGGGATTTGATACCCTCAAGCAATATTGCTTGTTGAGAGAATTGGTTATCAAATCTTCAAAACCCATAAACTCGTTCAGTAATTTTTGTTTTTTAATATTTTTATATACAAAATAGGTGATACTAGGATAACATGTTATCACTTCGTCTCAAGAGCATTACATCAAAATGGTGGTTCTATGTAATTCTTTTTGTGATCCCTCTCTTTATTCCACCATATACAAGCAAACCTATGACTTATGGAGACGTAGGAGATCTTATAGGGCTCGTCCTTAGAGAATCACTTACGCCCTACCTTTGGCTTGCACCTATTTTACATCTTTTCACTATTGTCTTCATCTTTCTTCTTTGGAAATTCAACTTCAGAGTCATAAAATATTTTTATATGTATCTTGCGGTTAATTTTGTGTTTATTGCGCTTGTACAGAACATAACAGTTAATGGAAAGTACGGGTTTGTGATCATATCCAATAATCTGTTACAGATACTCCTTGTCGGCATTTTATGGGTTCCAGCATTCTTCAGCCATGAGAATGAATTTGTGTTTGAGAAACGAGAAAAGTGGAGGTTTTGGGCAGTGCCCTTGGTGATGTTAGCATTTTGGAGTCCGATGACTGTGCTTGGGCAACCAGACTTCAATCCTTTACTCTTATTGACGTCTGAATATGGACTTGCTTTTTGTTTTACCGCACCCGTCATGATTTTTATTCTCACCTTGTACTATCCTAATATTTACAAACCAGCATACCGCTTTCTCTGCATTGTAGGTGTTTATTTCGGTCTTCTGAATTTGAGCGGTCCTTTGATACTTTCGGGATATCCATTTTGGGTGGCTATCCTTCACATTCCTTTATTCACCATCTCGATTTATGGCTTGCTTCTCGAAAAAATTAAAACCAAGGCTCATTCAATAAATGAAAAGGTGATAAAATGAGTTTTTTACCAACATAGAATTGATTTAATCTTATTGGTAAGGGGGAAGGGACTTAAATCCAACATTATTGTCACGATAACTATTAACAGTTAATATCCAATCTTTATTAAAGAAGATGATAGTTTACTTTTTTCAGAGTTACTGACATGAATAATGTCCTTGTAGACAATCTTGTTGTTTTTTTCGCACTAGTCTACTATATTTTCCTTTGTGTGGTCTACTTAGTCCGTGCCTATGAATGCGATAAGCAGGAATTGAAATTGGCTCCGGTATTTAGTCTCCTGTTAATCCCTTTTATTATCTTATGGGCCTGGAATATCTATATCAAAAGCGATATTGGACGTTTGATTGCAGGGTTTCCAATAATCGTTTATCTGCTCTATGACCTTTGGTACCGTTTACTGACTAAAAAGAAACCAGTGCATCACCCGGATCATTGGCCTATTGGTTTAATTACCTACCTCATCCTCCTTCAGATAGGGAGTATCGCTTTGAATTGGTATGGTTTCCTCGTATCAAAGGTATTCGGCAATGCACTCATCGTTAGTTACTTCGTCATGTTAAGTTGCTTTGGGTTCTATCAAACGAAATACAACAGACGAAAAAAAATTGAAAAATCAAATGGGTAAAAAAGATGCAGGGGAAGGGATTTGAACCCGTGTTTACCAGTACGACAAGGATTTACAACGTAAATAATCAGAAATATGCCTATGAAGGGAGAATGACGTCTGCCCCCGCAAGGTAGACCCGCGGGTAGTACTTGAGCAGGGCGATGTCCAGCATGGTGGCATGGAACTGCCATGTACCACTCGGTCCAAACACGAGAAGGCTTGAATTAACAATATAATTAACCCAGTTACCGCCCAGGAAGTTGTAATTGAACAATCGTTGGGACGTCCCATTCGGCATCTGGCATCTGAGGAGGTAGAAACCGGTGAAGAGGGAGACCGCCCCAAACACCCCTACAAATTGATGTTTAATCTCCAGGGTCTTCTGGGTGTTCACCATACAGACACCTCGCCTCCACCCAATATTGAAGCCTCCAAGGAAGTTATCCCTATCAAGGGCGAAGACCTTGTCTCCTCTTTCGACAGCAATGGAGCCGCTCTGGTTTGCATGGATAGTAAGGCTAAATGACTCGTTCGTCGCAGACGAGATGAAGATAACATACCACGGACCGTTAAGCCACCGCGGTAAGACGATGTGTGAATGTCCATCGCCCCAGTCCGGAAAATACTGGCTGTTATCATGAGCGATGCTCCAATTTAGTGTTCCAATATGGCAATAGACCTCTGGGTCACTCCATTTGAACTCAGTATAGCAGAATACGGTCCAGTCTTGAAAGTTTTCCCGAGAACACATAAGGATAGAGTACCCATATTTACTATAGTTGTAAGAGCTTGTTTCGTTACCAAAAATGCTGATATAAGTTTGGGTGGGAAACGTCAATTTCACAACCAACCAGCAGGATGGTCCAGAGGCGTTGACCGTGAAATCGGTCCCATTTTCCCTAACCGAGTGGGTGTTACTGTTTAAAGGGTATGCATAACTTGCGCTTTGTACATTTAATGGTGCTATTGCTGTCCCGATGAACAAGAGAATGATTCCAACCGTGAAACACTTTTTCATCAATATTCCTCCGCTAATGAAAATAAAGTATCCTTCTCTATATAAAATCTTCCTTCAAATGTACCGGTATTTAGGAGTTCAAATCATTTTTTCAGTCCCATGGCATTTTTCTCCTGGAAAAAGTGGAAAAAAGATGCAGGGGAAGGGATTTGAACCCACGTTTACCAGTACGACAAGGATTGACAGTGGAATTAATAAGGAGAAATTAGAATTAATTTTATCCCAAATCAGAGTCCTCAATAGATATAAATACATGGTTTGTTTTAGCATTACATAGGGAAGAAAAACTACATGGGAAAGAATATTCTGAAAAGAAGTTTAATTGTCGGTATTGTTTTACTAATCTTTTCAATGGTTTGTTTTCCTGTTTTAGCACAGGAAGGAAAACCCGACCTTATTGCTACTAACATTTTTCAATCTACATACTATGATGATTTTAGAATCTATCATTCTGTAACCGTCGAAGTCCAAAATATAGGCAACGCCACCGCCAACGGTTCGAAGTTACAGTTCCATGTCGCTATTCAAAGATTATTGCTCGGAATATTTCCACTTAAATCAATTTTTATAGAAAAAAGTTCACCGATTCAATTTGATATGCCTCCTGGTTTTCAATTTGATTTTCCGATAGATTATACTCCGACCCTTTTCGGCATCCCATTCGGCTTCTATAAATTAAATTGCACGGTCAATCCCAATAAAACTATCGAAGAAAGCAATTATACGAATAATTTTATTGAAAAAAGGTTTTTCTTTTCTATCCCTATCTATTAAGTATCATATAACATAATTGAGATTTGTAGTGGTATTTCTTTATCTTGTTCAATCGCAATAAACCGGCATTTAGGCGTTCAAAATCGTTTTTTCGTCCCATGGCGTGTTTCTCCTGTGGAAATAAGAAAAAAGTGCAGGGGAAGGGATTTGAACCCACGTTTACCAGTACGACAAGAAGTGACAGTTAAATAAAAGTCCCTAATGCGTTTGCAGAAAGGTTTGGGTAACTCCTTAATACAAGAAATGAGATGTTTATCTGGGAAAACGGCAGGAATACCAAGAATGTCAGCACTTAAACTCATAACATGTTTTGTTGTCTCGATGGTGTTTGTTTTTATTGGTATTTATTTAATTTACTATTTTACTGGGCAACCTCACCAGATTTACCCTGGCGAGATTACCACGCCTGTATTGGAAGTTACGAGACCTTATTTTGGATTGGGACTTTTTTTGTTCGGGTGTGGTGTTATTGGTGTATTGGCTTGTATTTTCTATTTTCATGTCAAAGTTAAAAAATAAAATCGGCACTTGTTTATGGTTGGGAAAGGGATTTGAACCCGCGTTTACCGGTTAAATTCTAAATAGGAGATAATAATTACTCCTGTTAAACCCCTCTTTTTCATTGATTTTCCCTAATTATGATAGGATGACTTGTTATGAGGTTGTAGAGTAATACGTTAATTTGTTGACTAATGTCATTTCTCCATTGAGGAATATAGGTTGCCCAATCGCTCTCAGCACTATAGTTATCTTTTGCTTTAGCATGTATGGTAATAGTTCCTTTTACTGCATATGTATGATGGGCGGCTGCTTCAGTTCCAGAATAATATGGACCAATCCAACCACTGTATGTTCCATCTCCCCAGTCAACGAAATAATACACATCGTTTCCCTCTGGGTCTGTGGTTTCAAATCCATATATATATTCATCTCCTGCTGTAATATGTGAAGGTCCCGAAATAACTGGTTTTTCTGGTGGATAATTTTCTGTTGATACTTTCATGGTAGTTACTGTAGCAACGCCAACTCCACTTAGAAGTAAAATCCATATTATTGATATTGGTATAATTTTGTTCATATTCTACTCCCCTAATGAAAAATAATGACCTCTTCTCTATATAAAATCTCCGTTCCAATGATTTGACTACGGTTGTACCGGTATTTAGGAGTTCAAATCATTTTTCGTCCCATGGCGTGTTTCTCCTGGAAAAAGTTGAAAATAGTGCAGGGGAAGGGATTTGAACCCATGTTTACCAGTACGATAAGGATTGACAGAGTAATAATACTCCCTTATAATGCATATTTTTGTTCGAATCAAAATGACAACCACGATGAACGATGATTTTCAGATAGTTTATTTGTCATTCCATATTATTTGATTGACTTGAGGGGTACAGGAATTAGTTCATTTTATGATTCTAAATCTATTGAAACCTCAAGTGCAGACCCAAGGAAAAAACCATCTCCAAGTTTCATACCAATAAAACCAATAGCTCCGATGAAATCTTCAGCACTCCAGTCCGGGGGGAATGCTATAGGTCGTTCTACTGTTGCAATTTGACCATAAAGCGAGCCATTCCATTGCCGATTACCTAAAAGTCCTACAGTTTTGACCCAGCCGTTAGATGGAGTGTTATAATGATAATGGTCACCTGTTACATAGCTTCCGAAAGTAAGGGCACTTCCTATCAAAATAGGATTTACGTTATTAAAAAATTGCAAAAAGAACCCCAAACGTAACATCAAGATGAGTAATAATTCAAAAGGTCCATAAACTTCTATGGGGTAGACAACCCCTGTGATTAGACAACCCACATTAAAATCAAGGCTCTTAAATCTTAGACCGAGTACACTCATAATAGGATATTTTTT
>DATKKD010000088.1:0-11965 GCA_035543435.1 Thermoplasmatota archaeon
TAGGGGTGGAGGTCACGGATCCTCTGGATCGCTTTCTGGATTTTCCTCTGGGATGTCTTTGCGAGGAGCGCACATTCGTCCGTCTCCTCGATCTTGCCTTCCCAGCGGTAGTAGGATTCTATGGTAGGGATGATGTGGACACAGGCTGCAAGTTTCTCTTTGACAAGCTCCCGTGCGATGGTCCGAGCCTGGGCGATGGTGGGCGTGGTCGCGTAGATGACTGAAACCATGGGTTGCACCTATAGGAGAGTTGATTTTAAGGGTTTGCATCAAAAGGATAGGGGTGCATCTTAAGGATAGCAGCACGCTTCATCAAGGCGTCTGAAGAACCGAAGAACAAGTGGCTTTCACAGGCACAGTCGCTGCATCCGAACCCTGGGATCGTTTCGAAGGATAGCGCGAAGGAGCTTGCCAGGTCGCATTCTTCTCGTTTCGTGCTTTCTTTAATGAACACGGATGTGATGGTAGCATGGGCGAGGAGGTAGTCGATGTGCCAGTGTACCTTTTTCTGCGAACGAAGGTGGCGACAGATGCGCTGCTCCAGTCCGTTGAGAGCGCTACCGACATACGCGTACGACCCTTTTTTGAATTCTTTCATCCCTTGTTTACCCACAATGATTCTTGTATCCCTAGGGAGGTCGAGGAGGAGAAGGTACGCACCCTTCATGAGAGGAGGAATGGAGAAACCTTCTTATAATCCTCGAGGTGATTCCTTCTTTGATGGCATCGCATCATCCGACCCTGAGAAACGTCTGTTCGATCGCTGAGGCAAAGAAAGAGATCAAGGCGATCGGCTGCGACCCGAAAAGCCTGCCGATCATGGCGCCGAAGATGATCCTCAAGGTCATCAAGCTGGAGCATGTGGTGCTGCAGGACGCGATCATCATCAAGCAGGACATGCTTTCGGTCGGTGGCGAGGTCGCTATTCCCAAAGATGCGTTCGAGCTCAAGCAGCGCGAGGCGGAAATCCTGGTAATCGGGACGCTTGCGCAACAGCTGGAACTGGTGGGGAAACTCAAGCGGCATTACCCCAGGATTCGAAAGATCGCCGAGGAGCTTGATGCCTTTTTGGAGAAATTATAAAAGTACATGAAAACGAATCACTCAAGGATTATTGTTTTTTGTGCGAATCAAAATGACAACCAACGATGAATCGAGATTTAATCTAATCACATGGTGTGAACTGCCCAACCGAGGTACGTCGCTCTCTTAAAACTTTTAATTTCAAATCCAATGAAACCACTGATAGCCATATCACCAGGGGAAAATCCTTGTTTTACTCCTAATAAGCCTGATGTAAAATAAGTGGTATTTGAAAATAAAATTATGAGAAAACAAAATGGAAGGAATGGTTTGAATTGACCGTATGAAGCGATTAATAGACCAAGAATAAGAATTGGTACTCCTATAATAGCAGATGGTCCAAAATAATCTGGGGGGGCCCATGTTATCATCGTTATTCCTCCACCAATCACAGCAACTGCGATTCCACCTAAGGTTACTGGATTTAAACTTGCTGTATTATACCACGATGTAGTTGTTGCAGTCACAGAACAAAAGTAATTGGTCGCATTATCATTTCGATTATTTTTAAGCAGTTCTCTTAGATTGTTCAACTTACTTGACGAGAACGGTCGTCCTATCACAAGTTTCTGAGCCTTCTCAACACTCATTCCCTTCGGCAACAACCCATACTTATTCAACTCCACAACAGCTTCCTTGAAGATGGGAACCGCTTCCTCCCTGCTCGTTGTCTGATTCAATCTAGCTCTGAACTCAACCAGATACTGCTCTAAGTCTTCGTATTGTTGTTTGGTGAGTTTCACCATGGTGTTCCCGAATCCCTGGACACCACATGCTTGAGAGGTCACTTCAACAAGGTCATTATCAGCGGATGTTTTCACCACACTTGAGTTGACGCTTGGTGCGATCGCAACACCAATAAATAGGAGGATTACCGCGACGACCTGATATTTTTTCACTGTGTTAAGATTCATTTTCCCACGATTTGCAATCTTCTTTACTGATAAACGGCGATGCGCCCGGTTGCCACGACGAACAGCGAGTTGTTCCCCACAAGTCCGAGATGAAGAGAAAGAAGAGGAGCACAGGCAACCCAGTATGCTTTTATGTAGTACACATGAAACGTCGTACCTTGCCTAAACAACCCAAACACTGTAATGGTATGGTTATCCCACGGGTCTCGATTCCGCACCTCTAACGAGAGCAGGGGGAACTTGTGGATCTTCTCCTCGAAGGTGCCCCAGATAAACACCATATCAAACCCTTGCGCCAGGGTACAGCTTTTATTAATCACGGGTGACCCTTGAAGAGAATTTTTTTCATCGAGTCGTGGCGCGCTCGCCTGAGCAAAACATATTGGTGACCACACGAGTGCCACAAATAAGAGAATAATGCCGGCCGACAACCCTTTCTTCCATAATTGACATGGTCGCATGGTGATCCTCCCTTCTATTCTATATTAATAACACGGGTCCCCTTTAAAAACATATCCTCCTCCTTCTTAAGATGAAACCGCGTTCTCAAACATCGAATCATTTATTCGTACAAAATACTAAAAAAATCCTGTAGGAATCCATGCCCCACAAAAGACATTAACCTCGTGGCGATTCTAGGTTGGATGCCCTATGGAGAACCCAATCTGTCCCCTTGATTTCCGGTACGGGAGAAAAGACATCAAGGACGTGTTCGGTGAGACCAGCAAACTGCAGTATCTCTTAGAAGTCGAGGCAGCGCTCGCGCGGGCGCACGCAGCAGTCGGAGACATCCCAAAGAAGGCTGCGGACGAGATCTCAAAGAAAGCCACCACGAAGTACGTCACCGTGAAACGAGTCAATGAGATCGAGAAGGAAACCAGGCATGACATCATGGCCATCACACGGGCGTTAAGCGAGGCCTGCACCGGCGACGCTGGTAAGTACGTCCATTTGGGCGCCACCAGCTACGACATCGTCGACACCGCGAACGCGCTCCAGTTCGCCGCTGCGATCAACCTCATCAGGAAGCAATTGAGAGAACTACGTACGACGCTTGTTGTTCTGGCGAAGGAGTATAAGGACACCCTCATGGTCGGGCGGACCCACGGGCAGTTTTCGATCCCCATCACGTTCGGTTTGAAGATGGCGGTGTACGCCATGGAGGTCGACCGTCACACGGAGCGGCTCTACGAATGCTCCTCCCGCGTCCTGGTCGGGAAGATGTCAGGGGCGGTCGGCACCGGAGCTGCTATGGGGAAGCATGCTTTGAAGATCCAGGAATTCGTGATGCAGGACCTGAAACTCGGAACAGAAGAGGCGGCGACCCAGATCGTCGGTCGGGACCGGTACATCGAGCTCCTCTCCGTGCTCGCGAACATCGCAAGCTCCATGGAAAAATTCGCGACCGAAATCCGGAACTTGCAACGAAGTGAAATCAGCGAAGTCTCCGAGGCGTTCGAAGCGAGAAAACAGGTCGGTTCGTCCACAATGCCGCAGAAGAGAAACCCGATTCTCTGCGAACAGGTGAGTGGACTAGCCCGCGTTGTCCGTAGCTTTATCATCCCTGCGTACGAGAACGCGATCCAGTGGCACGAACGGGATCTCGCGAACTCTTCCTCAGAACGGTTTATCCTCCCTCATTCCTTGATCCTCACTGATTGGATTGTGTTCCAGATGACCAACGTCTTCAAGAACCTGCAGGTGTACCCAGAGCGGATGCGGCAGAACCTGGAGCGCTCCAAGGGACTGCCCATGGCTGAAGCGGTCATGACGAAGCTAATCGAGAAAGGCATGGGGAGAGGGGACGCTCATGAGCTTGTCAGGACCTGTTCAATGAAAGCAGTGGCTGATGACAGACATCTTTTATCGGTGCTCCTTGAAAACCCACAGGTGGTCAAAGTCGTGAAACGCAGGGAGCTTGAGGACGCGATGAACCCCAGGAACTACCTCGGGGTGACGGACAAGATCATTGATCAGGTGGTCAAGAAGCTCACCCGCTAGAGGGAATCATCATGGAGAAGCTCGATAGATTAACAGCGAACGCGGAGGAGGTCATCACCCTCGAGGAACTCAGAGAGGTGCTTGCAAAACCCAAACCGAAGGCGTACATCGGGTTCGAGCCTTCCGGAGTCGTACATCTCGGTTGGAAGATCTGTACGAACAAGATCAACGACTTCCTCGTCTGCGGGTTTGATTTCACGGTGCTGCTTGCTGACTGGCATGCGTTCATCAATGACAAGCTCGGCGGTGACATCGAGAAGATCAAGCTCTGCGGCCAGTATATGGAGGATTGTTTTACCGCCATGGGCGTCGACACAAGCAAGATAAGGTTTGTGTACGCGAGCGACTATGTGAACGACTCGAAGTACTGGGAGCTTGTCTTGCGGACTTCGAAGGCTACCTCTGTCGCCCGGGTGAAGCGCGCAATGGACATCATGGGCAGGGCTGAGGACGAGGCGGAGAAGGACCTGTCGAAGCTGTTTTACCCAGCGATGCAGGTCTCCGATATCTTCTACCTGGATTTGGACGTCGCCTACGGCGGCATGGACCAGCGACATGCGCATATGCTCTGCCGGGATGTTGCTAAAAAAATCGGAAGAAAAGCACCAGTGGCTCTCCATACGCCACTCCTCACCGGGCTACAAGCCGGAGGCCGGATGAATCCGCTGGAGGCAAAGATGAGCAAGAGCAAGCCGGAGACGATGATCTCGATCCATGACACACCAGAGACGGTGAAGTCGAAGCTTGGGAAGGCGTTCTGCCCTGAGAAGCAAATCCAGGGAAACCCGGTACTGGAGCTGTGCAAGTACGTCATCTTCCCGGAGTTACAAGGGAAACCATTCTTGATCGAGCGACCTGAACGGTTCGGGGGGAACCGTGAGTTTGCGACCTACCAGGAGCTCGAGGACGCGTTCGCCGCGGGGCTTCACCCGCTCGATTTGAAGAACGCGACGGTGCGCTCCATCAATGCGATCCTTGAGCCGGTGCACGCGTGGTTCGAGAAACACCCGTCGAACTACCAAAAGATGAAAGAAGCAGGGATCATGATATAGAACCCACCTTCTTTTTTGACGCAGCTTGTTAGGGAAAAAGAAAACAGTGCCGCTGCGAATCGTTCTTCTCTATTTATGACAGTGACGCAGGGATGTACGGCACGAAGGCAGGATCTCCGTAGATCGTGTACTCGAAGAACGACTGGTATTTGTTGTCGAGTCGCGGGTCAAGGCCGTTGCCCCCTGCGGCCGCTCGCTTCATGTAATTGTCCTGCAGCTGCTGGTTGAGCGAGGGGATGCCCGTGTCGATGAGCGGCGGGGACCACCAGACCTTCCAGCTCGCGTCCTCAGGGAGGTACACGTTGCGTGCCTCACGGAGGGCCTTGCCCATGCTCACGTCGCCTTTCCGCAGCTCCGAGAGCATGTCCGTGTAGATCTTGAACCCGAAATGCATGTCAGGGTAAATCCCTTGCTTGACGTTATTTTGCCATTGGATGTACCTTATCAGTGCCTGGCCAGGTAAATCGTACGCGGTGGTCTTCGGCTCAAGGTACCCACCCGCGATGTTCGAGGACGTCGTGGAGGCAAGCACGCAGTTGCACCCAGCGTGCAGGTACACCTGTGTAATGCTCTGCTGCGGGTACATGCCGTCGAGCTTCCCGCAGATGCAGCTTTCAATCCAGAGGTAGGACGGCCCAAGCTTCATGGTGTCGACGTTGGTCGGGCTGTACTGCATATGATAGGAGAGGGAGTACCCAGGGCCGTACCCGATGATCGCAGCAAGTCCCCGTAAGAGTTTATGGAGAATCCCATGGGGAAGCCCGAGGCCCAGTGCGTTGGTGCCGACGTCGCCCATCGCGAAGAGATGCTGGCACCCATGCGCGTTCGCCATGATGAAATTCGAATTCTCCTGGTAGGTTCCTCCCTGCACGACATCAACACCTATGGTGTCACGAAGCTGTCGTTTCGACGTGAGCAGCTTGTTGAGAAGGTCGGCATTCTTGATTTTCGTAATCGCCTCATCCGTGAACCCTTGGAACCCGGCCGCGTCCTCCCTCATGTAGGTGGTGTTAAACCCTAGCGCCTTGACATCCTTCTGGATCTCCAGGCCATTGAAATAGGAGGCTCCGGTGTCGACCTTCATGGGTTCTCCACGCTTCACGACGTGTAAGATGTTCCCAAAGAGGATGTACTTGAGGAGCGGTTTTTTGAAGTCATTGCCGCCGCCGAGCTGTACGACTGCATTGTTCTTCCAGGTCCCCATGTGGTTGATGATGTCGTTATAGAAGACGGTTCGTGCGATGAGGGCGGAGGCGTCCTGCGCGTCGTAGCCCGTGACCCGCCCCACGATGTTCTCCTGGTAGGGATATTGATTCGGCAGCTCGCTGTACAGGTCCGGTGCCTGATTGGACCAGTCCAGCAGGTTCGGGTCTATGTTCCCGTAAATGAAATCGCTTGGGCAGCCGATGCCGAAGAAGTATTCCGCCTCTTCGACCGAGGTTGGTTCAATCGAGGTGTTGTAGATCAGCTGGGGAAGCATGGTGCCGTCGCCGACCAGCGCGATCGTGATCGGGCTGCGGTCATAGTAGTCACGGAGTGTCTTCAGGTCGCTTTGATTGTCGAGACGTATCCCCGCCATGTTCGCGAGGAGATTGTTGATCTGATCATGGACCCAGAAGACGTGGGTGTTGGCAGCGGTAAGGAGCCGGGGGTTGCGTCGCGGCAGGGATTCCCCCGGGCAGACCTGCCCGAGGTAGGTGGTGTTATCGTTCGCTGCGAACGCGAACTCTGGTTTGCCGTAGATGAGCCCTTTGTGGTACGCGGTGAGGTACGGTGCGATCGAAGAGAGGTCCTTCATCAAGGGATAGTACGAGTTGTTGAGCTTGTCGACGGTTACCATCGCCTCGACCTGACCTGATTTAGTCGCGATCCAATTCGGGCTTGCGTAGACCTTGTAGGTCACACCGCCTCGACGATACAGCACAATCTCATCATACGTCCTATCCTGGATGATATTCCCGGTAGAGTCCCGTATTGGTACGCCACCCATCGTAGTGCCGCCTGCGTACACCTCATACTGCTGCAGCTGGGCGGGGACGTCATCGAGCATGGGGCCGCAATTGAAGATGACACCATCACCGAGATCACCGGTGTCCTCCGAGTTCAGATTGATGCCGTCGAACTTGACAAGCGCGTACTTGTAATCCTCAGGGATGGTGAAAGTCCCGACACTGTTGGAACCAAGGAGCGAGTTCTTTACATACCGGACGATCTGGGTGGATGATTCATCTCCCATGGTGACTGGCCCGACCGTGAAATTCACACTCGCGAGGACCTGGGGTGGCCAGGCGTCCCGCGGGTTGGTGATGGTGAGATACGGGATGCCACCGAACTTATCCTGGAGGAAACTCATGGACTGGTCAGCGATGTCATCGATGCTTTTAAACCGCAGGACATCGCCGTACCCCGTGACGTTATCGCCGCAGATGACGGTCAGTTTCACGCCGAGGGCGGTCATCGCCTGCTGCACCATGGGGCTCGTCCCATTGGTGATAAAAACAGGTATGGAAAGGTAGGAGGCCAGAGGTGTCGCCATCACTCCAAGGATGTACCCCTGGTAATCGGGTTTGATGAACAGGGCGGCGTCGCTGTGCTTCCAGTACTTGGTGGCGACCGCCACGGACCAGGATTCTGCGGACTGGGTGTCATCGATGACAAGATTCACCGGGATCCTGATCTGCTCGTCCATGGCTCTGGTGACCGCGCTGGAGGGATCCGAGAGATTCTCAATGTACAGTGGTACTACTTCCTGGTTCCCCTGTTGGTCATAATGGACGGCGAGAGGTGTGGCAAGCAGCGCGTAGAACGGGTTTTTGTCTGAGACGGCGATGGCAGTCGGTACTGATGAAAAGCTGCTCGTAATCGAGGTATAATCTTTTAAGGAACCGACATTTTCTTTCGCCTGGAACGGCGTCCATAGATACACGCCGAGGCCGGCAACAATGAGGACTATAACTGCTCCAACCACGATAAGCTTATCATTTTTGTTCATAGCGACTTCCCCATTTATAAAGTACGAACGTCTTCTGATACATATTCCTATCTTTCTATATAATAGTTTCTATTATTATGATAATCGAGCATAATTCTCTCCACTGAGAAGGTACGACTTCCAGTGAGTCCGTCTCCTCGTTTTTCTAAAGAATGATCGCCACGAATATTCAACGATGATCTCCCTAGACAGCGCTATGAATACGTTTAAGAAGGAGCGGTTTATTACAGCCTCAAACGGAGAGAGCACCTATGCCTGAAGAAGAGGTTTCACCACAATTACAGGATCAAATCGCGCGTTTGCAACAAGCACGGTCACAACTGCAGATAATCGCGCAGCAACGCCAGCAAGTCGAGATGCAACTCAAGGAAGTCGAGGAGGCCTTACAGGAGCTCGGGACCGTCACTGACAAGACCCCTATCTATAAAAGCATCGGCTCGCTTCTTATCAAGACCAAGGGGAAAAGCGAGGTACAAAAGGATCTTGCTGCCTCGAAGGAATCACTCACCCTACGGAAAACCACCCTGGAGAAGCAGGAAGGCCGTAGCAG
The DNA here is from genome assembly GCA_035543435.1 of Thermoplasmatota archaeon. Lineage (GTDB taxonomy): Archaea > Thermoplasmatota > E2 > DHVEG-1 > DHVEG-1 > SM1-50. The sequence goes on from DATKKD010000088.1 coordinate 8,593, forward strand.
GGAGAAGCTCAACGAGATGCAAAGCAAGGTGGAAAACGCCCTGAAGCTTGCGGGCGGTAAGGAACAGTAACGATGGCACGGGTACGAGTTCATTCCGCACACACTGACATGAAGACCGGGTTTTTCTGTCGATTCTTCGTTGTGCTTGGTCTTATTCTTCTCGTGGTGTACCTCGTGGAGACGACGCTACATCCCATCGGGCTTGGCGATGCGGTCACTGGGGCGCTGCTCGCGTTCGCGATCCTTTGCATCGGGTTGGGCGCGATTCTGTACTTTTTCGTCTGCCAGTTCGCGAAGCTTTCTGCCATCGCCGAGGAGATCGAGTCGGATGAATCCCTCTGCGATGAAGAGGAAGAACATCCAGCCGGGGAAAAACCATCAACCTAATCACTCACCGAACCGCCGATGCCTGTTTTGATAAGTCCGTATCGCCCGGAGGAAATCCCGTTTCTGGAACGCAGGCCAGTACACGTCGGAGAAGTACAGCTCTGAGTACGCGATCTGCCAAAGGAGGAAGTTTGAGATGCGCTCCTCCCCAGAGGTCCGTAGGATCAGGTCGGGATCAGGCAACCCTGTCGTATAGAGGTACGATGAGACGGTTTCCTGCGAGATGTCCGCAGGTTTCATCTTGCCGTTCTTCACGTCCCCTGCGATCCGCTGGATTGCGGTGACGATTTCCTCCCGACCGCCGTACGCAAGCGCGATGTTCAGGTGGTACGACTCGTACTGCTTCGTCATCTCCATCACGTACTTCGCCGATCGCTGGATCTCCTTGGGGAGCAGATCGAGGCGCCCGAAGATGCGTATCCGCACCTTGTTGGTGTGGACACGTGAGTCCTGCTTCGCCTTGTCAAGCTCCTCCTTGAACAGCGCCATGAGGGTGCTGATCTCCTTTTCGCTTCGTTTGAAGTTCTCCGTGGAAAAAGCGTAAATCGTCAGCACCGGTACCCCCAGTTCGAAGCACCAGTCCAGGACTTCCTCGATCTTCATCTTCCCGAAGACATGCCCTGCCTCCTGGGAGAGCCCGAGCTCCTGGGCGAACCTGCGGTTCCCGTCCATGATCACCGCGATGTGGCGAGGCAACGGATGCTGCTTCACGTCTTGGATGAGTTTGTAGTCACGGAACTCGTTGATCTTCTGGGTCACGTAACTGTAGAGTGTGGAGCGGTACAGCGCGGTGAGGATCCGTTTCCCGGTCTGGGTCTGGAGCGCGTATTTCTCCAACTCCTCGATCTTTGACCCGGCATAGGTACGAAGCGACGCTCGCGGTGAGCTGATGGCGATTCCTCCAGTATCCAATTGCCTTGGTCTTTATATACGTTTATCCATCATCCTTGCATAGAGCGACAATCCTTCCGAGATAATTTTATAAGGAGAATGGTGTTATAAAATCGTATCGGGGAGAAAAGATATGAACAAATACCCAGTGATTGGAGGAAGTATCTGTGCTGTTGTTCTACTGGTTCTTGCATCATTGACCAATGTCGTTGGGTATCAGACAGTTCAAGCATCGAACCAGAAAATGGTTACCAGTGAGGTCAACCCGAAGGAGCTGTTGTTCCAAACCATTGTTGATGTTGCGAACAATAAGGACATTCAGAGAGTCATACTAGGTTCTGAGATAATAGGAAAAAGATTCTTTGATTCTAGTATGAGATTCTCAGTTTTCACTCCTCCAGTTTTAACTGAGAAGTTTCTCAAACGTATGTACACAATGGGTGTGATACTCTCGAAAACCATCAGTAAATCAAAGATGCATTCACTACTTGAACAATATCCAGTGAGTAATCAAGGTTTGCAGAAGGGGATAAATGCTGTTATTGAAAAGGATGTTACCCTCAAGGAAGAAATGACGCAATTATCGAACTTGAATTGTCATTGCTGTGCATCGAATTCGTTCCCTAATGTCTTTTGTGGTGTCTTAGCCGGGCTATTTTACATTGCTTATGTTATTGGTTGGTCTATACCTATGATTTCAATATCAATAATTGCTTTGTTTATTGCCGTTGTTTGCGTTATTATTGCTTTTATTCTGCAATGTTCTTGGCTATCAGGTGGGGGATAATATTTAAATTATTGGGAATCTTATGCAAACAAACCTTATCTTGAGCAAATGGTTGGCGGTTGGAATCATTCTCTTGTTCATCGGGACAGCCATCATTCCATCAAATGGACAACAGATTGAAAAGATTTCTTTACCGACATCAACAGGCAATACACTCTATGTTGGTGGGAGTGGACCAGGGAATTATACAAGGATTATAGATGCGATAAGTAATTCCAGTGATGGGGATACTATTTTTGTTTATCATGGTACCTATCAAGAAAAGGTCACTATTGATAAGGCAATCAACCTTGTTGGTGAAAATAGATTCAATACAACTATAACTGGTTATAGTACTTATGTCGGGAAGTGCATTAACATCGTTTCAGCTTATGTTAATGTAAGTGGTTTTACGCTGAAAAATTCTGCAGAAGGGCTTAGGATATCTTCAGGTATTAATCATCGTATTTTTAACAATATCATAGAAAACAATGGTAATTTTGGTATCCTCATCATGGAGCCGAGTCAGCATAATCAAATATGTAATAATTCCATCTACAACAACGGGGATGGTCTCTCTTGCGATGGAGATACAGATTGTTCTATCTTCAATAATGAAATTTATTCAAATGGTGATGGAATTTGTTTATATGGGTCATCATACACTCATGTTGCATCTAACAATATCTATGGAAACGGCATTGGGGTATATGTTTCGAGTCCTAATGCAATTATCAAAAACAATAACATTGATTCAAACAGCAAGGATGCGAAATTTAAAATATCAAGATTATCTGATATTTATTCATTCCTCTTTGAATATAATTATTGGGGTCTGTTAAAATATCGATTTAAAATTATTCCTGGAGTCATCGAAAAGACCTTTGGTAGTGGATACTATTCAATAAAAATACGTTTCCCTTGGTTCGCTCTAGATTTAAATCTTCGTAATAAACCATACAATATTAGTAGTTTTGAAAATAATTAATTGAAAAAAATAAAAAAACATGAAGGAAAAGAGATGAACATAGATACAGAGAAAAAAAGTCTTTCTATTGGTATAATCCTTTTATTCATCGGCGTCGCAGTCGCACCAAGCATCAACTCAAGTGTTGTGAAAACATCCACTGATAACGACCTTGTTGAAGTGACCTCCCAAGCTTGTGGCATCAAAGGATATGGAAATACGACGGTGAAACTTACCAGAGAACAATACAATGATTTGGAGCAGTATATGGTTGAGTTCCGAGCTAGGTTAAACCAGACAACAACAAAGGAGGAAGCAATACCAATATTCAAGGAAGCGGTTGTGGAGTTGAACAAGTACGG
>DATKKD010000089.1:0-10599 GCA_035543435.1 Thermoplasmatota archaeon
ACATCGGAGCGGTATCTTATCGATCTCATGAGAGGGGCGGACGCCTGCGCGACCCGCTTTGGGACCACGATCGTCGGTGGTGACACGAAGGAAAACCCGGAGATCACCTTGTGTGGCACTGCGTTTGGTCTTGTGAAAAAAACAGAGTTCATGCCACGACTCGGGGCCGATCCTGGTGATATCGTCGCGGTGACCGGAACTCTCGGCAAAGCCGGCGCCGGGTATTATGCGTTGAAATACGGACGATATCAATATCTCGCCAAGGGTTTGTTCGAGCCGCTCCCGCGTCTGAAGGAAGGAAGGATCCTTGCACAGCGACACTGTGTGACCTCTTCCATGGATATCTCTGACGGCCTGTCTTCCTCGTTGTATCAACTCTCAGAGATGAATCACGTCGGCTTTGAGATTGATCGACCTGCGATTCCAATCACACAGGGGATTACGAAGATCTCCAAGACACGCAAAGGGCTCGATCCCTTGGAAGTCGCTTTACAATTTGGAGGGGATTACGAACTCCTTGTGACAATGCCTGAGGCATCATTTGAACCAGCACTGAAGGCGTTTCGCCGTTCGGGTACAGCTCTCACACGCATCGGGAGAGTCACCAGGAAAAGGGAGATTATCCTTATTAATGGCTCATGGAGAACAACCCTTCAAAACAAAGGCTATGAGCATTTCAAACATCATTTTTTCTCGTGAGATATCCCGCAGTTCCCTTAGAATTGGTAAGGACCGTCCAATAAAGATAATAAGGGAGGAGGAATAATTATACATAGATACGAATGAAATACAAGTGGCTTGCAGTACTCGCCGTCATCGTTGTCATCATCCTCATCGCTGGATATCTCCTTGGTTTTTTCGGTCAAACCATCAACCTCGGGTTCGTCAACCATAAACCGGTGGTTGCGATCACCTACCCCGCTGATAGCGCAACCGTCTTCAATTTGGTCATGGTGAGCGGCACCGCAAGCGATCCTGATGCAAACGATGTCGTCCTTAAGGTTGAGGTGAAAATAGGGGAGGGCGCCTGGGTGCTTGCCCAGGGGACGGCCCAATGGAGCTATGATTGGACCACCTATTCGTTCTCAGATGGCTCCTATTCATTGAGCGCCCGCTCCTGGGATGGAGAGCTGTACTCGGACGTGAACACGATTTCCGTGACGCTCCATAACCCGACCGCGGTAGAATCTGGGTCCCATAAGTGGGCCGTGTTCATCGCGGCCGCGAACTTCCCTGCTAATAACTCAAGTAAACTAGGGAACGGCGGCCTCTTCCTTGCGGAGAACATGGCATCCTACTTTATCGAGAAGCGCAATTTCTCCACCTCGAACACGTTCATTTTGTTTGATGATGGGTGGTTCCGCAGCGGTAACGGGTATGGGAAGAAACTTGAGACACTGCAGCAGCGTCCCCATGACCTGAGCATCACCTATGGTGCTGCGACGAAAACGAATGTCCTGCTTACGCTTGGTCATGTCATCAACGAGTCGAATCAGTTTACCGATAGCGAGGTGTTCCTCTGGATCTTCGACCACGGATATGGGAATCTCAAAAGTCCCTTTGGCGGGAAGCTGTTCCAGCACAGCATCATCTTCCTGTGGAACGACACGTTGACCGACAAGGAGCTCGGAGGCATGTTAAGTCCGTTGAAGTCCAAGAAAGTCGCGATCCTCATCGATGCGTGCTACGCAGGCGGGTTTGCTGATCGCTCGGCACTTAACTTCCAAACCTCGTTGTTCCTCCGATCAGGGATTCCGGGAGGCGGACGTGTCGTGATTTCCAGCACAAGCAAGTTCCAGCCTGGGTACGCAAGCACCACACAGGGTCCGTTGTTCTCGTACCTCTGGTTTGAAGGGATCAAGACCGTTGATGCGGACGGGTTCCGGCCAGGGCTGCTGAATCTTGGTGTTCCGAAGCACCTGAAGTTCTTCAAGGACGGAGTCGTCTCCGTCGAGGAGGCGTTCTACTATGCGAAGTATATCTTACGCACGGACGCAACCCTCAGGAACTACAGCGCGATGCACCCGCAGATCAACGACGAGTATCCGCATCGAGGGTTCTTCCTCAACAATGGCCAGCTCATCCTGTGAGAACATTTAAGAAACACCGTTGCTTTCGAATCTTACCGATGAAGCGAGAGGCGAGGTTCTGGAATTCTGTTGGTCATGGAAACGTCCAGTGTGCGCTCTGTCCCCATCATTGCAGGATCGCTGCTGGGAAACGAGGGATTTGTGGGGTACGGGAGAACGAGGACGGAAGGCTTTACAGCCTCATCTATGCGGCGTGCTCTTCTGTTGCTGATGACCCGATCGAGAAGAAGCCGCTGTACCATTTCTATCCTGGCTCCCGGGTCCTTTCGCTTGGCTCTGTGGGATGTACCTTTCGCTGTGAGCACTGCCAGAACTTTACGATCTCCATGGCTGGCCCTGATTCGTTTGGGTTGAGGGACATCCAACCTGAGGCTGTTGTTCAGATGGCGAAGGATCATCGGTGTCAGGGTGTCGCCTGGACCTACAACGAGCCGACGATCTGGCATGAGTACGCGTTCGACACCGCACGCCTCGTGAAGAAGGCAGGATTGTACACCGTGTATGTCACGAACGGGTTCATGGAGGAGGCACCGCTGCGTGAGATAGCGCCGTACCTCGATGCCATGAACATTGATGTGAAGGCGTTCCGGGAGGAATTCTATCGAAAGATCTGCAAGGGGCAACTCGCCCCGGTGCTTAGGGCGTGTGAACTAGCGAAACAGCTGGGGATCCACCTGGAGCTCACCTACCTCGTGATCCCTGGGCTGAATGATGATGTTGACGAAGTGACACGGTTCTGTTCCTGGGTAAGGGAGGCACTCGGGGCTGACACCCCCGTGCATTTCTCTCGGTTCCATCCTGATTACAAGATGGAGGATACGCCTGCGACACCTATCGAGACGCTCCTTGAGTTCCACAAGGTCGCAAAACAGGCTGGCCTCCAGTACGTCTATCTAGGAAACCTCCCGCATGGCGAGTATGAAAACTCCTATTGTCCCTCTTGCGGTGTGCTTCTGATTGAGCGGCACGGATACAACATCTCACAACGCGCGGTGGCTCAAGGTAGGTGCATGAAATGTGGTACCTCGGTACCATTCCGTATCGGGTAACACCTCTCGTTGTTTTTCTCATAATGATTTAAACCTCGCGATATATATATTAATAAAGGAAAAATTTAATAAAGCTGGAGATATACTTATAAGTAGACATCATTAGAACAGGGTCGGAGTACATTGAACTGGTGATTCCATGATCTCTTTAAAAAGGAACGACAAAATCATCATTCTCGTCGCCATTGTCATCATTGTAATAGCCGGGGTTGGCATCGCCATGTACACCCAACCAGCGACCGTCAGTACACCCCCTCCAGCTCCTACCTCCAGCCAGTCCTTCAACGTGAGCTGGGTGGTTCGGAATGCGTCGCTCGACACCATCACTGGTTTTGCAGGGAAGAGGGCTTCCTACTCGGGAGGCATTGAAATCGACCAGGGAAACATCATCAGCGTGACGTTCAATATGAGCTGGGTGGATGATCACACTACGTTCTTGAAGCATTTCGGTTTGGACAGGCTCACTTTGGCGGTGACGGCTCCTGATGGTATTGTGTACCAAGTATCTAACACAAGTGCTCCGAAGACCCGGGCGGGGACCGATACCGTTGTGCTAGTGTCCGGCCTTCACCCTCCAACAGATCCGATTAAAGCCGATGATTATCCATCTGCGCAGGCACAATTGATGAAGAAGCCATACCTTGACGATTCTTGGATGAAGAAGAATTTATCGTTCACCGTGAGTGACAGGATCGGTGAGAAACGCATTCTACCACGACTCCTAGACAAGGGCAATTCGTTCACGCTGGTGATCACCTACCAGTACTATCAGGGGATTATCCAACAAGGACAAGTGAAATCCACTGGTAACGATAATGACAATGCCTTCACGCAGAGCTCGTATGAGCCCCCGTACATGTCGATGATCATTAACACCGGGTGCGGCAGGTTTGTGTAACCTCTTCCTCATATAGAAACTCTGGAACAAAAGCACATTTTTTTACCAGGAATGAGATGCCAAAATGATCAGGGTGAAAAGGCCACCGCAGTCTCTCTAAGATCCTATTTATATCGAAGGAACGCTGCGATGCCTCCGATACCTTCGAATTTCCTTCCTGCCTCGTGCATCGTATTGATGATGAGGAACTCGGCGTGGGTATCCCGGGCGAGATCCATGAGCACTTCCCCTTCCTTCGTTCGGACCAGGGTGTCGGAGATGAGGAGCTTTTTCACTGCGCCACGCGTCAAGGCGTCGGTGACCTCGTTTTTACCGTAGGTCACGAGGCCGTCTTTCTTGATTTCCTCAAGTAGTGATTCGATTGCCTGGGTTTCCTTCGAGACCCGGTTCTCTTTTGTGATTTGTTCGACGATCCCAATCTTTAACGCCTCGTGCACGCCGTTGAGTCCCGCGTTTGCAGTCGCATGGGTGAGTGCGTGCGCGAACAGCCCTGGGTCTTTCTCTTTCCCGTATTTCATGAGATGTTCACGGGCGAATCCTGGGCCGATTACGATGACCGGTGACTCTGGTTTCACAACGGGTTTCAGTACCGAGAGGATGTCGCAGTAATAGTCGCCTGTGGTCTCCTTGCTTTCGTACATCTTCCCTGATCGGTGTGCGTCAATCTCGGCGACGGTCTGTACCCCGCTCTGGTACAAGATCGCGACGATCGCGGCGTCCTCATCAAGGGAGACGAAGACGAGCATCGGTTGTGTCCGCTGACGGACCGCCTCCTCAAGACGATCGAGTTGATGCTTCCTCCAGTGGTCCTTGATAATGGAGATCGGCTGCATCTCCTCTGCATCGACGTTGAAGGTATGGTACGAGCCGAGATCCTGTGGCCCCTCCTCGATAACCCCTTGGATTCGCAGCCTGTTAGAAAATTCATGGAACGCGAGCTTTTCGACGCGGATTCCGAGCTTCATCCGTTTCTTCTCGGTTTTTTTCGCTCTGATCTTGTCTGCCTTCTCGTCCTCCGCGGTCCGGAACGTTACCGCGCGAACAAGGTCCCCCTCCTCAATGATGTTGTACAAATGCCAGATATCGTCCAGATTTTCAGGAACGAGCTTTATCTCGCCGGTCTTGGGGTCTTGGAAGATAATTTTCACGATGCGTCACCTACGAGAGGGTCACCCCGACGGTCTTCACCACGGTCAGATTCCCAGGAGGCAGAACCTTTTCGACATCATCTGATGAGACCTTAAGTGCTGTCGCCAGCTTTTGCGCAACACTGCTTTTTTTGAGGACCCCTGGTCGAACAATGATGTACTGGGTCGTGTGTGATGCGACCGCTGTAAGAGGTCCGCCCATGAGTTTCCTTTGGTCTCCGAGTATGATGAGGCCCACTGCGACCTCAAGTGTGCAGCGGACGTAGTTGCGTTTCCCACGGATAATGAATGCTCCCTTCGGAACGAACTCGCCGCTCTCCGGCGTTTTGCTGACTTGCTCGGGTAACACCCAGTACGCCTGCGCCTCCGCGAACTGGTTCCATGCCCGTGAGTAGGACGCTGCGAACTGGCACGCCTCCACCAGGGTTTTTTCGGTGATGGGGAGCGGTTCGTCGTTCACTCCGCTGCTTTTGATGATGCAGCTGGGCGCGCCATGGACATCGGCATGCGCGTACCGATCGCCCTTGCTGAGGTGCTTTTTCACCACGAGATCGTTGCTCGCGGCGTCCCGTCCAGCTATCACCAGGTTTCCCTCAGATGAGATGAACCAGCGGTATTTCTCGAACCACCAAGTTTTTTCCCTCTTGACCACCTTCTTTTTTTCGACCACCTCAGTGTCCTTAAGGATTTTTAGCTGTTGTTTCGCCTGCTGGATCGCTTCATGTGCCCCGTGTGCTTTTTCCTGGAGTTTTTTGCTTTCTTCGTATTTCTGCTGTGCATTTTCGGGGACGGTTTTGCGGAAATCTAGCGCGATTTCATGTGCTACTCCATCCTTGTCGTTCAGGCTGATAACGAGTTCGTTTTGTGTCGGATCGAACTGGCGTACCAAGGGATTCGAGAGGATTTGAGCCATGAGGTCGTTTTTGTCTTTTTGTTTCAAGAGTAAGGAGATTTGTTGTAACAGCTGGTCACAGACCTGGTAGTGTTGATACAGGAGGTCCCCTTCGAGTTTCTTCAGGATGATGTTCTCTTGGAACTCCTCGTAGAGTTGTTGCTGTGAGAGGAGCTGCCGTCGGAGTTTTTCGGTTTTCTTCTCCCCTATGTTCTCTGGTGGTTTCTCAGGCCTCTGTCGCACGATAAGTCGTTCAAGGGATCTGCTGAAACTGTCCACCGGCTCCATGCGCAACCCTTGGTAACTGACAAAGGAGACAGGGATGATGTCGACCATGACATCGTCTTTTTTCACGAGCAGAGGGGTGAACGCGTGGTCTCGGAACACGGTGAGGAGGTCGGTTAATTCGCTGTACAGCCTTTGCATGGTCTCATCATCGACAGCATTGCTTTTCAGGTGTTTATCGGCATGGGCACGGGCGCAGAGCTCCTCGGCGTACAGGCCGGAGAGGTTCGCCCCAGTGGCAAGGGTTCGTACCAGGTCCTTTTTCCCCTGCTTGATGATGTCTTGGAAGGCCTCCTTCGTCATGGTGAAGGGGTTAACCTGGGGTGGGGGAGGAATGTACAACTCTCCGCTTTTCACCATGCGGGTCGCCCATTCTTGTTTGACAAGCGGCCTGATGATCCTGCCTTCGGGGTTCAGCAAAATGATGTTCCCATTCGAAAACAGTTCGCAGACGAGCGTGTAGTCTCCTTCTTTTCTCCCGACGGTGATTTTGATGATACGGTCGAACTCATGTTGGGTTATTGCGCTGATTTTACCGTTGAGAAGGTACTTTCGTAGCGTCATCGCAAACACGGAAGGTTTTTCTGGTGCGTCGAACTGTCTTGAGGTGAGACAGATGAGTTCCTTGTTTCTGATGAAGAGTTGTTCTTTTTTGTTCGTAGAGGTCTGTTGCACTCTAATCAGGATATCGTCGCGGGAGAGCTGGTAGATTTTTTCGATGAAGCAACCACGCAGATCTTGCAGTTCGGCGATGATGACGTAAATGTCGAATGAGGAGAGGCCTCTGTCCATGCAAACAGGGCATTATCGCATTCGCCATTAAAAAAGAATAGGATGTTGGCTGTTCACCGGTTGTTGAGGAAGAGATTGATGAGTCTGAGTTCTCGCCAGTCGGTCGAGGTCCTTCCCAATTCGTCGTAGACCTTCACCATGATTTCGTGTTTCCCCAGGGAGCGCTTGTTCAGGTGCCATTTGAAGGGCACCTGGGTGACGGTTGAGACAAGCTTTTCGTTGTCGTAGAACTCTGCTTTGACGACGGGTGTCGTCCCGTCGTACACCTCAGCCCAGATCCAGATGTCATCGAACACGACGGTTTTGAAGTCCTTCAAATCGCGTCGCTGCATCTCCCGGAAATAGAGACTGCCTACCCTGGGTGACGTGATACGGACTTGCGGTGGTGTCTCGGGGAGGTCCGCGAGGTACGCGAGTGCCCCTGCGATCGCTTTTGTGGTGTTCACCAGGTAGCTGAAGTCGATATTGCTCAGGTTGTCCTGTGCGGTGTGCATGTAAGGGTCACCAGCGGTCTCCCAGCAGGAGACCGACTCCCAGCCGTACTCGAGGAATGGGGCAAAGTCGCTTCCGGTCATCTTATGTCCAACCCTATTGGTAGAACCGGGTTGTATGGAGAGTCCGATGCTATAATTGCTGACCATGCTTTGGAAGACATCGTGGACCCAGCTGGCATCCTCGGTGCTGATGACTCTCATCGTGCGGCTGCCGTTATCATGGCCGATCATGTCCGCGTTGATCTCGAGCATGATGTTGTCGTTCTGCTCGTAGGCTTCTTTTGCGTACGCCTGACTGCCGATTAGTCCGATTTCCTCCCCTGAGAAGGTCACGAATTTCAGGGTGCGGTTGAACTGGAAGTGGCTGAGCGCGTACGCGGCAGCAAGTACAGCGGCGGTCCCGGAGCCGTCGTCATTTGCCCCTGGTCCGTATTTGACCCCGTCATAATGGGCGTTGAAGACGATGATGGAGTCATCTGTGTGGTCGATGCCTGGAATGGTTCCTTCGATGTTCGCACAATGATACAGGTAGGGATGGTATCGGTTGCCACGGGCTGTCCAGTTCTGGTATCTGGTGCGTAGACCTTCTTCCTGGAATTGAGTATGAATATAGTGAGCCGCAAGGTCGCACCCGTAGGTTCCGTCCGTGCGAGGTGCACAATTCACAAGTGTCGTCAGGTAGTCACGGAGGATGCTTTCGTTGATGAGGGAAAGAATCGCACTGATTTTCGTACTTGTCGCTGGGTTCCTGGCTGTGGTGTGGAGGGTAGAGACCATCGTATCGCTTGTCGACCTACTCCCAGCTGCTACTTGAACACAAAAGGTGAGGACGATGAGACAGGCGAATGGTTTTTTGAGCTGATGTACTGCAGGGAGTGTCATGGGTGTTCTTTATTATAAAGAACAACCAATAATATAAAGGTTTGCTCGAGGAAAATGAGGCGATTACCGTCGTTTTTTCTGGGTGTAGATTTGCGCATGTTTTTTAACGGTTTGTAGCAGCATGTTGATGTCGAACGGCTTTGTGATGTAATCCTGAATGTAGGGGTAGATTTCGTTGATCTCATCGCCTTGGATCCGTTTCACGGTAAGCACGATGATGAGGTTCTGTTCAAGGAATCCATCGATATGCATTTGTTTGATGGTTTCGATGCCGTTCATGATAGGCATCATGAGGTCAAGCAAGATGATGCCCTGGAATCCTTTCTCAAGTTCAACGAGGCACTTGCGTCCGTTCTCCGCTGTTCGAACCTCGAATCCTTCTTTTTCGAAGAGTGCCTGGAGACTGGAGAGGATATCAATGTCATCATCAACGATTAAAAGCTTATTACAAGGTTGTTCTGGTTTCATGCAACCCTTGACTTTCTCGTTTTTGTTATTTAAACTTGTTGTGGTAAAATAGCAAAAAAGGCTGTCGTGTTGGGATGGGAGAGAGGTACCTCCTGGAAAAGGAGAGACGGGATGCTCTACGGTAGGTACCTCATTTCACCAGAAAGGATGTAGTATTTTGGATAGGTTTTAAAGGGATGGAGAGAGGCGATGGGATGTGGGATGTGCGGAGAGTCGTTGCTTGGTATCAATGGAAGGACAGCGGGTCGCCTCCCCCAGGCGGTCAGTTGTGGGTTTGCACGTTGTGCTGCCCTGTTGTTAGAGGATTTCTTCATAGTTTTTTATCCCTTCACCACTCTGCCATGCACTTTTGCCTGGCAATAGGACATCAGAATTATTATATATATAGTTTTCTGTATTTGCATGGCAATAGTGATAGGCAGAACGAAATGCATATATACAGACAACAAGATGGATGCCTGTGGAAACCTATCAAAAAGAACTCGCACAGATAAAAACTATCCTGAAAAACAACCCCAAAGGGATGACCGTCACCGACATCGCACGCGAAATAAAAATCAACCGCAACTCGGTGGCAAAATACCTAGACGTCCTTCTGATCTCCGGGCAAGCAGACATGGTCACCTTCGGCCCCGCCAAGGTCTTCTTCCCGTCCACACGCATCCCACTTTCCACGATCTTAAACTACACTTATCAATACATCGCCCTTCTGGATAAGGACCTCCACTTCCTCCAGGTAAACGACAACCTCCTCACCGCGCTCGGCATCCAACGGGAGGACATCATCGGACGTCCCCTTGACACCTTCACCATCAAGTTCTTCCAAATCCCCGAGATCGCACGCCATGCACACGCAGCATCCCATGGCCAAAAAATCATTATCGAAACACGGTACGTCGAGGGCAATCATCAACGATTTCTCCTCATCCAGTACATCCCCACCATTAGCGATGACGGTGAACCAGGTGTCACCCTCATCATCGACGACGTCACGAACCAACACACCACGGAGGCGTCGCTGAGACGATGCACACAGGAGTCTGACCTCACGTTCAATGCCATCACTGACTTAGTCTTCACCACAGACCATGAGTGCACCGTCATCCGTGCAACAAAGGCATTCGCAGGCTTCCTTCACCTCCCGCTTGAGGACTGCCTTGGAAAAAAATGCTATGAGCTCCTGCATGGGTCGTCTGAGCCTCCTGCCTCCTGCCCCTGCACCCAAGTGCAACGCACCAAAAAACCGATGACCCTGACATTTTTCGAGCCGCATCTCCAACAACACCTTACCATCGATGGGTTTCCACTCCTCGATGAAAAGGGGGACGTCACCGGCGCCGTACACGTCCTAAAAACATACACTAACAAGACAAACACAGAGCTGTAGGACGAACTTCTTGTCTTATGGAATATGCAGGGTAGTGAGGAGGTTTAAGGTAACGAGCACGAATAAGGTAAGAATTGCATTGGTTTTAAGATCAAACACCTTCACCCACTCAAGCATCGCGATAATCACATACGACAAAATCAGCAGGAGAACCAACTGAAGGAGAATCACCCCTATCGCAAACGGGATGTTCGCGTACGTCCGGTTCAATGCG
>DATKKD010000090.1:0-9834 GCA_035543435.1 Thermoplasmatota archaeon
GGTGCTGGGTGTAGGCCGTAAGCCTCTTTCTGTTTTAACGGCATTCGTCTGATGCGCCCCACCTACGAGCAGTCTGAACAACTGATCCCGATGTTTGGGCTTGCTCCAGGAGTAGATTGGCCGTTGCACCAAATCCCCAGACGACCTCATCACCAGGTGAATCATTGCATGGGTCCGGGGCTGTGTCGTTTCTGTTCCTCCACTAAGACTCTCGCCTTACCTGCTTGCGCAGGATCCTGATTCAGAGTGAGAGAGGACTTTCCTCAGCGACCTTTCGGTCACCGTCAGCCGTCCACCTACGCCCAGCAAAACAGGAAGTATCCACCAGGAGATATAAACTTTATTATTGGAACCAGGATGAGGATTCCCGCTCATGCACCATGAACCCTTGTAGGTAAATCCTGGTTCGTAACACGGTTGCGACCCCCTTCGGGACGTTCACCTCAAAATCGATGATCTGTTCGTCCTGCGGGGCAAGAGGAGACCCTCGAGCACGGTGTTCATTGTAGCTTCGATTTGTCACATCATAGAATGCCCCTTGAACCTCAAACGAGGGGGCAGCGATGCTCCCGAGGTTCATCACAAGGATCTTGAGTCTGATGTAATCTGGTCCGCCGCTGGTCGTATACCGGGTCGCGTTCAGCCAGGAATGGACGAGCAAGGGTCGGGTGGCAATCGGATAAACAGTCTCATTCGTGAAACCATTGAACTCAGGTGGGACCCTCCCAAGGGGCGAGTTCATCGCGGTCATCTCCAGATAATAGTAACGATCCACATAGTAGGCGAACGACCCGACCGAGGCATTCACACTCACCCCAACCGCCATGTGATGGGGCAGCCGTATGAGCGAGACGTTGTAACCGAGACATGTGAGCAGTGATGCTCCAAGGATCGATTTGTCATCGCAGTCCCCGTGGTCATCCTTCAACAGTTCCAGCGGGTACGTGGGGTACGTGTTCTCCAGGTAGGGAATGCTTTGGACAAACGATGCGATGAAGTCGATGCGTTCAACATCCGAATGCGCATGGCTCATCGAAAGAAGCTCATGGGCGAGGAACTCCATGTAGGTATCATCATAGGGGTCGAACACGTATGGGGCATCATCGTTGATGTCGAGGCGACTCATTCCTTTGTAATACTCGGCGAGCCAGTTCAAGGACGGGATGCGGAGCGTCTGTTCACCGTGATAGTCCCAGGTGTACGTCCATGAGGCGACCTGCGCAGGGGACGAGATCACATGGGTGGCCTTTGCAAGCACGGTGCCTTCCCCGCTGACAAGGCTTATCGTCACCGCCTTCCCCTTCGAAGTGAACGGACCGAGCAGAACGAAGCAGGAGACGGTCGCTGTCTGATGCGGCAGGACCGCGATCGGAAGCAGCAAGCCCTGGACTGTCACATCCTCCAGGGTTGCAGTGACACGGGATGGGTACGAGGGGAGGTCGCCGAGGTTATGGAGCGCCAGATGCAGGGCGACGAGATAGGAGCCGGTTGCGTTGGACCACCAGTCATCTTGCACTTGGTCGATGGAGAGGTTCTGTCCATGGAACGCCATCTGGTTTTGAAAAATCACGTTCTTCGATGTATCGTACGCCCGAAGCGTGTACGTTCCATGCGATGGATCCCTACGATAACCAGCAAACGAGACATTCTCATGGTGTACACCTTGATAGTATTCATCCGAGAACAACACTTGGTCTGTGGGGCCGGAGAGCGTTAGGGTCGCGGTATCGCTCGTGTTGAATTGAATGCGTAGGCCTGGGAAGCCTTTATCGTCATTGACCGTCCATGACAGAAGGGTGAATCTCGTACGGGAAAACAGCGTGCACCCTGAGCAGGCGCTGACCAGAAGAACGAGAGCGACAACCACGACACGACCTAGGTTCATATCGTCATCTTTTTCTCGATCACCGCTCCGAGCCGCTTCATCCCTTCGTCGAGCTGCTCGTTGGTGGAATAGGAGAAGTTCAGCCGCATGGAGCTGCCACCGCCCCCGTCCACGCAGAACGCCTTACCGTGCACGTACGCGACCTTCTCCTTGATCGCGTCCAGGAACATGATCTCGGTGTCGATCTTTTCCGGAAGCGTCACCCAGGCGAACATCCCTCCCTTGGGCCTGTTGCAGGTGTACCCCTCCGGGAAGTATTTCTTCATCGAGCGCATCATCACATCCCGTTTTGGCTTGTACATCTCGCAGATCTTCATGATATGCAGGTCAAGTGAGCCGCGCTCCATGAACTCGTAGGCGATAAACTGGGTGTACGGCGCGGTGCACAGGTCCAGGGCCTGCTTGCACAGCTCGATCTTGCGTAGGATGTCCTCGTCAGCGATGATCCAGGCGAGCCTGAACCCGGGGACGAGAATCTTCGAGAACGTTGACATGTAGATGACGCGGCCTTCGTCATCGAAGGTCTTGATCGGTTTCACGTATGGGGTATCGTAGCAGAGCTTTCCGTAGGGGTCGTCCTCGAGAATCACGAAATCGTATTCGGAGGCAAGGTCGACGAGTTTCTTTCGTCGTGACTCCGGCATCATGGTGCCGGCAGGGTTTTGGAAGGACGGAATCGTGTACACGAACTTCACCTGCTGTTTCTTTTTGGCAAGCTCTTCGAGTTTGTCCTCGAGCAGGTCCACGCGCATGCCGTCCTTGTCGAGCGGGATGCCGATGAGGTTTGCCTCGTAACTCCGGAACGCGTTGATCCCGCCAAGATAGGACGGCAGGCCAACGAGGGCGATGTCACCAGGGTTCAGAAAGATCTTCCCGACCGCATCCAGGCCTTGCTGGGACCCGGATATGATAATGGTATTGTCGATGCCGACGTTCTTCATCCCCTCTTTCCGACCTCGCTCGGCGAGGATCTCACGAAGCTCGGGGATGCCATGGGTGGTCCCGTACTGCAGCGCTATCTTGGAATGGTGCTCCAACACCGACTGCTGGATGCTCTTCAGCTCTTCCACCGGGAACGATTTCGGGTTCGGCAGTCCTCCAGCGAACGAGATGACCTCGGGGTCCTGGGTGAGTTTCAAAAGTTCACGGATCTCAGACTTCCGCATCTTGCCTGCCCTATCCGAATAGAGCCTCTCGAAATCTGTCATAAAAACCCACGATAACCCGACATCGACCCCTCTTTTATATGGATTTCGTCAAAAATTACAAATATGCACCAGAATATTACCGCTTCGCTATTTTTCTAATTCTGGTTTGAACAGCTGCTTGCAATGCTTCTCGAACGCAGGCATCGTCTCGACGGTCTCTCGGTCCAAGTTGAACCGTTGCATGAAGAGCGCAAGCTCCGCGTCCGCGGTCTTCCCTTTTTTCCCCTCACAGACCATGCAGCTTATTTCCTCAGCATCAGCCAACTCATCGTACATAGTTCCCGAGGAATCGAAGAGTGACGGCACTTATAAATCTTTCTTCTCGTTCAAAACAGGGAGAAAAAACAAAAAAAAGAAAAAGGAAGAAAGTAAGGATGATGCTTACTTCTTTCTTAGATACGGCAGCCCCGTGCGTTTGTTGACCCCAACAGAGTAGCCAGTCGGTAAATCACAGGGTGTCCCACTCTTTGGTGATCGTTTGCTGAAGAAATAGATCGTTTGCTTTCGGCCGCCTTTTAAATTTACATTGCGTGTATATAACGTCCATCCTTCGTGTTTATATGCCAATTCAACACCTCCTATAGCAAGTCGTAAACATATCTTATGATTTAAACCTTGTCTTTTTCCACTGGAGCCCCTCAAGCATTCGTTTGAGACCAAAAGAATATGATGACACCACAAATGAAGGTGAATTTAATCAATCGCATCATCAAATTTCTTTGTGATAAAACAGGGAGACATCTGCTAAATAATAAAAAAAAGTAAAAAAGGAGATGATTCTCTCCTTATGGTTTGTTGTTAATTTTTTTGCGTATTTCCTCGTCTTCCTTCTTCCGTCGTCGTCGCCACAGTAGCAAAAACAGGATGATAATGATGATGACGACGATGAGCAGGATGCCTACGACGAGCAACCCTGTGTTACCGCCCGGCACTGGAACGATGCCTTGCTCGGGGCTGTACGCGGACAGCACCCCGGTGGTCGGGTTGTACAGGTGATCCATGATGCCGTCGCCGTTGCTGTCGACGAGGTACGAGCCGTTATCGAGTCGTTGGACATTAAATTCAATCACAACGGAGAGGGTCGCGGTCCCTGAGGTGGCGTTGTACTGATCCTCCGCATAGCATCTGATGGTGTAGACGCCGCTCGTGGCCCAGGTGTGTGTGTCGCTGTGGCTGACGCCGTTGGCAAGCAACGGTGAGGTCGAGGTCGTGCCGTCGCCCCAGTCAATGAAGTACCTGATGTTGTCCTGCTCTGGGTCTGTGGAGACGAAGCTGTAGGTGTACGGGGTGCCTGGTGTCCCGGTGGACGGCCCGGTGATGATGGGTTTCGATGGCGCCTGGTTCACTGACGCTGGGCTGATCGTCGCAGTCGTGGTCGCGTCCGCGGTGTGACCACCGACGTCATGGACACGCAGCGTCACGGTGTACGTGCCTGCAGTGGTGTAGGTGTAGGTGGGTTTGGCTCCGACGAAGTGCCAGGAGTCGCCGCTGAAGAACTGCCAGTCATACTGGATGATCCAGGTGTCGTTGTCGTAGCTTTTTGATCCGTCAAACTGGACCGGTTTGTTCACGATGCCGGAGTAAGGTCCGCCAGGTATGCTGACAGGGATCGAGTTGTCCGCTGGCGGCCAGGGTGTTGACGGTGGCGAGTAGACGCTTCCTGTGTTAAACGACCAGACCGGCCCGCTCGCGCTGTCATTGAACGCGTCCCAGGCGACGATCTTCCAATAGTACGTGGTGTCTTTCTTCAGTGTCCCTGGGAGGTAACTGATAGGTGAGCCTTGTGTGAAATAGATCGTGTCGTAGTAGGTTGGTGGGTTGGTGGTGCCGAAATAGATGTCGTAGCAGTCGTAGTCGTTATCCGGGTCGCCTCCATTCCAGCGGGTGTTGGTGTGGATGGAGACGCCAGAGGCACCGTTCGATGGAAACGGGCTGCTTGGGGTGTAGATGGATTTGTGGTTGATGGTGATCTCATGGGTGAAGGGATAATGGTCTTCACTGATGAGCATCGGGTGGGTGATGTTGTACGGGGTATCTCCGATGCCGTCGCTACCGGCAACATCTTGACCGGGACCGCTGAAATTATCATGACCGACGTAGTCGGACCAGTAGTTCCCACCCGACGGGTAGCTATCGTTCCACCGATTCGTTCCCTCCGTATCATCGTACGCCTGCAGGGTGTTGGTCAGGATGTTGTTGTGATAGATGAAGTCATGGTAGCTGGTAGTGACGTTGATGCCGGTGTCGCTGTTGTTGCTGATGGTGTTGCGGACGATGGTGATGTTGTAGGTGGCACTATCAAGTTCGATCCCGTTCTTGTTCTGGCTTGCGTTGATGACATTCCCGATAAGCGTACTATTATAGATGCTGTTGAAGAGAACACTGTCATTTTCTGTCCCACTTATGGTGTTGTAGGCAAATGTGAGATTGTACGAATCATCTTTGGCATGGATCCCTTGACCAGCGTTAAGAATTGTGTTCGCACCGACAATCAGATCATAGGTTTCACCGAGTATTCGAATGCCGTCGTTGTTCGTATCAATCGTGTTGTATGCAACTATCAATTCTCCGCCGTAATACCTTGCATTGTCATAGACTTCAGCCCCGAAGTCACCGCTCCACTCGTCTGTTATCCCGTCATCACGACTGATGACATTATTCTGATTCATTGTGATATGTCGTATCGTGACTGTTGCATTGTTGTTCAGGTTCCAACCGAAATCCCCAATCTTAAAGTCGATCCCATCACCCCAACCATCATTCAGAGTGTTGTTGTTGATTTCTACACAACCGATTGTAACCTGTGCATTATTATCAAGCGATTCCCCGTTGTCTCCTAACCACCAAATATAAATGCCGTATCCGGGGAACGTACAATTAATCATATTGTCATTGATTTGGATGTTTCCCATAGTGAATTGCGCCTGATCAAGAAGTTCATAACCAAGGTACTCTAACCCTTCATCATCTGCATCACTTGAAAGAGCGATGCCATGGCTACCATCTGTGAAGATAGTGTTGTGGCTGAAAGTGATATTGCCCATGGTTGCTGTACACAAACCATCGATTTGACTTCCGATATACTCGAGTGCTGCAACATAGATACCTTCAGCCCCGGCATTATTAATGGTGTTATCATTGCAGTTGATGTTACCCATGGTAAAGACACAGGTTGGAAGCACAACGGCGACACCGAGCTCTTCATAGTACCCCATACGATAGCCAAAATCAGCATAATAGATGTAGATACCATCGCCATCCTCAGCGCTGATGATATTGTCGCTTGTCTCCACATCCCCCATGGTAAACGATGAGTTATTGTACATATCTTCCCCGAAGTCGCCTATGTAATCAATGTATATACCAGTATCGTAGCTGTCAATCACATTGTCGTTGATTTGGACGTTCCCCATGGTTCCCGTTGCGTCATCATACATTTCGTAGCCGACATTCCAGATATCAATATACATACCATCGTCATCATAGCTCGTGATGTTGTTTGTCTTGAATTCGATGTTCCCCATAGTGAACGATGAATTGCCATACATATAGGACCCGATATCTCCTATTTTGCCCCAGCCCTCACCTAAGTTTCCTCCGATGAAGACACCGATTCCGCCACACTGGACATGGTTTTCGTTGAACTGTATATTCCCCATTTCAAAGACGCTATGATCACCCATCTCATAGCCGAATTCACCCATGTAGGGGATAGTGATACCATTATCATCGGTTACGATAGTGTTATGGTTGAAGGTAATATTACCGATGGTAACGGTTGAGTAACCGTACATTTCGTACCCGATGCCATAGAAGTCGTCTGCGTAGATGGCTTCTGCGCCGTAATTGTGAATGGTGTTGTTGTTAACGGTGATGTCCCCCATGGTGAAAACACAGTGATCGTTTACGCTATCTCCAACATAATAACCAAATTCATCATAGTACAAAAAGATGCCGTTCCCACCACCTGCGTAAATAGTATTGTCGTTGGCTTCGAGATTCCCCATGGTATAGTGCGAGTTATCGTACATGTCTTCCCCGAATCGTTCTGGATCGTAGAGGTACATACCGCTATAATCTGAGGTGTTGATGTTGTTGTGGTTAAACTGGATGTTTCCCATGGTATACGTCGAAGAGCCATGCATCTCTTCGCCAAAATCATCGAGATCCTCGACATAAATGCCCTCACCGCCGCTGTTAACAATCTTGTTATTATTCCAGGTGATGTCCCCCATGGTAAACACGCAATGATCGTTGACGTTTTCACCCATATAATAACCCATACCGCTCCATTCGATGTAGAAACCATTCCCATATTCCGCTGCATTTGCTGTGATATTGTTGTCGTTGGCCGCGAAATGTCCCATGGTGAACTGTGAATGGTTGTACATATCGTAACCAAAATCATAATATTCAAGATAGACTCCATAGCTATTCCCAGCGATCATGGTGTTGTCAAGGATTTCGATACTACCAATTGTACAGTGTGAGTTATCGTACAAATCATAGCCGAAATACTCCCAATAATCAAAGTACATGCCGGCGCCGTACCCACTCCTACCGTCTACGTATATCACATTTTGGTTGAACTGGATATCTCCCATGGTGAACACAGAGTTGTCATACATGTCATACCCGAGGTCTTCGATCTTAGCATAGAAGCCATCATGATCACCACTCCCGTTTGTGGTAATATTGTTGTTATTGGCTTTGATAGAACCTATAGTGCATGAGGAGTAATTGTGCATTTCTTCCCCTATATCTCCTAGGTAGTCAAACGCAATTCCAGCACCATCGGTGTTCGTCACGTTAATATCATTTCCCGTGAGCTCAACAGAACCCATTATAACAGAGGAATGATCGTACATATAGTAACCAACTTCATAGAAATTATCTACATCGATCCCATCGTAGCAATAGCCGGTAATCGTGTTATTAACGACCATGAAAGATCCTATAGTTAAGGATGCGTAATCGTACATGTAGTATCCACAATGTTCAACATCGATATACATTGCGTCTTCATTACCGCTTAAGGAGTTGATGGTGTTACCAGAGATTAGGAAATTCCCTAAGGTGATTGAGGCGTGATCTTGAAGAGGATCGTCCCCTCCTCCAATATAATACATTTCAAAGTCTACACCAACATCCGAGACATTCACGAGATTGTCTTGGATGATCATATCCCCTACATGAAGGCTGGCTGTGTTTGAGTAATTGTACCAATACCCGTAATCGTCCACCTCGATACCATACACATGACTCTGAGACGATTGAATGGTATTATCGGTTATCTGTAATATTCCAAACACTGCATGAGTGGTGCCAGACCAGCTTTCTCCATCGTAGTAATCTATATTAATTCCGTAACCGTCTTCATATCCACCACTGGTCTGATTCACCATGAGGTTATGAGTTACAATGAAATCACCGACCGTCACTTGGACATTCTTTATTTGAAGGATTTCTCCGTAAAAATCAAGTCCGTCATATCCGCCATAAATCGTATTTCCTGAAACATTGATTCTCCCCATAGAAATTGTTCCGCCGTAAAGATCTTGTACGGTGAAATAATCGAAATAAATCGCATCTGCATTCGCTGTTTCATTCAAATAGAACATATTTTGATTTATCGTGATATCCCCGATGTTCACCGTGTACCCGCTGTTAAAGAGATAATATAATTCTAAATCAACATAGATCATATCATTATAACCACCAGGTTGGAGTGATTCTGGCGAGTAATTCGAGTAAAACGTATTGTATTTCACCGTGCTTGCAAGAATGGTTTGACTTGACGCCAGATTGTGTTTATCGATTATCCATACCACTCCGTTGATATCATACCAGAAGGTGTTATTCATAACGGTTAACCCAGATGCATTACAATAGATTGCTGTCGTTGCATTCGTGAAATTTAATCTTTTCACCGTGACAGAACTCGCAGAGATATTAAATCCAATGCCCCCCATCGCATCAATCACAGGCGTCGCCACACCGCTGCCTAAAAAGTAAAGCGATTTGTTGACGATGACGCTCTCATTATAGGTTCCTGGTTGAATATAAAGCCAATAACCATCAATAGTTTCAGGATCATTAATCGCTGCTTGAATACTGGAAAAGGTTTTACTATCATTCATAACCGTGACTTCGTGATTTGGCAGCGGCTGCGGATCGCTTCGACTGTTTTCATTGTTATCACTCAGGGGATTACTGTTTTGACTAGTTTTAAGGTTAACAGCGTTGTTAAGTTTTGTTCCTTCACTGTTCTGAGTGCTTCCACTCGTGCTCGCGATGCTGTCAACGATAGTGCTTTCGGTTTCAGATGAGAGAGAAGGTCGGTGTGTTACATGTTCTGGTTTGATAGGGGTTTGTCTTGTTTTTTTCGTGTTCTCTTTCAGTGTTGGTCTATTTTCTTGTTTTACGTTTGTAGTTCCTTTATTACTTTTTTGAGGATGGTTTTGTTGATTGTTCTGTATTTTAGGGTGATGCGGATTTCCTTGTTTTCCAACGCCTTTTATGAATGGCGAGTTTTGAGTTGCTCCACTAATAACTGGTAGTACACTTGCCCCTATGAATAGGAACATGATTCCTATCGTAAAACATTTCTTACCGACTATCTTCTCCATCGAAATGCCTCCGCCCTCAAACAAGAGCTTACAGACGGAAAATGTCGATGATTAATAAACATTGTGAAATTGTTCGACGTGATGATTTCATCGACATAACCAAGCATTCAGG
>DATKKD010000091.1:0-8143 GCA_035543435.1 Thermoplasmatota archaeon
GTGAAATGCGAGCATGATCCATACGCCGATGAGGAGCAGACCGACCGCGATATACAGCTACACTCGGGTAGCTTCTGATGCCGATGATCGCTTTCTCGTTCGATTCGGGCAGCAGATGCTGGTCTGATCCTGCCGCTTCAAGATAATCATCATACCGTATCCTCTCTATGGAACGGTGGGTGTCAGCTTATAAAAGACTTGTTATACAGAAGGTATCGATTTTAAAGAAAAACACAAACAAGAAAGGAACCCTAGGCCGGGGATTGTCGTTTCTCTTCGATCTCCTCAAGTTCCTTGGTCTTGGTCTCATAGGGATGGAACAGCACCACCAAAAGAATCGGGATGACCATGAGCAGCCCTCCGACCAGCCAGAACAGCTCCATGCCAGGCGACAGTGTCAGCATGATCGCAGCAAGCGACGGCCCCACCACGTACGAGGCGCGTGCGACGGTCGTCGTCCACCCCATACATGACCCGCGACGCTCCGTCGGGAATATCTCCGGTATGTACACAATGATCCAGATGTAGGAAAACCCGAAGAAGAACCCAGCGATGGTAATCAAAATAATCGACACGACCACAGGGGTAAATCCGATGAAGCCCATGAACACCCCGAGACCGGCACACCCGATGATGATCCCAGCTTTCCTGCCGATCTTATCCATCGCCCATCCACCGACCACCGCACCGACCATCATCGAAAGCAGGATGCCTAGTAACACCAGTGACCATCGATCGAAGGTGAACCCCTTGATGGACATGTAGAACTGCCCCGCGTACACCTCGAACATCGACACGATCAGCCAGCACATCCAGATGACCGCAGAGAAAACGATGTACTTCAGATCACAGCGGTTGATGACCCCTGCGCCGTAGAGATGCTTCTTGCGGATGCCAAGCCTGCGCTCCTCCTTGATGACCTCATAGCGCTTCGTCTCCTTCATGAACACCCACATGAGAAGCACCGGGACCATGAACAGGAACATGATGCCGTACATCCACCGCCAGTTGAGACCAAGCGCGAACGTGATCCGTGGGAGGATAGCGATGAAGGGAAACAGGCTGACGCCGTACACGAGCGACACGTACTTCGCGCGCTTGCTTGCTGGCGCCTCCTCGCTGATCGGGATTGTCCACATGTTCGACACGGTCGCGAACGTAATCATCGCAAAGAACAGCATGTACAAATGGAAGGACGGGGTGAGATACACCATCGCTATCGAAGGGATTCCGAACAGAAGAATCAGGATGAGCAGCGAGTATTTCCTTCCGATGATATCGGTGAGCCCGTTGAGCAGGAAAATGAAGAAGGTCGGGATGAAATACACCGCCTTCCACCAGGAGTAGTCAGCGCTCGACACCGCGAACTCTTTCGTCAGATACGGGATCGCGTTCGTTTCGATGAACGACAGGTATTGATCCATGATGGCGATCATCGCCATGAGCGCCACAAGATACAGGATGTACCGCCGGGTCCGTTCGCTTCCTAGGCCTCGTGATGGTGTCTCACCAGGAGCCATCCCTGTCACCCTTGGAACTCGATGCCGCTCTTCTTGGATAGGTCAATCGTCGGCGCCTTCGGCCCCAGCTTCTTACGCGCAGCCGCGTCGTACGCCTCCTTACCGCCAGCTTCCTCGATGACGTGCCTGCCCATCTCGTTTTGCTTCATGATACTGATGTTGACCCGATCCATAGAGGCTGGTGCGAGCCGCTTCAGCATCTTGGTGACCCCCCCGAACCCGTACGGGATCGACTCCATGTACATGATGGTTCCAGGGATCGCGAAGAACCAAATCCCGAGGGAATCCTCCCCGAATTTCGTGATCGGGATCCCACCAGCAGCCTGCCGCTCCGCGGTCGGGCCGACATGAGAGACCACCCATCTACCGTCGATGAACGCTTCCCCCTCCCCTTCAATCATGAAATACCCCATGGAATCGTACCACTTCTTCACGAGCGGGTCCGCGCCCACCATCGCGTCGTACCAGGTTTTAATCATGTTCATCGCAAACATCTTGTACCGCGCCTTGATGCCAGCGGCACGACACAAGGCGATGAACACCGAAATCAAATGAAAACACGTACCGCTGCCTCGCTTGAGTGAGTCCGACACCTCATCCATCGGGCAGATCTCCAGCTGGAGGTTCTCCTTCACGAACTCGAACGCATTCTTGACGTACTCGTACTCTGGAACCTGGAACGCGCCGAGCTTATGGGCCATGGCGACCACCTCAGGCTCGCAGGGGTTGCAATAGAGGGTCGGACGACAAAACCGCTCTCCCGTGACCCCGCATTTCATCCCCTCCTTATACGGTGGGAGCTCATACGGACGTTTCGGTCGGACGAACCGTTCCTCCCCCTCATGGATGACCCGCAGCTTCTTCAGGTCATGCGGGCTCGTAAACAGGACTTTGCTGAGGGATAACCCACCACCCACCATAAGCTTCAAATACATTTTCTGGGGGATGTACCCCTTATCCTTCATTTCTCGTAAACTCGTCATAGTCGCAGAAACCAGGAAACGATATCTGCATATTATCTTTTCCAAAGAGTTTTTCAAGGATGTCTCCCATTCTCGGACCCGATGCGAGCATTGGTCACCGGAGGAACCGGGTTCATAGGAAGCCACCTCGTCGATGAACTGTTACGCCACGGAAATGAGGTGCGCGTGCTACGTCGACCTACCGGCTCCATGAGGTATCTCCAGGGAAAAAACGTAACGGAAGTAATCGGCGATCTCTCCGACACATCCTCCCTTCTGGAAGCGACCAAGGACCGTGAGGTGGTCTACCATGTCGCAGCACTCCCGCGCGATTGGGGGACGCGCAAGGAGTTCTTCGAGGTGAACCTCTACGGAACCAAAAACCTGCTGGACGCCTGCGTCAAGACCAAGGTCCCCAGGTTCGTGTTCATGAGCTCAGGCTCGGTCTACGGGTTCCCCAACACCACCCAGCCGATCACGGAGGATTACCCGAAAAGACCGCTTCCGAAGTACGGCGAGTCGAAATACCGGGCGGAGCTGCTCCTCTGGGAATACGGGCTCAAGCACAACCTCATCGTCTCCGCGGTCCGTTCCCCTGTCGTCACCGGACCACGAGACTCCCTGATCGCGCCGTTCCTCATCACCGCGCTTCGACAGCAACGCCTGTTCTACATCGGCAGCGGGGACCAGCGCATCTCCGTCTCTGACGGCCGGGATGTCGCGACATGCTTGCGTCTCGTAGGGGAATCCGACGCAGCCAACGGTCAGGCGTACAATGTGAAAAGCTTCGACTGCACCCCAAAACTCATCATCGAGGCCCTCGCACAGAGCCTCGGGGTCCCTGCGCCGACCAAACATCGGTCGTACCTCGGCACCTCCTTTCTAGCGGTCCTCGTCGAAGGCATCTGGGTGCTTCGCGGCAAACCAAATCCCCCGCTGACACGCCAAAAAGTCAAAATGCTTGGCCATGCCCGTCTCATCGACACCCAGAAAGCACAACAGCAGCTCGGCTATACACCGCGGTTCACCTCTGAAACAACAATCAAGGATACGGTCACCTGGTACACCACTATGAAACAGCCAATTTAAAATTTTTTTTATGGCTCCTGAAACACGATTTTCTCATGGTTCCTGAGCAGCTCGCCTTTCGGCGCAGCCTGCTGTCTTCTTTTACGCGCCTCGGCATCATACACAGCCTCTCCGCCCATCTCCTTGATGCGCTTCCTCCCCGCCTCGATTTGCCCAAGAATCCCGACGTTGACGCCGACGACTTGCTTCGGCACCAGATGGTTCATCAGCAACCGTGAAGGAAGCCCGAGACCGAGAGGGATTGACTCACGCACAAACGTGGTCCCAGGGATAGGGAACAGCCACAGCCCGGCCGAGTCCTCACCAAGTTTCGTTACCGGCATCCACGCCGACGCCTGCCGTTGCGGCTCCGCGCCAGCATCAGCCGTCACCCACTCGCCGTCAACGAGTACCTCTCCCTCCCCATGTAGCAGGAACATCCCCATGGCGTCATACCATTCCTGCATGAGCGGCGCATGCTCCATCGCGGGCATCGCCCATTCATCGAGGATAGTGAGCGCGAAGAACTTGTACCGCGCAGGAATCCCAGCGGCCCGACACAGGGCGACGAACAGTGAAATCTTATGCAGGCAGGTGCCGGTCCCCCGCTTCAGCGTCGGGACGACGCCGTCCATCGGCATGATCTCCAAGATAACCTTACGTTTCGCAAACTCAAACGCAGCCTCCGCAAACCCCCGGTCCGATTTCTGATACGCGCCCAACGCGTGCGCCATCGCGACGATCTCAGGCGCCCGACAGTCACAATACAAGGTCGGCCGCAGGTACTTTTCATCAGAGGAACAGCACTGCATCCCCGGGGCGTATGAAGGGATCTCATACTCTGGTTTTGGCCTCACATGAACCAAATCGGTGTTCTGCCCCCTCAGCTGACGGAACGTCCCAAGGTTCTTCAACACAACCTTTAGGAGGAAAAACACCCCGCTCAGGTTCATCCTCACCATGAGTAGGGGAGGCATCATCTCCTTGCGTTTGATTTCCCAGGGGGTCAACATCGTCTACTTTCCTAGATCAGTGGATAGCATCCGCCGCACTTCCTCAGCGCAGCCACGGATCTCCTCGCCGGCGGCACGTTTGATCTCAGGCTCAAGCACAGGGCCCGGGCGGTCGCACACAGGACAGTGCTCCAGCATCCTGACCTTATCACCAGATATCACAAAACCAGGGTAACTGAACGCGGCAGCATCGAGGAACGCGAACCGACCCCATTCCCCATACCCCATCGGTTTGTAATCCTGATCCAGCACCAGCCCTTTGTAGTAGGAGTACGGTGCATGCAGATAATGCCCTTCAGGGCAGTGCGTGAGCCAGCCGTTCCCCTCGACCATGCCATATAAATCGAGGCAGTTGTACTCAGAGATCCCGAGCACCTTCTTCACCTGCTTACGGAATTCCACGTTCGGGATACGGATGCCCTCGTACGCCTTCCAGCCGCCACCAGTGAGCACCGCGGCTCGCCCGTTAAAGTCAAAACCCCTCCCCTGCTTCTCGAGTCGATCCATCACCATGGAGAGGATGTAGGGAGCGCCGACGATCGCGATGACCTCCTTGGTCTTCTCAAGGCGCTCAAGCCAGCCGATGATTTCCTCGATCATCTTGTTGGACTGGCGTTTCAAAAAATACTTCACAAACACGCCCTTGACCCCTTTCTGCCCGGTCATCGTCATCTGGATGAGCTCTGTCGTGATTTCTCGGTCGATCGCGACGTTGACATGCTTTATCACATCAAAGTAGATCGTACACACCTTCCCCGCATACACGTTCGTCTTCTTCGGGTTTGGCATCAACAGGTACCCGTCCATCTGGTGGTCCCAGATGGGGTACATCATAGCGACAGCGCCTTTCCCGGCCGCATACTCGGATGTGAGGAACGTGCGCTGGTCACGCGGGATGAATGTGTGCCGACCGCTGGTGCCACTACTATAGGCGACCGCCATTCCAGCACCGTTGAACGCATTGATCACCTCATCGTACGATGGGTTCTTCTGCTGGATAACGATGCGTGGCAGGGTGCCGGTGAAGATGTTCCCGAGCCACAGCGCGAAATCCCGTCCCATGGGATAATCCTTGAAAAACGTGTCTGGGATCATGGGGATCTTGTCAAGATCATCCATAGTTTTCAGGTCGCTCGGTGAGAACTTTCGGTCTTTGCAAAAATTCTGATACACCTTGTTGTTATTATACTGGTTCGTAAAGGTGTGCTTGATTGCTTTGAATCGCAGCTCATGGGCTTCTTTAAGCGGGATGCGGTACAAATCATCATATTTGTAAATAGCATCATCGGCAGGCGTCCATAGCTCCTTCGGCGGAAAATATGATTTGAGGCATTCATTGAACTCCTTTATATAGGTGCTGAAATCTCGTTGCGCCATGGTGTCCCTTTTTGGAGAAGCGGTACTCTTTTTTATAGCTTGCCCTCTAAGGACATGTGCTTAGTTTCAGTGACCCCCTGCGAATGATTATATGCAATCATCGATATTGAACGGTTATTTATGCCGAAAACAGGAGTCGCGAGTCTCCCCCTCCACCCGGGGAAGGCGCCCCGTTGGTTGTTCAAGCGCATGGTCTCTCTTTCGAGAGGGATTACCGAAGTGATTCTAACTGAGTACGGCCCTGACGAATTCCTCCGTAGACTCTCAGATCCATTCTGGTTCCAGGCGCTCTCCTGCGTTCTAGGATATGACTGGCACTCCTCAGGGACGACCACGGTCACCTGTGGGGCCCTTAAGGAGGCGATGAACGCCGAGGACCTCGGAATCAGCTTCTGCGGCGGGAAAGGAAAGGCTTCCAGAAACACACTTTCAGAGATAACAACGGTCGGTGACAAATACCATCTCTCGTCATCAGCCGTGGAACGGCTCCAGTACTGCAGCCGTATGGCAGCCAAGGTCGACAACACCGCGATCCAGGACGGCCACACCTTGTACCATCACGTATTCGTGGTGACCGAAAACAAGCGATGGGCGGTCATCCAGCAGGGGATGAACAGCAAGACCAGTTACGCGCGTCGGTACCATTGGCTATCGGAAGATGTCGATAGTTTCGTCCGGGAGCCGCACAACGCAATCGTCGGCGACGACCGACAAGAAACGGTACTCGACATGACTGCCAAACAAAGCCAACAGACCCAACGCGTGTCCCTTGATTTAGTGAACGACCATCCCCAGCATTTACGTCGTGACTGGGCCGAGCTCACGCGCCACGAAAATCAAGAGACGTTGGACTCATGGGTGTCTCCCGGTTCAAATAAAAACCCGATGCCGCGGCTTGCGATGCCACCGACCATCAACTGGCAAAGGATGAAGGAAATCTACGACGTCCATCCTACGAACTACGAGGAGCTCCTTTCGTTACAAGGGGTTGGTCCGAACACCGTGCGTGCTCTCGCTCTGATTTCTGAACTTTTATATGGTGAGCAACCGTCGTGGGAAGATCCGGTTCGCTTCAGCTTCTCGGTCGGAGGCAAAGATGGCGTTCCTTATCCCGTGGATCGGAAGGCCATGGATGAATCAACCGAGGTCATCCGCACCAGTATCGAACACGCAAAGATTGGGGATAAAGAGCGTTTGCAGGCGTTACGACGCCTTAGGGAATTCCTCCCTCCAGTCTCCTCCTAAATTTATTTATATAAGATATTGGTATTTAATAATTAGGGGCGTTTATGAATCAGAAGATATCAATGGTTAGTTCAAATAAGATTTTTCTTATGATTCTCATTACTCTCTTTCTTGTCTCACCTGGTGCGTTCGGATTGATGGTTTCCCAAAAAACCGTTGATGCGTCAGACCAGCAAATCATTTCCATGATCACAAAAGACGCGGAAATCCCTGCCGGATCGGACTATTATATCAAGTTCGATGCCCAGAACCTGACTCTGAAGGAAAAAGAGATTCTCCCAAGAGCTAGCGGCCTTTCTGACACTGTGATCGCTGCGATCGCAAAAGCACCGTGTTGGATCCGGGCAGCGCTCACCAGGCAGTTCCACAATCTGAGCGACCCGGAACCCTATGCCTCGCTCCTCATAAACGCAATGAAAGCTTATACAGATGAGATCGCGTTTTCCATCGCGTGCTGTCCTGGTGGTAAGGTCCCACCAGCAGAAATCCTGAAAGAAAACGTATATTCCTTGTACAATAACGACCAGTGGATAACGTACGCGGACATCCTGGACTACGATGACGGCAATGGCAATTACTATTCGACCATCCGCTACCAGGTCCTTGACAACGGCACCGGCCAGTGGTTCACGCTCCCCCCTGAGATTTACTATTGGTACATCGTGCATCCGAAGCTCACCATGGCGGATATCGATGACACCTATGGGGCGTTATGGCGGAACTACCTGTTCAACCACAACGATCTCGGATACCCGCTGCTCAAGGAAAAGCTCTCGACGATCCAGTACCTCTGGGACAATAGCTCCTATTATCAGGGCGCCTACCGGCTCTGGACGCCAAGCATCACCGAGCATCCGACCGCGATCGAGGCGGTCAGCTACTGGGTCGGTAAGACCGTGCCGAACCCAGCGGTCGGCGACCGACCAGGCAAACCAAGCATCATCGCCCATGAGCACAA
>DATKKD010000092.1:0-3714 GCA_035543435.1 Thermoplasmatota archaeon
GAGGACGCGGAGATCATCGTCTCCTGCGGCCGTGGTCTGAAGAAGAAAGAAGACATCAGGCTTATCAGTGAGCTTGCGGACGTTTTGAAGGGTAGGACCGTCGGATGCTCGCGTCCGATCGCTGCCGACCTGAAGTGGCTCTCGGAGGATCATTGGATTGGTCTGTCAGGCCACAAAGTGAAACCCAAGCTGTACGTCGCCTGCGGGATCTCCGGGCAGATACAGCACATCGCTGGGATGCGCGACTCCGGGGTCGTCGTCGCCATCAACAAGGACCCGGAGGCTCTCATCTTCAAATCCGCTGATTACGGGATTGTCGGCGATCTCTACGAAGTGCTCCCAAGGCTCACCACTGCAATTAAGGAAAAGATGGGATAGTCGATCCGCTTGCATTGCGTAAGGATAATAGACTAGGTGTGATTATCAGACGCAGGGACACATGACCAGGATTCAGGACACCAAGCGGATTGCTCGTTTGCCAAAGCAACAACTCGCGGATTTCTTGTTCCTCCATCTCAGGAACCTATGGGCGGTCGACGGCCTGTATTTCCTCGGGATCGAAGAGGCGTACGGTACAGAGGTCGCAACCACGATTGATGCCCATGTGTGGGAGGTGATGGGGAAGATCGAGGCGCGAAAACTCAAGGAATTCCTTCACATAACTGCTAACGACATCCCGTCGATGATGAAAGCCCTACATTACTCCTCATGGGCACTCGATCTGGAGGATAAGGAGATCGTCGTTGAAAAAAACCGTGCGGTCGTCCGGAATGTGAAATGCCGCGTCCAAAACACAAGACGAGAGAAAGGGCTCGATGAGTTTGGCTGCAAGCCAGTACGCCTCGGGTTCCTCAAAGCGTTTGCAAAAGAATTTAACCCCGCGGTTGTCGTAAAATGCATTGTGTGCCCCCCTGACGCGCACCCGGAGAACTTATGGTGCGAATGGGAATTTTCAGTAGATGTTAAAAAAATCTCTTGATGGCCAAAGGGTCAGATTCAATTGTTATAGAGGTATTTGTGCGTTGTTTTTATGTCATGTTTAAGAGAAAGGAGTTATTAGAAGATGCCGAGGTAAAACATGAAAAAAAAGATAGTAGGTGTTGGAATATGTATGCTGATGTTGGTCGCAGCTGTTTTACCCGTGGTCGCGACTGAAACAGGGCGCCTTTCCCCAACAGACAATAGTGTCAAATGGGAGCAATTGCCCGATATAACCCAGAATGGGACCGATGTTATGGTGACATCAAACCAGGATGTGCAACGATTGTTGGCGGATGATTTTCAGTGTACGACCCCCGGGCCGATAACTGATGTGCATCTTTGGGGATCATGGTTAAATGATCAGAAAGGAGTCATCACGAAGATCCATCTGAGCATTCATACAGACATCCCAAAGGATCAAAGCCCGGCGGGGTACAGCATGCCAGGAGCCACGCTTTGGCAGATGAATGTCACATCAGGACAGTTCACCGAGAAATTGTACCACGAAGGGACGGCAGAGTGGTGGTACGATCCCTACACCGGTGCAGTGATTCCCAATAGCGATCATGCGATTTGGGAGTACGACATCACGATCGACCCGGCTGCAGCGTTCATACAAAATGGGACAGCTGCCAAACCAACCGTGTATTGGCTTGATGCTTCTGTCGAAGTACAAAGTGGGGTATTCGGCTGGAAGACCGCGGCAACCCATTGGAACGACGATGCGGTGTATCTGGTCGGTGCGCCAACCCCCGGGTGGCTAGAATTAAAGTATCCAGCCCCGCATCCCTTCCAAGGTCAGTCGATCGATCTAGCATTCCGTATAACGACGACACCGGTTTGCTGCTTTAAAGTTGCGGTCAAACCGATCACCTTATTTCGAGTGAAGGCCATGGTCACCGAAACCTGCAATCAGAGCCATACCAACGTACCTTGGAACATCACAGTCACGTATGGATCCACTAACAAGTATACCACCGGGACGATTCCCTCGATAGCTGCGGGTGGCACCGTGGCCATTATGTCAGGGGTCATCTTCCACTTCGGCTCTGCGCTGGTCACCGTAAAGGTCAACGACTGTTCACCAGTCCAAAAACGAGTGTTTTTCATCTTCTTGGTTGTCATCGCTCTACCGGCATGACCAACCTTCTCTTTCTTTTTTTTGTTCATCAAGAACTTTAAATAATTCATTACAATACAACGTTGTACCATTTAACCTTCATCCATGAAATTATTATTATTACTACTATTTACATCGTAGTAATTTAGCAAAAAATGGGAGTTTACACTGAAGGAGTAGTCACCTATGAGAACATCAAAAGAATATAAGGAAAGTCTTCAAAAAATGCGGCCGAACATCTACAAGTTCGGGGAACTCATCAAGGACGTGACAACCCATCCGATGACGAGACGTACTATCGAGGGGCATGCACAGATTTTCGATGCCGCACGCAAACCAGAATTTAAGGATCTTCTCACCACTTCGTCACACCTGACCGGCGAGACCATCTCACGGTACCTGTCCATCGTCCAAGGGCCTGAGGACATGGTCGCGAACGTACGCATGAAACGGCTGATGTTTAACCTCACCGGGACGTGCACGGGCGGCAGGTGCGTAGGGTTCAACGCGATTAACGCGATGTGGGCGACGACCTTTGATATGGACAAGGAGTATGGCACGTCGTACCATGAGCGGCTTAGGACGTGGCTTGGCAGGGCCCAGAAACAAGACATCACGCTTGCTGGCGCGCTCACCGACCCGAAGGGGGACCGGTCGAAATCAGCATCGCAGCAGTGCGACCCTGACCTGAACCTCCGTGTGGTCAAACAATCCAAGAAGGGCATTGTGGTGCGAGGGGCGAAGATCATGATTTGTGGTGTGGTCGCTGCCAATGAGATTTTCGTGATGCCAGGCTCAGGATACAACGAAAAGGAGCAAGCGTACGCAATCTCGTTTGTCATCTCCCGAGATGCCGAGAACTTAACGGTGGTCGAGGCTCGAAGACCGAGCGACACGAGAGAGCAGGAGGAAGGGTTCGACAGCCCGGTCGACATCGGCGGCATCACCCAGTCGTACCTCTTGTTCGAGGACGTGTTCATCCCAAAGGATCGTGTCTTCATGTGCGGTGAGATCGCCTACACGATGAAAGCAGTGAATAATTTCATCGCACCGTACCGTGCCGCGATCGGCGGATGCGTCGCAGGCCAGGGAGATGTGATGATCGGCGCCGCCGCGCTCATGGCAAGGGCCAACGGACTCTCCGAAAAGACGTTCCGTGAGAAACTCACGCAAATGACCGTGAACAATGAGACCACGTTTGGCATAGGGGTCGCAGCAGGGGTGCTCGGAACGAAGCACCCGTCGGGCGTCTGGATCCCCAACACGCTGCTTGCGAACGTCAACAAGGTTCATGTCGCCACGTTGCCGTATGAAACGAAACGGCTCGCCCAGGACATCGCGGGCGGGATCGCGGAGACCGGATGCGTGCCGTCCTGCAGGGATTTGAACGATCCGAGGTACGGGAAACTGCTCAAGAAGTACCTGACCGCTAACTGTTCCGGTGAGAATCGTGCGAAGATTGCGCGGCTCATCGAATGGCTCACGATCGGCAGCGGGGTGCCTGGCTGCATGCATGGCGGTGGGTCGCCGGACGGCGCGAGGCTCGTCATCAACGCATCAACCGATATCGCCCACGACATTGAGCTTGCGAAGCGGCTCGCCCGCATCAGCGA
>DATKKD010000093.1:0-27140 GCA_035543435.1 Thermoplasmatota archaeon
AGAAACGCAGATCTCCGAGATTGACGCGTACTGCGCCCTCGGCTGGCTCGCACGAGAGAACAAAATCACAGCAAAAAAGATACGCTCGAAACAAAATCAACTATCGGTCGCGTTAAAAAAATAAAGGAACCTTTTCAATGAGCTGGTTTGACAATCAAGACCCCTGATCAAATCACGTAGGTTTGTTTGTCTGGAGGTCCTGATTGTTCCTCTTTCTTTCTGTATACCCAATTCTCACCGATGCAAAGCTATATAAGTGACATTCGATTACTGGTCGGCTGGATAAAAGAGAAATAATATTTCATTTTTCCTCAATAATGGAATTGTTGAAATTTATTATTTTTTCTTTGAGGCACGCCACGCGTTCATCGCGTAAGGAGTGAACATCATGAATCCACATTCAAATGCCCAACGAAAAAGAACCCACGATGCATTTCAGAAGAAAATTATTCGCTGCGGAAGCCTTCAACGCCCAGTGTACGAACATGAGACTTGCACCCAATACATGATGAAGGCAGGCTCGGAATCACAAAAAATTTGTAAAAACTGTAAACACTCTTTCTAAGAATCAAACGAAAGAAACAATTACTTTTTTCCCAACTAATACTACACTACTGGAGGTGACAACAAATTATGAAAGGAACTGTACAATGGTATGACATCAGGAAAGGTTTCGGTTTTATCCGAGGAGAAGACGGTAAAAAAGTCTTTGTCCATAAGACAGAAATCCCTTTTTTCGACATCTACCTCGAACCCGGTCAAAACGTCGAGTATCAGCTCGGAACCTCAAATCGAGGTCCCCTTGCGCTTGCTGTGAAAAGAATCTAATATTTTGCAGGCAAGAGCAGGATGGAGCTCTCAGCGACCTTTCGATTCCCACACAGGGTAGTTTCCCTTTCGATGGGCCTGCGTGAGTCGCTGATACTCCCTGGCATTTTTTCGAATGATCTTGATCATCGTAGGATCCTGCCTTACGATTTTTCCAGGTACCCCCAGAACGAGGCGGTTTTCTGGCACCACCATATTTTCAGTCACGAGTGCACACGCACCGATAATGGATCCTGACCCTATCACGACACCATTCAACACCGTCGCATGAATACCGATCAGGCAATCATCACTGATGGTTGCACCATGCACCACGGCCGCATGGCCAACGGTGACATTTTTCCCTATTCTCACAGTATGGTCACGGTCGGTATGCAACACACAGCAGTCTTGGATGTTCGACCCATCGTCAATCAGTATGGAATTCTCATCTCCTCGAATCACAGCATGAGGGAACACACCGCAATTCCTTCCGATTGTCACATCGCCAATAATTACTGCACTGGGCGCAATGAAGCACGATTTGTCAATTTTCACCATATGCGGTCCATGGGTTATGAAACAGCATATCTTATAGTTTTGTCCACACTACAAGACTCAAATAAAAACATAATATATTTAATCATCCATTCTATCCACGATGCATCGTGAGTCAATGAACGAAATCGCATCATCATTCGGGACACATGCGGGTGTTGTGTGGCAGACACTTGAACAGAACGGCCCTTTATCAGAATCGGCCTTACTGGAACACACCCATCTGAGCACTTACCAGTTATTTATCGCTATAGGATGGCTTGCTCGAGAAAATAAAATCAGGAAGGATGAGGAGCTCTACAAACTCGGTGAAACAAACCTTATTCCTCACATCGGCAGAGATGCAGGGAAGCTCTGGCACGCCCTCGACATCTGGGGCGAGGCCGATAGTATCTCGCTTTCGAGGCTGGCACGCATCAGTCTGGATGATATCTTCACTGCTGCTGGATGGCTCGCACGTGAAGGGAAAATCGAGGCGACAATCAAGGATGTTAATGAAGAAAAAATACTGTTTTGGTTAAAATAAACAACCGTCTGTTCTGTTCTTATGGTTTGCGTTTTACAATCCCTTTCAACCTGCTCCCGATTCCAGTGGCAGCTTCGGTTGTCTTTGACCTGCGTGGGATGATTTTGGAAACCACCCGTTTCATCTTCCCTTTGAACCCAGGCTCTTGCGCCTGTTCTGCTGATTCGGCTTGTTGATGCCGGGTAAACAGTCTAATCTCTGGTTTGGGAGGTTTTGGTCGTTGATTATCAAGACCGGCCAAAGCGCCTTCTTCGGTGATGTATAGATTAAATGTGCTAGAGGTGGGTTTCTCTGTCGTTTTCCTCTTCCGAAGATTTCGTGATAGTTTTGTTGCAGGCTGCTCGGAAACATTCTTCTTAGTTTGTGAAAAACGATGTCTTGGTTCTCTGGCAACGACCCGTTGCGTACGATAATATTCTAACAAGGATACATGTCTCTTAGTTGGTGGCGTTCCCTCTCGAAGAGACTCCGTCGGTACCTCGGGTTGTGGCTCTGTCGTGGGTTCAACGACCAGTTCGGCCTGTTCCACATCCTGCAGTGGCAGGACAGTATCATCAGAGACCTCTAGGGTAAGACCGGGGTTTTTGATGCGCTCCTCCAAAATATCAAGTTCCCGCAGCATGGCGAGGATTTCTTCATGGGTTTTTACTTCTGGTGCATCCCTACTCTGGTTGGTATCCACTGCTTTGTTCGCCCCTCACTCTTTTTCTCTAAATGCTTACAAGAAGGTAACACGGTTCAATAAAAAAACCTATCTCTTTTCTACTCTTGATAAGTTCTCCATGAGTGGAGACACACTTAGATACTTTGGATGTTCTCATAACGGATGACTGACTCATCGCAGTTTGGGCAATAATCCTCGACAATGATAAGGGAGTCGATTTTCCGTATGGGAATCTGTTTCATTTCTTGTCTGCATACTTTACAGTATGTCATGGTACACACCTTACTGACAAAAATAGACAATGCCCCAATAATAATTAGTCGCATCTGGTATATAAATATTACTCTGGCAAGCAGTCGAGATATTGACCTGGTTTATAATAGATCATTCAGTTTTGCTCTTTCGGGATTCAAGATATAATTTTTCGTAAAAAACAGCAAAGTCTGCATAATCGATAAATTTTCCAAAAAGCCTGGATATTTTTGTATCATTTCGTCGGTAAACTTTTTTACGTTCTTGATATCGGGAGCGAGGCAGGTGACCATCCAATCGTATTCACCATGGATAAAAGCACTGCATTCAATACTCATTCCATATTTTTTCGCTACGTCTTCGATTTCTCTACCAATAATCCTACTTTTTTCATTTTTTGTTAGCCCAATTGGATTTCTTTTCAACATGAGAATAAAATGTTGTAAGCCTATTTTTTGTTCATCAAAAATCGCTGAATATCCCCAAATCAATTTGTTTTTCTCTAATTCTTTCATCAACCTCCATGTCTTCTGTCGTGAAAACCTACATCGTTTCGCAATCGTATCAAGATTTTCCTTTGAGTTTCTAACAAGCTCATGGAGTAGTTTTATTTCATCCTGCTCTCTCTGATCCTTCCTGCTTTTTACCATGCCCTATCCACTTCCAAAGAAAATAGATTCGTGAACTTTTTTTCTCTTAAAAACATATCCTCTAAGAACTATTTTATTTTTATTGAAAGTGGAAAGTGGAAGTACCAGTAAGGAAAAAAGAACATTCTCTATTCTCTTTTTCCCTAGTGAGTTATATAAGAGGGCGATTCCCTCTCTCTGAATAACCGTATTGAAGAAAAAAAATAGAAATAACATATATACCTTACAAGTTTATCATATGCACTTGTTGATTATTCGAGTAATGGATGTAAAAGTTAGGCCTTTTTCACGATTTTTATGAAATCGAATTGCTCAATTGACTCGTGACATGGCGCACTGACGGAAAGACTCAGATATCCCTCATGGATTCCTGGGTCAAGATGCACTTGCACAACAAGGGTGATTTTACCCTGATTGTCCGTATAACCGTAACCAGCACCACCCAATCCCTTGAGAATAACCCTTGCATCCCGAACAGGGTGATTCTTCGTGTCATTCACATGGACAAGAAAGGTCGCATTGACCGCCTGATCACCAGAGATGGTGATCATCATGGGACTGACCGAGACCACGACCCTCTCAGGGAACAAGCACGGATTCAGGATGTACGAGAGGATCGCCCCGAGAACCACTGCCCCTATAATAATGGATACCGTAATGCGCAGAGGAAGCCCGAGGACGGCATCTTGGTTACGAATGAATCTAACGTATCGTTTTCTTCCTTTCATGTCATAATCTCCCAGACGTAAGCCCAACCGATAAATACTTAATTATATATTTAATATTTATTTTTGTCAATCTGGGGGTGATTCATTTGAAAAGAAGTGGAATCGCTAGACTATTCTTTCGAGATGACGCCGTGATGGGACAACCTATTTATCTGGTAATTGTTGCCTTCGTCACCGCGATCATCATCGCAATCTTGCTCGTTTCCGTTGTTTCTCTGACACTCGAATCCCAGACCAATGTAGTCGAACGAGAGATCGATAAGATTCTATCCCAATCAACGACAATGTTCGAGTACGCAAACGAAGGAGCCTGCGCAACGGTTTCTGTGCATTTTCCATCCTCCATGCGTTTCATCGTCTTCGGCGACCTCCCGGAGCACACCACGGAGCCACCCGCCAACCTCAGCGAAAACGAACTCGTCATTAACTCCTACTACTACATCATGGCAGACGGGTCGATTCACACGGGTCATGCACCTGTTCGTTTTTCAGGGGAAAACACTTCTCAAATAGCCGTCTTCAAAACGGGAATGCATACCCTTCATCTTGTACTAATACAATTCGGAGAAAAAACCTATGTCAAAATTTATGAATGACTCCTCGGGGTTCATGGGTCTGACGCTTACAAATCTTGGTCTGTTCATCGCCTCCGCATTGCTTCTTCTTGCGGTTTTCTCGCTTGTTGCCTCAAGTGACTGGCAACGGACTGAGGAACTTCATGCGATCGCCCGAGATATTTCCGCAAGGATTCAAGATATGGATGCAACTTTTTTTGAACACAGCTTGCTCTATCAATGTCCTCAGAAAAAATACGATTATACGATAACAATATCTGCTGAGTATATTTCCGTCTCAACGAAAAATTCCTTGAGGGTTCCCATCACCGTGAAAGAGCGCTTCATCGTCCGTCCATGGCTGCGGAACCTAACCATGAACTGGACCACAGGAAACCAGCTTCACAAGTTCTTAAACACAACCTATGGACACCTGGGGACTCCGCATGATCCTCTCCCTGCCAACGCCCTGACGACACTGAAAAAGGATCAGGAGGAAATAGGCGTGTTTCTCGCCCTGCACCCCGTTTCGTTTCGGCCGGACACGCCGTTCTCTTTTGAAAAAGTCATCCTTGTTGATGATAACGATGAACACTACACGTGCGTGCTTCTCTATCAAATTAAATGATACGATTTCAATCACATGCTGATCCATCATCAATGTATTTTTCAAAATATTTTTTTGTTTTTCTCGACGTCTCTCGCATCGCTCCTATAATAAAACCATCATCATTATATAGGCATTATCCTATTCTTTTCGTCAGATAGAGATAGTTGTTGGGGAGGCTGTACGCCATGTTCAATGCAAAAATAAAATCAGATATTATCAAAGGAATCATCGAAGTGACGTCGCCGCTGGTCAACGAAGCGAAGTTCAATGTAACCGCAAAAGGGCTTTCCTTACGGGCGGTGGACCCTGCTCACGTTGCCATGGTTGATCTAGAACTGAAAAGCTCTGCGTTTGAGGAGTACAAAGCAGATGACATGGAGCTAGGCATCGATCTTGATAAACTCAGTGGCATCATGAAGCTTGCCAGCGCCGAGGATCTGGTATCATTGGAATATGACGAAGAGTCAAATCGCCTCATCGTGAAAATCGGTAATCTGATACGACGCATGGGGCTGATTGACACCGCAGGGATGCCTGACTCCAAGGTTCCCCATTTAGAGCTTCCTGCGAAGGCGATTGTGAAAGCTTCAGAGCTGAGTAAAGGTGTGCGTGCGTCAGAGGCGGTCTCTGACCATCTAGCTCTCAGCATCGACAAGGACTCGTTTGAACTGGCAGCGGAGGGTGACACCGATACCGTGAACCTGAAATTACCGAAAAACCTCTTGGTGGAATTGCATGCCCCCGGGAAATTTAAAAGCCTGTTCTCCATCGACTACTTCAGCAATATGATCAAACCAGTGAAAAGTGAGGATACGATCACGATAAATCTTGGGAATGACAATCCCATCAGGGTTGACTTTGATATCGCTGAGAAAAATGGTCATGTCACGTATCTCCTCGCTCCGCGCATCGAATCCGAATAGGGACCTCCAGAGCATTTTTTCGACGACGGCGTTCAAATGGTGAAAGGCCAGCGAAGGTACCGCTACATCCGTTTTCAAATAAAACCGCTGGGAAAAAGTCCGCTCCCAACGGAGGCCGAGTTTCTCCAGGAGCTTCGCGAACAAGCAAGGCATCTCGCCCATTCAGAGTTAAGGGACCTAGGGTGTTGGCTCGTCCGGTTTCAGTCGACCTTTGGTATCATCAAATGCCACTATCAAGCGACAGAGACTTTAAAAATACTCCTTTCTTCCCTTCATACCATAAAATTTAGCACCGTGGAAATCACCCCTGAGAGAACCTCGGGGACGATTCGTGGGGTCACCTATAAAGCCTAGAGCTTTTAGTTGTTCGACGGATACAGAACATTAGACATAGTCATGTAATCGTTTGATGTTTGGGTTTTGGATGCCGCAGGTTTTCACGGGGAAAATTTCCTCGATGAGGACGAGTTCCCCGATGTGACCTTGATACAGTCGATTGACGATTTCGCAGAATTTTTTTGCGATTCTGATGTCATCTGCAGTGAATGCAATCTGCCAGTCGAAGCTCCCATGCAGATAGGTGCTCGACATGATAAATATCTTGAGACTGTCCACTTCTTTCTCTAGCTCTCTTGAGACGATGATATCAAGGATTTTCGAGGCAGGGAGGTTGGATTTCTTAATTAATAAAAGGTAGTTCTTTTTTTGTATTTTTTCCTGATCGATAACGGCATGGTACCCCCAGATGGTCTTGTTCTTTTCGAACTTTTTTATGATTTTCCAGACCTTTTGCCGAGAAAAACCACAGCGTTTTGCGATTGCATCGATGTTTTGCTTTGAATCCTTTTGTAACTCAGTCATGACTTTGTTCTCGTCCAGGGTAATTTGACGGGCACTAATTTTTGGCATATACTCTCCAATTTTCAAAAATATGAACAGTATTTAAATGTATTGAATCGATATCATGTAAATTATTGCTCATATAGAATGTATGATAAAGATTATATGAATATTTTGTTATGAAAATTAAGGAGCGGTCGTCTCCTTTTCGAGGTTTTTCCAGGTGAAGATCGGGTTTTTCACCGCCCTGGCCTCATCGATTCTCCGCACCACGGTATTGTGGGGGGCGTTTTTCACCACAGCCGGGTCTTCCTGGGCGATGGTCAGTAGCGTTGAGACGTAGGTATCTAGGATTTTTTTCGGCTCAGATTCTGTCGGTTCAATCATCAGGGCTTCCTTGACAAGATGCGGGAAATAGACGGTAGGAGGATGTACACCGTAATCAAGGAGCCGCTTCGCGACGTCTAACGCGCGTATCCCCTTCTTCTCGAGGAGCTCCTCACAACTGATGACAAACTCATGTTTCCGTAACGGCCTTCCCGGGAGGGAGTACAGGCCAGAGTCAACGAGTTTCTTCTTCATATAATTCGCGTTGAGGACCGCGATCTCCGAGACTTCCTGTAGCCCATTCCGACCCATGAGGAGGATGTAGACATACGCCTTCAACAGGGAAGAAAAGTTCCCGTATCCTGCTTTTACTTTTCCGATGGAATCGGGATACAGGTACTCCAGGTCGTAAGCGGTTCCGTGTTTCACGACCCGTGGCACTGGGAGGAACCGTTCAAGACGCTGTTTGACTCCCACAGGACCGGATCCAGGGCCACCGCCCCCATGAGGCGTTGAGAAGGTCTTATGTAAATTAAGATGCACGATGTCAAAACCCATGTCGCCAGGGCGTGCCTTCCCCATGATCGCATTCATGTTCGCACCATCGTAGTACAACAAGGCGCCTGCTTGGTGAACCACACGTGCGATTTCCAAGATTTCCGATTCAAAGATGCCAAGGGTGTTCGGGTTGGTCAGCATGAAACAGGCGGTCTTCTCTGACAGTACTTTTTCGAGGGCTTCAAGGTTCACGGTCCCCTCTTGAGTAGAAGGAATTTCAATGACGTTGTAGCCAGCCATGGCAGCACTCGCCGGATTTGTCCCATGGGAGGTATCTGGTAGAATGACCTCATCACGCTGGGAGTCGTTCTGATGCTCGTGATACGCACGGGTAAGAAGCAGCCCGGTGAACTCACCTTGTGCCCCAGCAGCAGGTTGAAGGGTGAACGAGTCCATTCCTGATATTTCACACAGCATCGCCTCCAGTTCGTACATGATCTGGAGTGCTCCCTGCACCGTGGAGGGGTCCTGGAATGGATGTAGTTGTGAGAATTGCTCCCAGCGACTGATCTCCTCGCAGAGCTTCGGGTTGTACTTCATGGTGCATGATCCTAGAGGATAAATCCCTGATTCGACGCCGTAGTTCATCTGACTGAGATGGAAGAAGTGCCGCATGATCTGTGTTTCATCAAGAACCGGAAGTTGTGGACCCTTGGTTCTTTGCAGGGTTTTTGGGACAGGCAGCTTATGCATTTCGGTTTTTTCCTGCTGGTCC
This sequence comes from Thermoplasmatota archaeon, assembly GCA_035543435.1. Lineage (GTDB taxonomy): Archaea > Thermoplasmatota > E2 > DHVEG-1 > DHVEG-1 > SM1-50. The sequence continues at coordinate 8,713 of DATKKD010000093.1, forward strand.
TCTAAATCTCTGAGGAACGGCTCGTCGTAAATTGCGCTACGGTACATCATGTCTCCCTCCCGAGTAGTTGGAGGAGGCGTTGGATATGTTCCTCCCGATGTAATTCTGTCACGCCAAATAACATGCAATTCGTGAGATTTGGATACTCTGATTCTAGGAGGAGGCCGCCTTGTACGCCACCTTGTAAAAGCGAGTTGTATGTTTTTGTTGCGTCGTCACATTGTATGACGAATTCATTGAAATGTGTCCCCTGGAACTTGAGATGTAGACCAGGGATACTTGTCATCTTTTTTTCGAGGTGTTGGCCTCGTTGGAAATTCAGTGCGCCAAGATCGTGGAGACCCTGTCCCCCAAGCCAGGAGAGATAGGTCGCGGCCGCCAGCATACAGAGCCCCTCGTTTGTGCAGATATTGCTGGTGGCTTTTTCTCGTCGTATGTGTTGCTCCCTGGTCTGGAGGGTCATACAAAACGCGCGTTTCCCGTCAGCGTCCTTCGTTAGCCCAATGAGCCGACCGGGTATCTGTCGTACGAACTCCTGTTTACAGGAGAAAATGCCGAGGGTCGATCCTCCGAAATCTAGAGGATTTCCAAGGTTTTTTCCTTCCCCGATGACGATATCGGCTCCGTACTCACCAGGGCTCTTTACGATACCAAGCGATAACGGATCGACGCCGACGATAAACAAGGACTGATGACGTTTGATGAGTGCGGCAATCTCTTCAACCTCGTCTTCGAACACTCCGAAGAAATTCGGGTTCTCGAGATAAACACCTGCGGTCTCCGGGTCGAGTGTCTTTTTGAGGGTGGCAACATCGACTTTCCCTGTTGTTGTCTCATACGGGATTTCTTTGATGGTGATGCCTGCCCCTTTCGTATAATTCCGAAGTACGCATTTCTTCTCCCAGGAGATGTTGGCAGGGATGATGAAGGTCTTTCGCTTGGTAATCCTTGTGCACATGAGCGCGGCCTCACCTAGCGCGGTCGCCCCGTCATACAAAGAGGCGTTGGAGACATCCATACCGGTTAGTTCCGCGATCATGCTCTGATATTCGAAGATTGCCTGAAGGAACCCTTGGGATGTCTCAGGTTGATAGGGTGTGTACGCGGTGTAGAATTCTGATCTGGAGAGGACTGCTTTCACGGCCGCGGGGATATAATGTGGCTTCGTCCCGCCGCCCAAGAAACTTGGCATGTCGCAGAATGATTTGTTCTGTTGTGCAAGTTTTCTGAGCCGTTCTTCAGCGTGTAATTGGGTGAGTCCTTCAGGTAAGTTGAGAGTTTTGACCCTGATTTTTCGTGGGATATCACAGAAGAGGTCGTCGATGTCTTGAACGCCAAGTTCCCGAAGCATGATTTTTTTCAATGATGCATTTGGTACAAATTGCATGGGTATCCCAATGGGGTATTGGTCTTCCCTTAAAGAAAGTTATGATGCACCCTGTGCACCAGGGAAACCCTAATTAAAAAAGGTGATGCACATTGAGGTGTTGGATCGAATAATCCCAGAGGCGGAGGCAGAGAACATTCCAAAGGTTATCGTCTACTGTTGTGGAGACCTTCCCGAGTACCTGCGTGTCATAAATGGGTTCTTTGATGTCATCACGCGCTGGTGTTGAGGTATAATAGGCGGTGGTGCCTTGTCGTAGTTCGACCGAAAGGACTGCTTCGCATCTCACTGCTCCTTCTCCAGTGCGATACAGGATGGTATCTCCGTTGTGAATCAGGAAACCACGCGAGATAGGCTTCTCAATGAGGAGATATCCCTCCGGAATGATCTGATCGGTGCCGTTCTGAACCTTGAGATATTGATACATCTCTGGATGGTGAAACGATGCTAAGAAGAGGTCCATTCCCATCAGATGTACCATAGTGAGAAACGGGAGATTAGCGACGATAATAAAGAGGCAGCATGTTTTCCAGGCTTTTCGTCTCGTTATTTCCATTGATTTTCCCTTCTCACAGATCCTTGTCCCATGCTACCATTTTTCATGTATCGTATTTAAACCTACTCTGGCAGAATCCCAAAATGGCAAAACAAGGAGCATTCGATTTCGAGAAGATATAAAAAAACATTAAGAGGGGAAACCTATTACCACCACATCATGCAAGAGATTTGGACGGAGAAGTACCGACCGAAAACACTCACGGACCTCGTCGGCCAGGAGGGCATTGTCGAACGACTTCAAGCGTACGTCACTGCAAAGAACGTCCCTCACCTGATTTTTGCAGGGCCACCAGGAACAGGGAAAACCACGGCCGCCCTCGCCCTCGCCTCCGAAGTCTTCGGAGAGCACCACTGGAGACAAAACTTCAATGAGCTGAACGCTAGCGACGAGCGTGGCATAGGGATCATCCGCGGGAAAATCAAGGATTTCGCACGAACCGCACCCATAGGAGCAAGCTTCAAAATCATCTTCCTCGATGAGGCTGACTCACTCACCACGGACGCTCAAGCGGCGTTACGACGCACCATTGAAAAATACACCCATATCTGCCGTTTCATTCTCTCGGTAAATTATTCATCCAAGATCATTGAACCCATCCAATCGCGCTGTGCGGTCTTCCGGTTTAAGCCCTTGACTGCTGATGACATCAAAAAATACATCAGAAAAATTGCGACCAAAGAGAAGCTGGAAATCACCACTGACGGGCTCGAGGCACTCATCTATATCGCACGCGGGGACATGCGCAAAGCGATCAACATTCTCCAGGTTGGAGCATCCCTAGATAAAAAAATCACAGCCGAGCTCCTCTATGAGACCTCAGCAATCGCCCGCCCCGAGGACATCAAATCCTTGATCAGCACGGCACTGGGCGGGAATTTCATGGCAGCCCGCAATCAGCTCTACGACCTCCTTATCATCCATGGGCTGAGCGGGGAGGATATCATTAAACAGATGCATCGGGTGATCTTTGATCTCACCATCCCGGATGAATACAAAGTCCATCTCATCGAAAAAACAGGGGAGACAGAGTTCCGCCTGGTCGAAGGGAGCAACGATCACATCCAGCTTGAGGCGCTCCTTGCACAGTTCATGTTGATCGGTAAAAAACTAAAATAATCTCTTGTTTTTTATGAATTTTTCGAGGACCGTATCAATCTCACGGGCTGTTGTTTCCCCAACACCATACCTGATGCGTACGATCGGTTTGGTCGTCCGAAGAACCCGCGTTAAATCGATGGGGGTCCCGCTCACCACGACATCGCAGGGCGTGGAATTAATGGTCTGCTGGAGCTCCTTGATCTGTTTTTTCCCGTACCCCATCGCTGGAAGCACGTTAGTGAGATGCTGGTATTTCTCAAACGTATCAAGGATTGAACCGACCGCGTACGGCCGAGGATCAACGATGGACTTCGCACCGTACTCTTTCGCTGCAACCATACCAGCACCAAAGGTCATGCTTCCGTGCGTCACGGTAGGGCCGTCCTCAATGACGAGTACACGGTTCCCGGCAATCATCTTGGTGTCCTCCGCAGTGATTGCTGAGACGCCTTCGATGATCCGCACGGTGGGATTCACATTCATGACATTCGTTCGTACAAACTCAATATCCTCCCGTTCAGCGGTATTGACCTTATTAATAATCACAAGATCCGCGCTTCGAACGTTCACCTCGCCAGGGTAGTACGAGAGTTCATGGCCGGGACGATGAGGATCCGCAATCGTTATCCATAAATCGGGGCGGATGAACGGGAAGTCATTGTTCCCCCCGTCCCAGATAATCACGTCAGCCTCACCCTCTGCTGCCTTGAGGATCTGTTGGTAATCAACGCCAGCGTATACGACGCCTTCCATATCGATGTACGGTTCGTACTCCTCCCGCTCCTCAATCGTACAATTATACTGGTCGAGGTCGCTATAGCTTGCGAACCGCTCACAAATCTGCTTCGTAAGATCTGGGTCATACGGCATCGGGTGCCGGATCGATACAACACGTAGCCCTCGTTTGCGAAGAAGTTCAAAAATTTTTCGTGACACCTGTGACTTGCCACTTCCGGTACGAACCGCACACACAGCAATGACTGGTTTTTTTGATTGCAACATGGTGCTTTTTGGTCCCAGTAACATAAAATCTGCTCCGGCCGCATTAACCATCGCTGACTTTCCCATCACATATGAATATGGGACATCACTATAGGAAAACACAACGAGATCAACAGAAAACTTTTTGATAAGCTCTGGCAGCTCATCCTCTTGATAGATCGGGATTCCATCAGGATACTGTGCCCCGGCAAGAACCGCCGGGTACTTACGGCCGGCGATATCAGGAATCTGGGTTGCAGTAAAGGCGACGACACTGAACTCAGAGTTCTCCCTGAAGTACACGTTGAAATTATGAAAGTCTCTGCCTGCAGCACCCATTATGATAACATTTTTCCTTCGAGTCACAGGAATCCCAGCCTGGGAATAAGGTCATGGTTTAAAGCTTTTTTCTTCACCAATCCTGTAAAAAGATGCAGGGTACCATTAATTACATATAGTGTCTATTCCTTTCTCCTTTGTGGGATGAAGTAGATGAACCGTGAGGCAGTACCCCTGATTATTGGCATTTTGCTTCCTGTACTCCTCGTCGCAGGAATTGCACTATATCTTTCTGGTTACGATATCACCACTTTCTTCAGGAGAATCAATATTATCTATTATCTTGTTATTATACCATTTGCCCTCGGTTTTTTGGTTATTATTTTCTGGTTTCGAGGGCACAAAGACTAACGATTTTTCTCTGAACATGTTAGAAGTTTCGCTTGGCAGGTTTTCACCTTTCTATGAAAAATATAATACCATTTTCACATGATATGTCGAAACCCTTAGGTAAGTACTAAATATAAAGAAAGTTATAAATACGAATAAACTATATCAAAAACTCGTTGGATGAGATGTACAAAAAGTAGATGTTATAAGTTTACCTTTAGGCTACTTTTTGGCGGAAAGTGGGAAGATGGGATGCATGGGAGCTCAAGGAGAGCACTAGCGGAGGGATACCTTGAATACACGAAAACATTTCAACAAAGGATCCCTCCGTTCTTCGGGATCTGAGCCGGGTTTAGCGATTGAGGAAAAAGTAGATGACATCATAAACGCCCATGCTGAGGTGTTTCGGAGAGGCAAATCCCTCGGCAAACCTAACTTACCGAAATATGACGAGACCAGTGAGGAGAGCTCATTATTTTTCTTTGCTTCAAATAAAAAAAAGATTTCAACCGATAAAGCACTTGATTTAGAAAAACAATTACACCCCCAAAGAACGAAAAAGAAGATACGATTTGGAAGAAAAAGACAAGAGGTTTCAACGAAAAGTGCATCAGAAGATCTTCCGAATACAAAGCCTTATCGAAAGGGTCTTGCGTTTTTGGAAAGTAAGAAAAAAGTGGTTGAGACTCAGGGTGCAAAGAATAAAAAACATATAGGATTTGGAAGAAAGAAAAAAGAGAGTCCCAATAGAGTCGAATCCGAGGTTCTTCCGGATAAGAAGATTCAACAGAATAATCTTAGATTTTGGAAAGGTCGGAAACAGGCGGTTGAGACTCAGGGTGCACCGAATAAAAAACGTTTAGGATTTAGAAAAAAGAAGAAAGAAGTGCGCGCAACATCTGAAGCAACATCTATCAAGGTAAAGAGGCCATCGAAAAAAGAAGATCAACTATCTCAATTCGAAGAATCAATCGCGCAGGTCAAACCAGATGAAGCAACATGGGTCGATCAGCAAATCCTTGCAAGTACAGCAGAAAAAGAGAAAAAAGGACCTGGACCAGACTCAACCAAGAAAATAAATGAAATGCCTCCGACCCCAACAAAGCACCTGACACAACTGACCGATGGGGAACCAGATTCTCCTGATGGAGGAAGAATAAGCAAGATTCCTGTAAGCATTCCGGACGACTCCTTCTGGGTAAAAAAAGGACAAAGCAGTGAAGAGACAACCCCGTCCGCATTTGATGAACCAGGCCCAGCTCCTGATCCCAAAAAAATCAAATTCGATGAAATTACCCCTGACGGACAAATCAAATTTCTCAACGAAGCAAAAAAACTCAAATATATCGTACTAAGCCAATTGGGATACTCTGACGAGACGATTGAAGAAATCGACTTTTATCCACTACGAGAACCCTTCTCCTATGTGGAAATTATACGCGAAAAAGAATCACTTGATAAGCGATACGTCCTCATCGAAGTTCAATTAACAGAGGAAGAGCTAAGGTTCTTAAATTTTATCAAAGAAACGCTGGCTGGTTTTGCGTTCAAAACAGAGGAGCTTGAAGAAAAAGGAGAATCGAAATATCTCAATGAAAAAGTCGATCAAATCATCGATGATTACATGCTTCAAATTGATACTCAATCAAAGAAAAAAATCATGTTCTATTTAGAAAAAGATTTTCTGGGTCTCGGTAAACTTGAGGTACTTATGAAAGATCCAAACATAGAGGATATCTCTTGTGATGGATCCGGTGTGTATCTCTTTTTATATCATCGTCGTTTCGGTTCATTAAAGAGCAACGTGAGGTTCAACAGCGAAGAGGAGCTCACCGCCTTTGTGGTGAAGCTTGCGCAGAAATGCAACAAACACATCTCGATTGCTGAGCCGATGTTGGATGCAACGATGCCCGATGGTTCTCGTATACAAATGACTCTTAGCACAGAAGTGACAACCAAGGGTTCGACGTTCACCATACGAAAATTCAGTGAAGACCCCTTCTCTCCACCCGATCTCATTGAGTTTAACACGATGTCGTCCGAAATGGTCGCCTATATGTGGCTCGCAGTTGAAAACGGTGTTAATGCTTTGATTGCGGGTGGCACAGCTGCTGGTAAAACATCAACAATGAACGCTATTTCCCTCTTCATTCCACGAGAATCGAAAATTGTTTCCATCGAAGAGACTCGAGAGATTAATTTACCGCATCCAAATTGGATCCCTGGTGTTGTCCGTTCGGGGTTCGGAGAAGTGGTCGGTAATAAAGTCATTGGTGAGATTGATCTATACGATTTAATGAAGGCGGCACTCAGACAACGTCCCGAATATATTCTCGTCGGAGAAATTCGTGGGAAGGAAGCGTACGTGCTGTTTCAAGCGATGGCAACGGGACATACGACCTATTCAACGGTTCATGCAGACTCGGCTCAGTCTCTCATCCATCGTTTAGAAGGGAAACCGATTGAAATCCCAAGGATTATGCTGCAAGCTCTTGACATCGTCTGCATCCAGGTCATTTCTCGAGTGAAGGATAAGCGGGCAAGGCGATGCAAGCAGATCATCGAAATCATCGACATTGACCCGACCACCAAAGAGATTCTCACAAATGAGGTCTTTCGGTGGGACCCGATTGAGGACAAGTTCATCTACTCTGGGAAGAGCTATATCTTAGAGCGAATCAGGGCCGAGAAAGACATCAGTCGAGAGGAGATGATCAGCGAAATCAAGAACAGAGCAGCATTGTTAGAATGGATGAACAAAAACAATATCCGAGAGTTCAAGAAAGTTGCCACGGTGATTGCTCAATATGTCGATAATCCCACAGAAGTGATTAAGAAAATAAAAATAGAAGTATGATAAAAAAAATTGCCACCTGCCCAAAGTGTCATACAGAAATTCTCTGTGAAGGAACACCAGGTCAAAAAGTGGCGGTGAAATGTCAACAATGCGGGAAAAAAGGGATCGTTGTTTTTGCTGAAAATGAAGTGGTGCTCGATGAAAAAAACATTATAGAACTCGATTTCTACCCGATCCAGGAGCCCTTCGCCTACATAAAAATATTGAAAGATAAGGTAACGCTCGACAAATTTTATAAGGTCATTGAACCCCACCTCTCAGATTCCGACCAACAGAGCCTGAATTTCATTCAAGAAACCATGATGAATTTAATCGATGTCAGACTGGATGAACTGGAAAAAAGTGAGGTCGAAAAATTTCTCATAGACCGGATTGACCGAATCATAAGGGATTACAGGATGAACGTCGACCAAATGTTAAAAGCGAAAATCTTGTATTACGTCAAAAGAGATTCACTTTGGTACGGGAAAATCGATCCTTTAATGCGTGATCCCAATATTGAAGATATTTCCTGTGACGGGTCGGCTCTCCCTATTTTTTTGTACCACAGGAAGTATGGCTCTCTGAAAAGCAGCATACAATTTCCGGAAGAGACGGCCCTCTCCGCGTTTGTGATTAAGCTTGCGCAAAAATGTGGGAAACATATCTCCATTGCTGAACCAATGCTTGATGCAACCATGCCTGATGGATCGCGTATCCAGATGACCTTGAGCAAAGCCGTCACTGCAAAAGGATCGACGTTTACCATCAGGAAATTTCGCGCGGATCCCATCACGGCGACGGATCTCATTGGGTACAAAACCATGTCTGCGGAGATGGTTGCCTACATGTGGCTCGCTGTCGAGAACGGAATCAATGCTCTCATAGCAGGAGGAACCGCAGCAGGAAAAACATCCACCTTAAATGCTCTATGCTTGTTCATTCCTCGGGAATCCAAGATTGTGACGATTGAGGAGACCCGAGAGATCAATCTACCGCACCCCAACTGGATTCCTGGGGTCGTTCGTTCAGGGTTTGGTGAAGTTATCAATGATAAACTCGCCGGCGAAATCGATTTGTACGACCTTATGAAGGCGGCACTCCGGCAACGCCCCGAATATATTCTCGTCGGAGAGATTCGTGGGAAGGAGGCGTACGTTTTGTTCCAGGCTATGGCGACAGGACACACCACCTATTCAACAGTGCATGCCGACTCCCCACAGTCACTCATCCATCGACTGGAGGGGAAGCCGATTGAGATTCCACGAGTCATGCTCCAGGCACTTGACATTGTCACGGTCCAAGTACAAGCTCAGATTGGGGATCAACGAGTCAGACGATGTAAACAGATTGTGGAGATTGTCGATATCGATCCCATGACTAAGGAAATTCTGACGAACGAGGTGTTTCATTGGAATCCCGTTGAAGACCAATTCCACTTCTCAGGAAAGAGCTATGTCCTGGAGCGAATACGCTCTCAACATGACATGAACAAAGAAGAAATGTTGGAGGAGCTCAAACGACGCGTCGAAATATTGGAATGGATGAAGGAAAACAATATCCGTGCTTTTAAAGACGTGGCACGTGTGGTTGCGTCATATGCGGAAACGCCAGGCGAATTTATAGAAAAAATAAGGAAAGAAAAAAAAGATACAACCGCACAGGTCGCCTCTCCTCCCAAAGAAAAAACGACACCTTTGCATGAGGTCAATGACCTCGGCACCTCCATTGACGATATAATGTCAGTAAAAGAAGATCCCTCAAAACAGAGTGGAAATAAAAAACCGTAATGAGATTTACTAGGATGGGAAAAAATGACACTCACAAAGTATCAACGAATGGGATACAAATGGTTGGGGCAATTTAGTGAGAAACAGGCGAATGAACATCTCCAGAAAAACCTGGCCTCTGCTCATATGGAGATACGCGCGGGAGCTTATCTTTCCTATGTTATCCTGAGCACACTGATTATCTTTCTCGGTTGCTTTGGTTTTTTTTTGGTACTCATCTTTTTCCTGCTACCTTTGATGCACGTAACGTTAGGGATTGGGCTAATGATATTTCTGCTGCTTGTACCCGTTCTCATTAGTGTTATGACCTACATGATGTTGATTCAGTTACCAAAAAGCCGGGGAAAAACTCGCAAAAAAAAGATCGATATCAACCTCGCTTATGCGATTAACTTTATCTCTGCGATGTCGTCTGCTGGTGTCACGCCCACTGAGATTTTTAAAAGCCTCTCGAAACAGGAAATCTATGGGACAATCAAAGAAGAAGCGGAATGGATCTATCGTGATATCAGTCTGCTCGGTTTTGATGTGATTACCGCCATTAAAACGAATATCGAACGGACGCCGTCCCAGAAATTCAAAGAATTCCTTCAAGGAATGGTCGTGACCGTCACTTCCGGTGGCTCGTTGAAGACTTATTTTATGCATAAGGCGGATCAATACCTCTGGGAAAATCGAAACGCACAAAAACAACTCCTGGAAACCCTGGGCATTATGGCGGAAAGTTACGTCACAGCCGCGGTCGCTGGAATTCTCCTACTCCTCATTGTTATTCCTCTCATGATGATCATCAGCGGCCAATGGAATGCGATTTTCCTCTATGTTCTCATCCTGCTCGTCGTCCCTCTGATTCACATAGGATTTGCAGTGGTCATCCGTATAATCTCTCAGGAGGCGTAAACAATGGAAAAAACCGCGAAATCTGTCGATTTACAAAAAACCGGTTTCGTTAAAACTCTCATTCTGACCGGACAATTCACAAGACTCATCGTCTACATCGTCACCGGTATACTGGTCTCGCTTTTTATCATCCTTGCGGTGATCTCGATGCTCGGCATCCTCAACATCTTTATCGGGCCAGTCGACTTTTTTGTCTTTGCCTTGCTCTCAGGCGCGGGACTCTACGGGATGTACGAAGCGATGCGCGCCCGGAGGATCGCAAAGATAGACGCGATTTTTCCCGACTTCATCCGCGACCTCGCAGAGTCTCGACGAGCGGGGATGACATTTACCAAGTCAATCCTCTTCGCCTCAAAGGGAAACTACGGAATTCTCACACCAGAAATTCAAAAGATATCCCAACAGGTCTCCTGGGGCGGCAGTGTAACCGAAGCGTTGATCGCATTCTCCAAGCGTGTGAACACAAAATCTATTAGGAGAACGATCTCTTTGATTGTTGAGGCGAGCAACAGCGGAGGAAACGTCGCTGATGTGCTTGACGTCGCAGCCAAAGACGCCCGTGAGATAAAAATGCTTGAAGCGGAACGCAGGACCAACATGGCGTCCTACGTGGTCGTTATTTATGTAGGAATGTTCGTGTTTCTTGCAATCGTTTTAATCCTCTGCACCAGTTTTATTCCTGCCATGGTGGGAGGGAATGGAAGCCAAGGCCTGTCGGGAGTCATGGGACACGGAGGAGGGGGCATTTCACAAAAGGATATTACTGGGGTCTTTTATCTCGCATGCCTTGTCCAAGCATTTGGGTCCGCCCTGGTTGCTGGGGTATTTGAAGATGGACAATTTTCTTCGAGCATAAAACACATCTTCATCATGGTTTTGTTAACATGGTTCTCATTTAAATTGCTCTTAGGAGTTTAAATGAAAAAGGGTACGATCTCAAGGAGTTGTAATTGTCAAGAGGAAGCGGTTTCCGAGATTGTAAGTACCTTGATTCTTGTTACCATAGCAGTGTCGATGTTTTCTGCGATTGCGCTCGAGGTCCTCAACCCCTGGATCAATTATTCAGATGAGACGCCCACCAACGTTTTTTTGGTTGGATTTATCGCTCATAACGATGTGGTCATCGAACACCGTGGCGGTGTCCCACTCAGTCCTCAGACAAAAGTAACGATGATTATCGATGGTGCTCGTTTTAATTTCATGGTGAATCAATTTAATTATTGGGTTGATGAAAATAATGATGGCGAATGGAGCATAGGTGAGCAAGTCGTCTATCCGATCCCTGTCGGGATCTCAGACCCAAACGTGACTTGTATTGTTGTCGATAGTAAAAAAAATAGTGTCATTTTCGATAAGACTCTACAGATTATTACTACCATGATGAATCCCTATACGCAGGTACTGGCGCCAACAGACGTGACAGAAACTTCTGCGACCATTAAGATGTTTTACAATTTTATTAATGTAAGCAATTTTGCGTCGGGGAATCTGAAATTTACCTACGGCCTTTCTGGAGGACCGTACACTAATTCAACAACAGTAACACCCCTTGCTATCAACGGGTTTTATGGTTTACTCTTAAATGGACTTTCGAGTGGCACACAGTACGAGTATTGGGCTAGAATGAATTATCCAGGAGGGTCCTTCCTCGATGGTCCCTTACGTTTTTTTACTTACCAGGCAGTACGAGGTCTATGGCATCTTGATGAACCAGCTGGATCACCACTCGCTCATGACGCTATCAACCCAACCAGTAATGGCACCGTTCAGACAGCAACGTTTACGGGGATAGGTGGAACAGGTGAGATTAATGGGTCATTGATGTTGAAAGGAGACTCCGATCTCGTCGATGTCCCCCATCATCCGAAATTTAATATCACGGATACAATGTATGTCGAATCTTGGCTGAACGTGTCAAAAACGGGGGTAGAATTTCCAGGAAAAATCTCGGAAATTTCTGCAAACAATGTGTCCGATATTCTCGGTATCAACTGTTTTGAGCCGGACCTCATTCAGATCGATAGCACTCTTTACGCTGTCGCATATCATGATGATGTCTCTGCGTACGTGACAACATTTCGAATGACTGATAATGGTGTTTTTCAAGGTGTGGTTGATACAAAACCAATTATAGTGCCTCATATAAACGAACCCCATATCATCCAAATCCGTAATGACATTTACGCTGTAATATATGGAGCGGTTGATTCTCAAACGGGAGCAGACAATCATATCGTAACAATGGCCATTTATCAGAATGGGACCATAAGCAATAGCATCGATAGCTTCAGTTTTCCTGAATACTATGGGAGATCATCTGACATTCTGAACATTGGATCGAACATCTATGCACTCTCATTTGGAGGCACCACCTCACAGGTGTTGCCGACTGGATACCTCGTTACAATAAGAATTGACGCGCTTGGCTCTATCGGACCCGGTGTCATCGATACCTTCAAATTTAATGATACTTATTGTTCCGAGACCTCTCTTGTGCGTGTTGCTAATGGGATTTATGCCATTACCTACAATGGATACGGGGCCACTGCTGGAATGGGATACATCATAACGGTGAAGATCCTGAGCAACGGATCCATTATCACCCCGCTCGTCGATACCTATCAATTTGGGGTGACCCCTGGGTTAGAGCCCGCAATGACCCCTGTTGCAAACAACGTGTATGCAATTGCGTATGGTGCTGATTCAAACGATCAATTGAAGGCTGGATTTCTTCAGACCGTCTCCATCGACACGTTCGGTCAGATAACGAACTCCTCGCTGGATACCCTTTTGCTCCCAGTTGAATACTCCTTTAAAATCAATATTATTCATGTGGACAACGAAATATATGCTCTTGCGTTTTCAGGAGGGAATGACAGTGATTATTATCAAGCGTACGTATTGACAGTAAATATCACCGACACAGGAAACATTTCTGATTCTGTTTTGTCTCTTTATCAATACAAGACTCATTTCGCCTCAGACGTGAGTGGAATTTCTCTGTTCAGTGCATCCAATGAATTGATTGTTTGTTATGGTTCAACAAGTTCTGAAATGAATGGTTTCTTCACCATGGAAAAAATCTCTTTAACTGGGACACCCAAATGGATTATCCACAAAGGAAATGCCTTCGGCTTGCAAGTGAGCAATGATTTGATTATTGGAACGATGAGCATAGGGAACACCACCTACTCGGTATCCGGAACTGTATCGTTGGATAATTGGATTAAGATCGATTTCACCTATGGCCTGGGATTTTTAAGACTATACATCAACAACGTCCTGCAAGCTGGAAGTAGTACCCCATGCACAGGAGCAATACAAACGAACACCAATGATCTCATAATCGGTGGTGGAATGTATGGGTCTCTCGATGAAATCAAAATATGCAGAGGTGTTTATGTTCCACCGTAATGTGTGATGATTTGATGAGAAAAAGAATGATAGTCACGAAAGAAGAGATTCTGATGCAATGAAAGAAAAAATGAAAAAAACAATAGATGATACTATTCGTAGGGACAGACGAAATCAGCGAAAGGCAAAAGCGGTTTCTGAGGTCGTCGGAACCCTGCTTCTAATTGGGATTGTTGTTTCTCTTTTTGTCTTGTTATCATTTATCACCTTTACGCTCCCTCAAATATTTTTTTCAAAACCGACACCATCTGTGAACATCATCGGAAACGTGGAAGGAAATGGGATTGTCCTTGAGCATCACGGAGGTCAATCGATACCTCTCGATGCTGAAATTAGAATTATGTTTGCCGAGACACCAGTGGTGACAACCGTTGGTAATGTGTTGGATTCCAAATATAAAATGAATGGAGCTTGGGACATCGGAGAAAAAATTTTTATCCCCTATAACGACCCAAATCTACCGATAATGCAAATCAGTATTATTATTACCGATAAAGCGAGTAATTCCGTCTTTATGAGGGGTATTCTCCAATCAGGATCTCAATCAGTAATTCCGATTGCGACCACATTGAACGCATACGCTATAACGACAAACACCGCAAAAATCAATATGAGCTATAACTTTTTTTATTACACAGGGATAAAAAATGTTAGCTTCGTGTACATACAAAAATCCGTGTATGACCTGGATAATAATGCTCCCTGGACTACTACCCCTTGGACCAAGGTGCTCAACAAGCAAGGGTTCTATAGTTACCTTCTCACGGGTTTACAAGAAAACACCCAGTATCTCTTCCAAGCTAGGATTCAATACAATTCTTCCTTAGATCCATTGGTTAAGATCATCCAAACAGGCTCTATCAATATGTTTAAAACAGATAGCTACTCCATGGGAGTATGGCATTTTGATGAACTGTCCGGATTGATTGTTATTGATTCATCAAACCGAGGAAACAATGGAACGTTGTTCCCTCCTAACATGGCCCAGACAGCCCAGAGACTTGATCCACCTGATTCCGTGCATAATCGATCACTGAGTTTTGATGGTTACAATGATTACGTGATCATTAACCATGCCTCCTCTCTATCGCCAACCTCAGAAATAGCGATAGAGGCATGGGTAAAGCCGGAACCAAAAGCAGAGCTTAAAACGACTAACATTGTACGCGAGAACAGTACGATGTTTGGCATCCAATACTATGGATGTAATGAGCCTGACATGATAAAAATATCTTCGAATATCGTTGCGGTAGTCTCACGAGACTACTGGCAGCAACGTGGTTATGTGTACACGACCCAGATCTCTCCTGACGGTAACATTAGTAGAAACGCAACGACAGCTACGCTCGGTATCCTTCAATTCGAGTCAACTAGATGTCTTAGCCCAAGGATCATCAAGGTCGAAGCTAGCGCAGATATTTATGCAATTGTCTACACCGGCCCGAGCAATAATTTATATATGACAACCGTTCAAATCTATTCAAACGGGTCGATCAATAAGGCAATAAAAGCAAAAACCATTTTAGATAATGTAAATTGTAACTATCCTGATATTAATTACACCAGTGGAAATTACTATGCGGTCGCGTACTCCGTTTTACAAACATATTTATCAGTCACGAATCGATATGTCGGACGAATACAAACCATAAGTATTAGCCCCGACGGGCTAACAATCACCCCAAAGGTAGGATTTTATGATTATGCGAGTACACTCACACCCGCTGGCATCATGAAATACCTTGATCTTATCCATGTGAATGGGAGCTATTTTTCTATCGCCTATCGAGACTCTGATACTGATGGTGCAATCCGATCTGTTAAAATCAAGAGTGACGGGACCATCACCCCCGATCTCGTAACCTATAAATTTGATGTCGATAACATCTCTGATATTCCAATACGTATAATACAGGTGAACAACAGTATCTATGCGATCCTTTATGGGGATGTCGCTGGGATTCCTACTCAAGGTGCCGTCATCAGGACCATCGAATTAACAAACACAGGAAAATTTTTTAATGGATTAGGTTACGCCCACCTCTTACCCCCTGCGGATTGGAGTTCCTTTAATGATCCTGGGATCATCCATATCACGGGCAATATTTTTGCGGTGAGTTACCGTATTGCGAACTCTAGGGAGGAGATAAAAACAATTGAAATCTCAAACGCAGGGGTGATAACCAATCACACCTATGATGGTGCGTGGAAATACGCAGTTGAAAACGAGATTAACCCGTACAACTCATATATCTATGTATATGGTCCAAAGATTATCGAAGTAAACGAAAGTCAGAACACCTACGCAATAGTGTACCAAAAACTTTTCAGTTACACAGGTGGGACAAATTGGTACGGGTACGATTATAATAATGGTCTTCTCGTAACTATTAAGATTTATACGAATGGTTCTATTGTTAAGAAAAAATTCGACTATGCCCCATTAGGCCCTGTGGATTTCTGCGAACCTGACATGATTCACATAGCCAATGATGTCTACGCGGTCGCGAGTAGGAGAGCTGTCTTCGGTAACATTACTCTACGCACAATTCATATTTCGAATGGGGGAAAAATCGATAACCACTTTATTGACACCTTGAACATTGGAATGCCCGAGATTTACCCAGGACTAAGCATTAAAATTTGGCCTGTAACGAATCATATCTATATGATAGTATTTGACAACTGGGGGAATCCCGCTGTCACGGTAAAAACCGTGTACATCGCAGATGACGGATCGATCAATCATACCATCATGGATTCGTATAATATTACTCACGCAGGCTATACGAATTATTGTTCACCAAGTATTTGCAATGTAAACCCCAATTTTTATGCGATTTCCTATCATTTAACAAATCACACAAGCAAAAGTGATTTCATCACGACGTTTAAAGTGATAGCGAATGGGAAAATCGTTGCCGTCGACAACTTGTCAATGAACGCTTATTTTTCGTCTGTAGCGCAGTATGATGAATATACGAATCTCCTCCCGGTGTATGGAAGCTCTAATCTGTACGCATTGCTGTTCGGATATGACAACTGGGCTGCTGGACATTCAGGCATGGCAAAAATCATGATTATTTTTATCGACAATACCGGACATTTCAATCAAATCCCTCTTGCGAACTTCACGTTTAATGCCTACGGGTGCAGCAGGCCGAACCTTATCAATGTCAATAAAAACATCTACGCAATCGCGTACTCAAACTCATACACAGCAAGCCCCTATCGGGTATATCGCCTCATTGATACAATTAATATTTCATCGAACGGGACTCTGATAAAAAAAACAGATTCCGTGAGTTCGTATACAGACACCGGATGGGATTTTGCTCATAGCCAAATTCTCAGCCCCATGATCGGAGATATTTATCGGTTAGTCTACACGGTTCCCTCATACACTGGGTATGTCAGTACGATGCGTATCGCCACGAATGGGTCGATTTATCGAACAGTCACGAACAGCTATCTTGATTTCACATTACCCCTTTTCTCCAGCGCAGTTATTCTCCCTTGTGCGGTTAATATCAATAATCACCTCATCGCGGTCTGTTACCAGGGAGTGTATGATGACGGATACATTGAAACAATCGATATCCTAAATGGTGACGCGACAAAAACATTACACAATATTATTTCGAAAGCTGGATCCTACGCCATTCAAGGAAATGATACGGCCTTTGTGGCAACGCTCACGACCACGAGCGGTGTAAAGACTCTCACGCTTCCTCTTCATCATGGTTGGAACTACCTTGTATTAACCTACGACCATGCAACAATAAAGTTCTTCAATAATCTCACAAACACCTCAGTCGCATGTAATAGCAACATCATAAGCACTGCAAATAATCTCATCTTTGGAGGGTTCAGTGGCATTTACGATGAGTTCGCTGTCTACAGCACCCATCTAAGAGACGATGAAATATTAAATCATTACAACACGCTTAAGCCTTAGAGAATGAAATAAAGGTAGGAAATATGAACATCCATAAAAAAATAATCCTATTAAAAAGAATGAAACGAATTAAAATTTCTTTCCATAACGATCGTGTAGGAGTATCAGAAATCATGGGGGCAATCCTTCTGCTTTCTATCTCCATCGCCCTCTTGTCAATTGTCTATCTTTTGGTGCTGCATAATGCAACCAGTCCCTCCAGCATGTCTCACGTTTCATCCACAAACATGGTGGCGACGCTTGATGATAATCACGTGTATCTGCAAAACAATGGCGGTGTTCCGATAAATCCAAATATAAAAATTGTCATCACGGTCAGCGGTAACAGGTATACCCTTCTCGTCGGCAATTGTCTCGTTGATTCCAATGGAGATGGAAAGTGGAGCATTGGTGAAAGTTTGATTTTCACGCCACCTGGCTTCGCAAGTTTAAGGAACCTCGAAGTCTCGGTGCAGGTAATTAGTCCTGATGATAACACGATGCTTATGTCAAGTCTCGTTCAAGAGGGTGTTCGAGGTGACCAACCTTACGTGCAGACACTTCCAGCTCATGATGTATGGCCGCATAATGCAGTGTTGAAAATGTATTACAACTTCGTTACGAATAAGTACCTACCAGGAAAAGTATGGTTTCAGTGGAGAGAGCAATCGAGCACCCAGTGGAATTTCACAGCAAAAACTAGTATCACGGCTGGTCCAATAACCAATTTCGTTGACGTGCCGCTCTATGGTCTCACATCAAACAAAAATTATCTCTTTGAAGCTTGTTTTCAATTCAATTCGAGTTATACCACCGTCAACGTCACTGGTGGTATCCTCATTTTCACAACTCAGATT